>CATJBQ010000151.1 GCA_949738465.1 uncultured Lachnospiraceae bacterium
AGTCCATTCTCGTCTTCTGCTTCCTGGAGTGCTCCCTAATCGTCGCCGCACAGCCTGCAATCTCATCCCGGGTTTCCGCCCGGGCGCTTTTGGTGGAAAGGGCCGCCAGAAAAGCGGAGTTCTGGGTAACAGAGGTCTCCCCGCTCATGATCTCATTCATCACACGGTAAGCTTCCCCGATCAACTGGCAGGCCCGGATCTTGGGCGCCCCGGAAAGGGTTCCTGCCGGAAGCACCGCTTCTATGGCATCCAACGCGTCCATGTCTTCCCGGATCTCCCCATCCATTCAGGTAATCTCCAGCTTCGGGTCAAAGCCCGGGAACGTGTAGCAGCCCCATGTTTCCTTCTCCGCCACTGTCTCCAGCAGATAGCAGTGGGTGGATACATTTTTCAGGATCCTCATGGCCTCGATGGGTGTACAGATTTCGGAAAGCATCTCGCAGCTCACCGGCAGGATCTTGTACTGCCCGCCGGACGCGATTTTTTCTACCTGTTCCAGACTTGGTGAAATATTCATATTCTTACCTCCTATTTCTTCTGCACGGGCCTGTGCATACAAAAAACGTCCTTGACAGAATCTTACTTCTGTCAAGGACGAATCTCTTCCAATAATCCACTTGATCCGCGGTGCCACCTTGATTCACGGCCAGAGGCCGTACCCTTAGCGGGATACCGTCATATCCCCGGCAACTGACGTATGCCCGCACGTCGCAGAATACTCTGTACCTTACTTTGTTCTCCGGTCATCCGGTACATTTGACTGCGCCCTCCGCGGTCCATTTGATAATCTGTGTTCCACCCGACTCTCAGCAACACGGGCTCTCTGTAGAAGCATAATTACCGTTATCTCCGCTTCAACGGTTTGGCTTTTATTGATTTTTTATTATTAAACCACTCCTGCCGGAATTTGTCAAGAACTTTATTCCTTAATTTTGTCAAGCTCTGTCAGATTTACGCCGGAAGCTGCCAGGATTACTTTTAATTCGATATAGCGCTCCTGCTTCTTCTCTCTCCCTGCCTCACATCACCGGTTTCGTAGGCAGCACCTCCCGAATCCTCGGCAGGTCCAGCCCATACGCCGCAAAGGACCGCTCCTTAAAGGTCTCACTGAGGATCTTAAACTCAATGTCCTTGTTCTGATAGGCAATCTCCTGTGCCATAACATTCCTCCTTTTTTCTCCTCCTTTTTTCTCCTGATCTCTGACATCCATCCCCCCCACACCAGGGGACGCTCTTTTTACAGGAACAAACGGCACTGGGAGCACATCCCGAAAATTCCTGCTTTTATGCAATTGGTGGGTGGGATCAAAAGCATGAATTTTCGTGATAATTATAATAAATGCAACGATTTCGACAAGTATGCAGCACCTATGGCCATACCCATTATGAAAGCATCTTTCCCCCCTTTTCTCCCTTCCCACCGACATGCTCCTCCACATACTGCACCGGAGAAATCTTATAGGTCTTTTTAAACATATTGTAAAAATTCGTATAATGGGCATACCCCACCCGTTCCGCCACCTCGGTAACGCTGCAGCAGCCCTCCTTTAAGAGCAGGGCTGCCAGCTTCATCCGTTCATTGATAATAAACTGGCCGATGGAAACCTGCTTTTCCTTGCGGAAGATCCGGTTTAGATAGACCGGGTGAAAATGAAAGCGGTCCGCGATATTTTCTACGCTCAGATCGCTCTCGGCGATATGCTCCATGATATAGGCGGCCACCATCTCCACCACCTCCTGGGGCTTTAATTTTACATTCTCCCCCTCATCCCCGGTTTTCTGGTCCTTCTTAAAATAATGCCGGCCATATTCCGTATAAAGCTGCTCCTTGCGCCTGACCTGGATCCGGTCCGCCACGTTCTGGATCACCCGGCCGATGTCCTCATATTTTGCCGGCGTCAGAATGTAATCCTGGCACTGGAGGCTGATGGCCTCCTGGGCGTAGTTAAACTTGGCATGGCAGGTTAAGAAAATACATTCGATCTCCCGCTCCTCCTTACGGACCCAGCGCAGCAACTCCAGCCCGTTCTCCCCGGGCATCTCGATGTCGCACAGCAAAATGTCGATCTCCTGCTCCTTTATGATCTCCTTGGCCGCCTGGGCATCGTAAGCCACAAAAGCCTCATGGATCCCGTACTGCGCCAGGTCCATTTCCTCCTTCATGGTATCCGCAACAATGGAATCGTCATTTACAATCAGAAGTGTCATTTCCGTTCTTCCTCCAAATCATAGGGAATCGTCAGGGTAATACAGGTTCCTTCCCCCACCGCCGACGAGATCAGGATGTCCGCCCCCTCGCCGTAAAAATACTTTATGCGCTTCAGGGAATTGGAAAAACCCACGGAAATCCCGGAAAACGCATTCTGGCGCATGGCGCTGTCCAGCTCCTTTACCCGTTCTTCCGGAATTCCCTGGCCGTTATCCATAATCCGGAAGGTAGCGATCCCCTTTTCATACTGCCCCGTGATACGTATCTGGGTCAGTTTTCCCTTTTTCACCACATGCTTCACAATATTTTCCACAAAATTGTGCAAAAGCAATGGCGGCAGGCGCACCAGAGAAATCTTGGAATCGTACTCATAGGAAATCATGATACTGTCCGGATAACGGATCTGGGCCATCTTGATATAGCCCTCGATCAGGCTCTGCTCCCGCCCGAACAGCTCCAGACTCTTTTCACTGCGGAACAGGTAACGGAAATAATCGGACAGATACAGGATAATCTCCTGGATGGCCTCATTTTCATGGCGCTTGGCCAGGGCGAATACCAGATTGAAGGTGTTCAAGAGGAAATGGGGACGGATCTGGAGCTGGAGATTTTTCAACTCCATTTTTTCCCGTTCCAGCTCCTTTTCGTAATTCTCGATCTTTAAGTTTTTCAGCGGTACGATCAGCAGGGCACGGATCACCAGGTACAGCACCGGGAACAAAAACAGCGCGACGATGGCGCCCAGTTGGACATAGAGGTTGGCCGCCCGGATACTTCCAAAAATTTCTTCCTTTTCCAGGTAGGCGTTGAGGTGGAAATCGCCTTTGCTGCTGGCATTGGTGATGCGGATGGCGTCTTTTTGATCTTCTCCTTCCTGTAAAGTAAAGGTGTAGGAATCCGACTCATATTGAATATCATTTTCCAACTGCTTTTTCACGTCGTCCAGATAAATCCAGCCCCCGTAGGCCACATCCTGCAATTCCACATATAAGCACAACGATTCCCTCCCATTCATTGTCTTTAAATCCCATCCCTTCCGCCAACCGCCAGCCTGTTCTTCACTCCAGATCATCTCCCGCTTGGCTTGGAAGCCACTGGCGCCGTCATCCCACAGAACTACGTCCTTTCTGCTGCGCACAATAAAAAAATAAGTATCCAGCCCATCCGTAAGCTCCATCATTTCCTTGAGTTCATAATAAAATTGTGTTTTGTAAAACGCATAATATTCCTGGTCGGTCTGGGCCTGCATAGCGATAGCATTCTTATTTTCGTACTTCATATGCCACAACAGGTTGCTGCCTAGCTGCATCCGGCTCTCCAGCAGTGTAATGTAATTTTCCATTACGCTCTTTACGGACAAGTTGACCTTTTCCTCCATGGCCTCCATCACGTAGCCGTTCATCACCATCATCAGAATGTTCACCGGGACGATCAGCACCAGCAACACCAAAAACACCTTTGTGGTAATCCTGCTAAAAAAGGTTCTCAGTTTCTTCTTCATATTGCTCCCTGTTTTTCTTTTCCCCCGTCAAAAATTCCTGCCAGAAACGCCTGCCATCTGTCAATAAAAGGATTTCTGAAAGCTATTGTTTGTGATAAATTTCACAATCTCATCTGCCTCCTGCCTGTTTTTTGCATCCCCCACAATCAAAAACCGTCCCTGGGGGGACAGTTCCCGGACAAGGGTGTCAAGCTGACATTTATTCACAAACACCAGAAGCCCTTTCCCTGCCTGCTGGATCCGGCGGGCTGCCGAAAGGTTCTTTGGCGCCGTAAGATCCGGCTGCCCTACCACCTGCACCCACTGGATCATATCGATCCCTGGAACCGCCAGAATCTGGTCCAGATGGCGGAGCTGCTCCAGGCCGTCCATATGGTAGATAGCATGGTCCAGCCAATCTGCGGTACGCTTTAATTCCTCCACGATAAATTCTGCGAACATTTCCTGGGAAATCATCACCGACAGGTCGCACTGAAGCTGCATATGGGTGCCAGGACACCAGGTACCATACCATCCTTGCGTAGAACCACCGTCATTATTCTCCCGCAGAATTTTGAACATTTCATTACCGCTCTGGATCAGCAGATCGACCATCTGATTCCCGCAGTTTTTGACAAGCTCCGGCTCCTCCAGCAGATCAATAATAAATTCTTCCCCGCCCCGTAGCTGGGATAAAGCATCATAGCTTCCGCAGTTGTCTGGCATGGATACAAAAAATTTGCCCATCCCCTCCTCCGCCAGGTACCGCATCGCTGAAAGCTCCGCCTGGTAGGTCTCATTTTCCCTATCAAACGCAAAAGAAAATTCTTCGTAATCCGAAAAGGCCGGATCAATCCAGATGGTGTCCCTGTGATACTGCACATGGGGTCCCAGATATTTCGCATGTCCGCCGGTTCCCCAGTAAGGGAAAATACAGGGCAGGGCATCCCCGCCAAAATACGTTTTTTCAAAACGCTCAATATTCCTTGTAAGAATCCACTCTGGATCCGTATAATACTTTTTTAATTCCACCGGGTCCGCGGGCTTTTCGTTTCTATATAGATCCGCCTCGTCCCTGGGGCATTCCACGGCAACCATAGGGCGGTCTAAGATTTCATTTTCCCACAATAGCTGCATCCTCTTTTTTATTGTCTCCCAATTTTCCTGGTATTTCAATTCCATTTTCTGTCTCCTCTCTTTAAATTCTTCCAGTTCCCCGCCCCTTCACCTATTCCTCTTTTGCGCTTTTCTCAAGTGCCTGTGCAAGATCTGCAATCAAGGTGTCCACATGCTCCAGCCCCACATGAAGCCGGATCAGGTTTGCAGGAAATCCTGCATTTTCATTATACTCTGAAGAAGTGCCCACAGAAAAGGGATACGCGAGACTCTCGAAACCTCCCCAGGAGCAACCCTTCAAAAACACCTGCAGCGCGTCCAGAAACACTTCCGCCTGCCGGGGCGTCCCTTTCATAATAAAGCTCATAAGGCCATTATACCCGGTCAACTGCCGCCGGGCCAGTTCTTTTTGCCGTCCTTCTGAAAGGCCAGGGTAAAATACCCGCTCTACCTGGGGATGCTGCTGTAGATACTCCGCTACCGCCAGAGCATTTTTCCCATGCTGCTCAAGGCGGAGCTTCAAGGTACGCATCCCCCGCAGAACCAGCCAGACCTGATGGGGATCGGCGCATCCCCCGAAAAGAGCCCTCTCCTGCTCCCGGATCTCCCTGCAGACCTCGCAGGAGCTGACCAGCGCCCCTGCAATTACATCGCTGTGACCGCTTAGATACTTGGTGGCAGTATGGACGGAAATGTCAATGCCATATTCCAATGGATGCTGGTACAAGGGCGTTCCACAGGTATTGTCAATCACTGTCCCGATATGATATTTCCTTCCCAGTTCTCCAATCTTTTCAAGATCCTGCTGATAAAACACTGCGGTGGAGGGGCTTTCCAGGTAAATCAGCCGGGTATCCTCCCGAATAAAATCCTCAAGATGCTCTGCTTCTTCCTCTGAAAGAAAACTGGTCCGGATCCCAAATTTTTTAGGAAAATACTCCTTTAGCAGTGCCCGTGCCGGGCCATAAATGCTTTTGATCGTAATCACATGACAATCCTTTTTCAGAAAATGCAGCATGGCCGCGGAAATGGCTGCCATTCCGGAGGAAAAGAACAAAGCATCCTCTCCTCCTTCCAGGGCCGCCAGCTTTTTCTCCGCGGCCTCCACGGTGGGATTGCTTTCTCTGGTATAAAAATAGGGATGCTCAGGAATATTGTTTGCCGAGGTGGACACTGCAAACAACGTATTCTGGAAAATGGGCGGAATTACCGCGCCAAAGTACTTCTCGTATTCGTCTCCTGTGTGGGCCAGGATGTCTTCGGGGATCTTATAGTTATAGCTCATTCCTCTTATTCCTTTCTTCTGCTGCTTAGCAGATCAGATGATTTCCAAATAATCACGATCCGGAAGGGGATACAGTGCGGTTCCAGGATCCTTCAGGTAAAAATAGGAAACCGAAGCCACATCATCCTGCAGAGGCAGAAAACGGTTCCCACTGCGCCACCCCAGGGCCTGCACAGTCACCCGGATCTCCTGCTTAAAATGGATCGGGTCACACAAATGCCAGCGGTACATTCCAAAGCGCTGCTGACTGTTATAAAGCCCATCCGGTTCCGACACATAACACAATCCTGCATAGGGCGTACAGTAGGTCTCATAACGATGTGTCTTCTGGTTTTCAAAATTATAGGAACCGCAAAAATAATCCTCAAGGCCTGTTCCGCAGATTGTTGGGAATTCCTGGTCTCCATCCAGATAGAATTTCATCTCCCCCTCTCCCCACCAGTTGTTGTTATTGCTGCCCCATGCAAGATACGTCCCCACATAGTGCCCCTGCCCCGGAACCTCCAGCAAGGTATAGGGCTCCTTGTAGGGCACCGGATTTACCCGCCTGAACTGTGCATGGAAATAAGCGCAGCTTTCCGGTACCACCCCCAGTTCATAGTCGATCTGATAAAAAAGTGTCACCTTCTCCTCGCCGGTATTCTCCATGGTAATTTTGCATTTTTTCCGAAACGGCATCGGCCAGTAACAGTTAAACGCACTGCCCGGATTGACACATACCGCTGCGGAGGAAACTTTATGATAGGTATTCCAGCCAGCGGCAAAAAAATCACCTACCGGACACTCCACCGCCGGAACCTCACAGTCCTCCCAGAAAAACCGCAGGATCAGGTTTCGCCAGACACCGGTAGGCGTCATCCAGATATGCCGAATCATCCCCTGCCCCCCGATGTCCGCCAATACGGCGGTTTCTCCTGCCGGGATCAGAATACAGGGATTTACCTTCCAGCCAATCCCCAGTTCCCTGGCGCATTTTCCCCCGGTTCCTTCTTCCAGGCCTGTCATGGCCCCCTTTCCTTTTTCACCGGTAAGGTTCTCCGGCGAAATGGAACGGCTCACCGAATCCGACAAATATGCAAGCTTTTCCACTCCAAATAGTTCCATGATACTCCTCCTTTTTTGCAAATTCCTATTCCTTCACCCCGCCAATGGTAATTCCTTTTACAAAATACTTTTGAAAAAAAGGATACAAAAACAAAATTGGCAAAATTCCTACAGCCGCAATCGCCATCCGCACCGTTGTGGACGGAAGCTCCACATGAAGTCCGGAAATAATGGACTGGTTTTTCAGCAGGGCCTGGATATTTTCATTGATGTTATTTAATATCACCTGGATGGTATAGAGATGGCCGCCCCCCCGCTCCGTCAGATAGTACATACCATTTTCCCAGTTATTCCAATAGCCCAGACCGGCCATCAATCCAATGGTGGCCGTAATTGGAAGACTTAAAGGCATCACGACCTTAAAAAATATACCGAATTCACTGGCTCCATCCAGCCGCGATGCTTCAATCAGGCTGAAAGGAATATTATTGGTAAAATAATTCCGCACCAGGATCACATTAAAAGCATTCATCATCAAATTGGGAACAATCAGTGCCCAAATGGTGTTGCGGATATGGAAATAATTGACATAAGTATAATAAGTAGCCACCAGTCCGCCATTAAACAGCATGGTAAACACCATCATAAAGCTGATGATACGCATTCCCGGTACTTCCCTCTGGGTAATGGCATAGGCAAATAAAGTGGTCACTAAGATACTCATGGCAGTTCCAATAAATGTGACGATAATTGTCATCAGGTATGATCTGCCGATCACCTCCCACTGGCCAATGATATACCGGTAAGCTTCAAGGCTCCATTTTTCCGGAAAATAAGAAAATCCGTTGGCAGTGGCCCAGTTATTATCTGTAAAAGAAGCAATCAGCAACAACACAAAAGGCAGCAGGGCCAGAAGTGCCGCAAGCCCGCATACGACATAGGCCAGAATCTGGGTTATGATATATTCTCTTGTTCTCACATTACACCTCCTAAAACAACGCGCTGTTGGACTCGTACTTTTTCACCAGCTTGTTGGCCACAAGAATCAACACAAATCCCACCACCGCCTGGTACACGCTGGCTGCGCTGGACATGGCGAAATCGTTGTTGTTCATCAGCGCCTGGTATACATAGACATCCAGGGTTCTGGTTACCGGATACAACGTCCCGCTGTTTCTGGGCATCTGGTAGAAAAGCCCGAAATCGGAGCGGAACACGCTCCCTAAGGCGATAATCACCAGGGTAACTACCGTAGGCTTCAGCAACGGGAGCGTGATCTTTGTGATCTGCTGCCATTTGCTGGCCCCATCGATGCGGGCCGCCTCATAATAATCCGTACTGATCCCCACGATGCTGGAAAGATAAATAATCACGTTGTACCCCAGATTTTTCCAGGTGGCCACAAACACCAGGATAAAGGGCCAGTAGCTCTTTTCATTGTACCAGTTAATGCCCGTCCCCCCCAGGGGTTCAATAATTCCTTTGTTGAACAGCCCCACCTCTGCCGCCAGGTAAGAATACGCCAGATAGCTGACAATCACCCAGCTAATCAGATAGGGCAAAAGGATCAGGCTCTGGCAGGTTTTTTTCATCTTCTGCGCCCGGATCTCGTTTAGCAAAATTGCCACAAGAATGGCCATCACGGTACCGGTAATAAAGAAAACAATGCTATAGCCGATGGTATTCCTGGTAATCACCCAGGCATCCGCCGATGCGAACAAAAATTTGAAGTTATCAAGCCCTGCCCAGGGGCTTCCCAGAATCCCTTTCCGGAAATCCAGCTTCTTGAAAGCAATGACAATGCCGAACATGGGCAGATAATTATTGACCAGCATATAAAGAATCCCCGGCAGCGCCATCAAATAAAAAGGCCAGATCCGTTTCCAGCGGATTTTTTTCTTACGCTTTTTTGTTTTTTCATTCATGCAGTGCACTCCTTATGATGAATGGCATGGAACCCACCGATCCCATGCCATTGTGCAAGTTCTGACAGCTCCTGTCAGATCCGTTGTTCTACTAGCGATTCGCTGCCCACTCGTCCATCTGGCGCTGGTTCTCCTCAATCACCTTGTCGATGCCCGCAGCCTTTAGCGCATCCCGGAATTCCTGCAGATTCTTATCGGGATCGATAACGCCGCAGTTAATGCTGGGAACATATTGGGCGATCACCGCTGCTACGGCGGAATATTCTGTGGCAACATTTTCATAGTTAAAGCAGTATCCCATTGCCGGGCTCCGCCTGGATTCGGGAATGCTCTCACTGAACTCCCTCAGCCTTGCATTGGAATCCACAGCCTTCCCTTCGGCTACCGGCCATGCCAGGCGGTCTCCATACACACCGTAATCCTGGTAATAGGGGAGCGCTGTGATATCGCTGGAAAGATAGCGGAATACCTTTCCTTCGTCAGCCTCCTCTATGATCTCATAGGTCTCTCCTTCAATTCCAAACTGGAGCAGCCAAGCCGCCTCATTGTGCTCATAAATGTAATTAAGGGCTTCTACGGCCTTTGCCGGATTCACAGAGGTAATGGGTACGCTCCACAAAATATTATTGAATTCGTCGGTAGGCGTATAAGGCGCAATGCAATGAAGCGATACCATCTCCGTCCCTGTCTGAACCGAGACATCCTCCGCTGCTCCCGGTGTCGTCCAGTAGAACATTCCCAGATAATTTCCGCCTGCGATCATGACCTGCGGACTCTCCGTATTGGTGGAAGCATCCTTGGAAATATATCCCTTCTGCGCCCAGTCATACATCCTCTTGGCATAATCCGCATAAGCCTCGGTCTCAAACATATTCTTGACCGTCAGATCCTCAAAGCTTTCATTCAGCATCAAAACCCCGGAGCCTATGGTTCCTCCCAGCCTGTCATACTCAAAGGCGCATCTGTGCAAGGGCGCTTCCGATGTGGCGTCGGGAATCATACAGAAAAATCCGTCTCCCTCGCCGGCCTTTACCGTAGCAAAGATTTCCTCATACTCATCCCAGGTATAAAGCTTGTTCTCATCAACCTCGATATTGTACTTGTCCAGTAAATCCTTCCTTGCCATAAACCCATAGGACTGCCCGAGAATGTAAGCATTCGGTATACCATACAATTGTCCGTTATAATAACCGCCGGCTATCCCCACATCACATTTCTCCAGAATCGCCGCTCCATGTTCTTCGATAATATCGTCCAGCGGCTCAATAAATCCGTTGCTCACCAGGCTTCCCACGCCGGTTCCCACCGACAGCACCAGGTCTACCTGCTCTCCGGCCGATACATCCATGGCTGTCTGGTTGGCCATATTGGAAAATGTCACCGGATACAAGGTCACATGGACGCCGATGTCCTTCTCCATCATGGCATTTAAGGCATCCTCTACCGCCTGGAAGCCGGTGCCCGTGTTGCCTGTGGACGGCCACTGCCAGACAATCTCCACCAGTTCGTCATTTCCCGTATCTCCCTGGCTCTCCTCATCCTGTTCCTTGTCCCCTGCCTCATCGCCGGCATTGTCCTCTGTGGCGCCCCCGCCCTGGGTATCTGCCTTTTGTGTGTCCCCGTTGTCCTTGGCGCTACACCCCATAAGGCCTGCTGCCAGCAAGGACGTTGCCAATAATACTGCTAATACCTTCCTTTTCATCGAAATACCTCCTCTGTATTTTGTATGTTTGCTACAAGCTTATTCTATCCTGTTTCGCATGGGAAATCCATTGTGCAGGCAAACTCCTGAGATTACGATTTGAAACTTTTTGAAATGATGCGTGCGGCAAATGATTCTCTCTGCGCGGTTCTGTGGGAAGATATCATACAAGGGAAACGCCAACATTTTTTGCGATACTTTTTATAGATATTTCCACCAATTTATGATACAATTCATGGAAGAAACAAATCGGTAGTTGACAGAGAAGTGATAATTTTTGATGTTAATGTCTTTTGATGAAAGTATCAATGCTTGCAAAAACATTGACGGCTTGGAATTTGTAACAAGTTTTTCCGTTGGTGGGTTTGAATGGATGGACTTTTAATAAAAATTTTATGAGGCTTGGACAGCAGCCTCATAAAATATTCGCGCCCGTTGAGGTAAACCTGGGCGGAATTGATAAAAGTTCCCAAAGTTCCATTAATTTTTTCGTCAATTGCTTTAAAATATCCATGTCAAAATCACTCCTTCACATTTAAACTGGTGAGAACACCCTAAGGATAGACTTATCATAAAACCAGAAAGGCGGCACTCCGATGAACCCTTTATTCCTGCAAAGCGCATCCATCAACTGGGACAAGCTCCCACCCTGCAGCTACCTTCGGGAGATTGAGGCCCTCCGCGGGATCAGCCAGCTAACCTTCACCTCCCCCATCACCTTCTTCGTGGGAGAAAACGGCAGCGGCAAATCCACCCTGCTGGAGGCCTTAGCCATTGCCTCCGGCTTCAATCCCGAGGGCGGTACGAAAAATTACAGTTTTTCCACCTACGATTCCCATTCGGATCTCCATGACGCATTGCGGATCTCCCGGAGCTTCCACCAGCCCGGATGGGGCTATTTCCTGCGGGCGGAAAGCTTCTACAACGTGGCTACCATGGAGGAAGCATACGCCGATGAAACGCATCCTTCCCAGCGCTTTCACGAAAAATCCCATGGCGAAAGCTTCCTGGCCATTGCCCAGCAGCAATTACGGCCAAACGGTCTTTATTTCCTGGATGAGCCGGAAGCGGCCCTCTCTCCCCAGCGGCAGCTTACCCTGCTGCTTCTGATCCATCAATGCGCCTGCCAGGAATCCCAGTTTTTTATCGTGACCCACTCTCCCATTCTGCTGGGCATTCCGGATGCGGCAATCCTTTCTTTCGACGACGGCCCCATCCACCCCTGCGCCTACGAAGAAACCGACAGCTATCAAGTGACGGAAATGTTCATACAAAACCGGAAACAACTGCTGGCAAGGCTTTTGTCGGACTGCTGAAGGCAAAATACCGCCCGCTATGCGCGAGACCTGCACATAGCGGGCGGCTGTGTTCCTACATCCAGATCACGAACTGAGCACCAGCACCAGCATCCGGTACCGCTCTGTCTTCCGGTCGATGTCCTCCTGGGAAACGCCATAGTACAGATAAAGATCCTGCTGGACCCGCTCCAGTACCTCCTTTTTTCCGGCATAGGAACAGCTAAACTGTTCATGAAGGGGATCTGTTTCCATCTCCAGCATACCATCCTCTCCCAGATCAATGGTATACAAGTGGTATTCCATTGGGAAATCCTCTTCGGGAACCGCACGGACCCGCGCTTGAAGCTCCTCCGTCTGGGCCTCCACCTCCTGCAGCCACCGGGCTGCCTCCTGGGGGTCGCTAAGATCCCTGGGGGGATGAACCGGCTCGATCTTCCCCAGGAGCTGGGGCTGCCGCTGCTGGATCAGGGAATATTTCATGCCCTGCCTGCGCTCCTGGTAATGGGGATAGGTGTCCCCTTCCTCCACCGCATGGTACTTTTCCATCATATACCGGACCGTTTCCTCCATCGTGTGGGCCCCGGCCTTGATTCTGCGCTCCGCCGCCTTCCTCTTTCCTGCATCCTTCCAATTTCTGAGATTCCATTTCAGCCGCCGGAGGGGATTTTTATCCCTGCCCCTGCCGCACAGAAACACCGAGGTGGGGCCGTCGGCCCCTCCAATGATCGTGGCTCCTGCCGTTTTTTTATGATATGTCTTCATTTTCCTGTCTCCTTCTGATCGGCAATCCTGGGACTGCCATCTGCCACGTAACAACATTCCCTGGCGGACGCCCGCCTGGCCAGCGCAACCCCTGCCAGCAGAAGCGCCGGAAAGACAACCGCCGCCAGAATTCCCATGTGCAGGTTATTGCCCATGCTGCTGGACACAAAGCCCGCCAGGGTCGGCCCGCCGGAGCATCCCAGGTCTCCTGCCAGCGCCAGCAGGGCAAACAGGGCCGTTCCGCCGCCTTTGATGGAGGCGGAAGCCTTGCTGAAGGTACCGGGCCAGAAAATCCCCACGGAAAATCCGCACACGCCACAGCCCACCAGCCCCAGCAGGGGAACCGGAAGCAAAGCGATCCACAGATAAGAAGCAATACACAGGATCCCGCTATAAACAATAAAACGGTCCAGATTCAGCCTGTCCCCATATTTCCCGTAAAGGAGCCTGGACAGCCCCATCAGCAGGGCAAAGGCCATGGGGCCTGCCAGATCCCCCACTGTTTTACTGACGTTCAGTCCCTTCTCCGCGAAAGTGGAGGCCCACTGGCTCACCGCCTGCTCCGAAGCCCCGGCGCAGAGCATCATCAGCATCATAATCCAGAACATACGTTTGGTGCATAATTCTTTCACCGTAAGCCCCTTTTCCCCCTCCTCATGAAGGGAAAAGATTGGCGCTTTCAGAAACAGCAGGAGATTGGCCAGAGGAACCAACGCCCAGATTCCGGCCAGAAGCTTCCAATTTCCGATGCCCCACACCGCGAAAAAGCCGGTAGACAACAGCACCACCCCCACATGCCCCCAGCAGTAAAAGGAATGCAAAAGACTCATGGCCTTCTCCTTATTGTCCGTGGGGC
This sequence comes from uncultured Lachnospiraceae bacterium, assembly GCA_949738465.1. Taxonomy (GTDB): domain Bacteria; phylum Bacillota; class Clostridia; order Lachnospirales; family Lachnospiraceae; genus 14-2. The sequence continues at coordinate 13,678 of CATJBQ010000151.1, forward strand.
AGGCTTCCAGGATGGGACTTACCAGCACTTCAATCAGGCCGCCGCCCACCGCGTAGACCGCCACCGCTGTCAGAATCCCGGCAAATGCACTTGGAAAAAGCTCCGGCAGAACCGTCAGCAGGAAAAGCCCCAGAGCAGCGCAGCATTGGGCCAGGATGATGGAAGCCCGGTATCCGATCCGGTCGATAAACCCGGCTGACAACAGGTCCACCAGAAGCTGGATCATAAAATTCACCGTGATCAGCAAGGTGATCCGGGACAGCGGAATCTGATAGCTGCCCTGGAAGGTAACAAACAGCAGCGGAACAAAATTATTGACAATGGCTTGTACAATATAACCGGTAAAACAGGCGTACATGGTTCTCTGGTAGTTGTGGGTCATTTTTCTCCTCATAAAACGAGATGCCCTCCGGCATCTCTACACAAACTGATTTACTTTTGTATCATAACGATAGTCGATCGCCGCAAGCTTCCGGCAGATCTCCTCCCGGTCCGCCTCCTTCTCCTGGCAGAACGCTTCCAGACTGTCATAAAAATCCCGAAGCTGCGTATTGACATAGCTTAACAGCATCACCGGATCCTTCGGTATCATCCAAGCACCTCCTTCGCCGCCAAAGACGGCACACCCTGCTCCACTTCCCAAAGCTTTTGGGCAATCCGCTCCTTCACCAGAAGCGCCAGCTCCTTTTTGGACAAATCCTTGTATTCCTCGTAAGGAACCGGCGGAAGAAAATGAATCTGCGTCCTTGCCCTTTTCAGGGAATTGCCATTCATCGCCTTGTAGGAATCGTAAATGGCCACGGGTACCATCGGCGTCTTAGACCGCTGGCTGATACTAAAGCACCCGCCCTGGAATTCCTGCAGCCGGTTCTGGTTGCCGCAATAGCCGCCCTCCGGAAAGATCAGGTAATTACGCCCTTCCCGGACCTCCTTTGTCACCGCCTGGATGGCCCTGGCCTTGTCCCGCAGATCGGAAAGGTCGATGGTCACCGCTTCGATCAGGCCCGCAATCTGGCGCGCCAGCAGGCGGTCCGCCCGCTTTGCCTCCCAGAGAACGCTGCAGGGACGCTTTACTGCCAGAAGAATTCCCAAGGCATCGTATTTTCCCTGATGGTTGGAGTAAAGGGCAAACCCGCCCTCTATCGGAAGATTCTCCCTGCCGTAGACCTCCGTCACCGTGCGGCTTCTGCGGCGCATGTGGTCGATAATGCGGACCGCAAACTTCATACACCTGGCCCGGCCGTATCTGTCCCGGTGCTTTATCATATAATTCGCCTTTGGAATTGCATAAAGGGAAAAGGGCGCTCCGGTTGCCGCCACAAAAAAAAATCGAAAATCCTTCATCTCATCCTCTATCGTATCACTTCACTCTGATCGTAAATACAGCAGCCCTGCCTTCCGTGTTCCTTGACAAAATACAGCGCCTTATCCGCTCTGCGGAAAATCTCCGAAAATTCCATCTGTTTATTGCCAATAAACACACCGGCGCTGATGGACAATGCCGGAATCCCCTCCGCCGCTGCCGCCAGCTTCTGGTTCAGGCTGCGGACACGGTTGCTGACATATTCCGCATGCTCCTGGCTGATCCCCGGCATCCAGGTGATAAATTCGTCTCCTCCGTAACGTCCCACCAGATCTCCGGAACGGAAGCTCTCCCTGAGAATATTGGCCACATGCTGCAACGCCAGATCTCCGGTGGCATGACCGTATGTATCATTGATATCCTTAAAACAGTCCACATCCATAATCATGAACGCGCCCTGCCCTTCCCCCTGCCGGGCCGCTTTTTCAAAAAGCACTTTAAACCCTCCCCGGTTAAACAGTCCCGTCAGCACATCATGATCCGCCTTGCTTCTGAGGCTGCGCTCCAGCCTCCTGGACTGCTCCAGACTGGCATTGTGGGTTCTGGCCAGCCGGCGCAGCTCATACACGCCGTCCTCCGCAAGCCTGGCGTTATTGGAAATACTGTTTTCAAAATCCAGAAGGACACGGATCACCTGACGGTAGATGATAACCGCCAGAAAAATAACTGCCGCCAGAATCCCCGCCAGCCACAAACACTGGATCCACAAAAGATCCCCGGGCAGCTCCGGATTCCTTCCAAGAGCCCGCCAGAGGGCCGCCATACAAAACAGCACTAAAAAAGCGATCACCACACAGACAAACACGCAAAGCCTTCCCAGACGGATGCCCGCCTTTTGCTCCTTCTCTGTATCTTCTCTTTTATGTTCTATATTTTCCTGCAACGCAAGCACCCCATTCAATATATTTTCGGGAAACCCCAACTTCCCTTTATTATACATCATATTGGGACGGCTTTCAATGAATTTCTTTTGGTATGGATTTTTTTGGAAAAATGGTGTAATATGATAGTATTCCTAGCATGTGAGGTTTTTAAAGTGAAGAAGAGACACAGTATTTTTTATTCGCTGGTGATCGTTTCCGCATTGGTGATCGTCTGCTTCGTTATCTTTTTCTACACAAGAGCGCTGAATCAGACCATCTCCGATAATGTCATCCGCTCCATCAGCGAGATTGCAGAACATGACAAATCCACCATCCAGTCCTATATTGAAATCTGCTGGGAGGATCTTTCTGAGATCCAGGAGCGTCTTATGCGCAGCGACTGCCGGACGCTTTCTGAGGTCGGGACGCAGTTAAGCTTAGAGTGCAGTACCAACAACTTTTCCCACCTCTGCCTGGTGGCGGAAAATGGCGCCGTCTATGCCGATGACAGTATTACATACGTTTCCGGAGATGGAAATGATGGAGAACGCCTGGATTTCTTCTCTGTTTTTGAGGGAAATGCGGACAGGGTGATTACACGGTATGATGGCAAAATCTTAGATGGATGGCCCCAGAGCGAAAATATCCTCTACGGGATTCGTCTTTCGGATTTTGAAGTGGAGGGCGTGCGGTTTATCGGCATGCTGGGAATCAACGATATTTCCTCCATCCAGGACAAGATGGTGATCGACAGCTTCTTCAAGGACGGGGAGCCCAGGGGGCACAGTGCGCTCATCGACCGCAACGGCAATTATATTGTCAACATCAACAAGGAGGTTTATCAGAACAAGCAGAATAATCTCTACGAGCACCTGCGGCAGTCCGCCCAGTCCGAGCTGAATTACCAGGAGCTGGCAGAGCGGCTTGCCAACTCGGAAACCTTCGGGTTTTACCACTCCCATGTGGGGGAAGATTACAAGGAGCTGTTTTATTTTATCCCCTTTGCCGAAGGGATCGACCTTTATTTTATCATGTCCGTCAACGAAGCCGTCTTTGCCGAGCAGAGCAGGACCTTTGTGACCATGAGCATTGCCATGCTGGCGGCCAGTATGACCATCGTCATTGCCATGCTGGCGGTGATGATGCGCTATCAGATCAAAACCATCCGTACCCGGGAGGCGGCCCGCTCCCAGAAGGAATTTCTCTCCAATATGAGCCATGAGATCCGCACGCCTTTGAACGGTCTGATCGGCATGAATCATCTGATCATGGCCCATATCGACGACGACAGCCAGAGATCCCAGATCAAGGAATGGCTGCAAAAATCCCACCGCACCGCCGGTTATCTCCTGTCCCTGGTCAACGATATCCTGGATATGTCAAAGCTGCAGGCCGGCAAGGTGGATCTGATCCAGGAGCCTTTGTCAGTGGCAGGACTCATGGAAGAGATCGCCGCCATGCAGGCAGATAATATCAAAAGCCGCGGCGTGGATTTTTCCGTGGAAACAGACCTGACGGAGCCCTATATCGTGGGGGATGCCACCCGTATCAAACAGATTCTGATGAATATTGTGGGCAATGCCGCCAAGTTCACTCCCAGCGGCAGATTTATCCGCCTTTCTGTCCGCCAGGAGCGGACAGACGATACCCATGTGACCACCATTTACCAGTGTGAGGATGGCGGAATCGGTATTTCCAGGGAGTACATCGGCAAAATTTTCGACTCCTTCAGCCAGGAACAGAACCGCCCTGCCACCGGGATCAAGGGAACGGGGCTTGGCATGGCCATCAGCAAGCTCCTGGCTAACGCCATGGGCGGAGACATTACGGTGGAGAGCCAGTTGGAGGTGGGGAGCACCTTCACGGTTACGATCCCTTCTGTCATCGCCACGGATATTCCGGATTATCTCAGGGAGGAAGCCTGCGCAGATTCTGATGGCACTGCCCCATGCTCTGGTCAAAAGGACAGGCCGCTAAAAATTCTGGTGGCGGAGGATGTGGATCTGAACGCGGAGGTTCTGCTGGAAATTCTGAGCATGGAGGGCTTTGAGACCGCCCATGCCGCAAACGGGCAGGAGGCGCTGGACCTGTTTGCCCAGTCTGCGGTGGGCGAATTTGATATCATTCTCATGGATATGCAGATGCCGGTGATGGACGGCTGCAGCGCCGCCCGTAAGATCCGGCGTCTGAACCGGCCGGACGCCTCCTCGGTAACCATCTATGCCTGCACTGCCAATACCTTCCAGGAGGACCGTGCCCTTGCCCTGGAGAGCGGAATGAACGATTTCCTCTCCAAGCCTGTTGATATCGGCGTCCTGCTCAAAAAACTGATGGCTGGAAAAAATGATACCGGAAACGGCAACGGTTAATTTCCTGTCTCTGCTCCGGAGATATCGCTGCCAAAATATTTTTCCGAAATCCTGCTTAATTCACCGGATTCCCGGATCCTGGCGATGGCGTCGTTGACCGCCGCACGCAGCGTCTCTGTCTCCTCGCCCTTGCGCATGGGGATCAGCACAGGCGAGGCTTCCTCCGTCAGGGCCGCCACCTTAAGCTCTGCTTCCGGATGGATATTAAAATAATCATAAAAGGACACTTCTGCATTGAGGGTGGCGTCTACCCGGCCGGAGAGCACCATATCCAGCGTCTGGTCCAGGGTATCCACGCCGGTGGCGGTGGCTCCGTACTCCTCTGCCAGAATCATGTAGGTGCTGGCAATGCTGTTGGCGGTACTTTTTCCTTCCAGATCTTCGAAGCTCTGAATGTCCTCATTGTCGCTCCGCACCACCAGGGCCGTGCGGATATAGCCGTAGGGCTCGGAAAAATCATATTTTTTCCGGCGCTCCTCAGTGGGCTCTACACCGTTGATCACCAGGTCGTAGCGGCCGGAGTCCATACCTGCAAACCGGCCGTCCCATTCGCCTTCCACAAAAACCGCTTCCACGCCAAGCTCTCTTGCAATGGCCTTTGCCACCTCTACGTCGTAGCCTGCCAGCTCATCGTTCTCATCGTGGTAGGTCCAGGGCGCCCAGGTTCCTTCCATCGCCACAATCAGTTCTCCCCGCTGCCGGATCGTCTCCAGAAGGTCACTGTTCTCTCCTGTATCTGCTAAAACGTCGTCGCCGGCCTCCCCGGAGGTATCCGCTCCCTCGTCGGTGCCGGCCTCCTTTGTGTCTTCCTCCACCACATCCGCGCTTCCGGGACGTTCGGATCTGCCGCTACCGCAGGCTGTACTCGCAAGCAGCGCTGCCGCCAATACAAAGGTCCAGAACGTTTGCAAAAATTTCTTTTTCATTTTAAATCATCTCCTTTTTCATTCACTCTTCCGAATCCATTCCAAGGAAGGCTCTGGTCCGCGCTTCCCGGGGATTGTTAAAAAATTCACGAGCCGTTCCTGCTTCCACTACCTGGCCGTGCTCCATAAAGATCACCTGGGAGGACACCTCCCGGGCAAAGCTCATCTCGTGGGTCACCACCAGCATGGTCATGCCCTCCTTAGCCAGGCTTCGCATAACCTCCAGCACCTCGCCAATCAGCTCCGGATCCAGCGCCGAGGTTGGCTCATCAAAATAAATGATCTCCGGATCGGTGGCCAGCGCCCTTGCAATGGCCACGCGCTGCTGCTGTCCGCCGGATAACTGGCCGGGATAATAGTCATAGCGTTCGCCCATCCCCACCTTATCCAGCATCCGCCTGCCGATTTCTTCTGCCTGCTCCTTTTTCATCTTCCGGCCAATCACCAGCCCTTCGGTAACATTCTGCAGAGCCGTCTTATTCTGGAACAGGTTGTAATTCTGGAAGACGAAGGCGGTCTTTTTCCGGAGCCTGGCAATCTCTTTTTTGCGGATGGCTTCGTAGGAAAACTCCTGTCCGTCAAAGGTGAAGCTGCCGCTGTCCGCCTTTTCCAGAAAATTAATGCAGCGCAAAAGCGTCGTCTTGCCGGAGCCGCTGGGCCCCAAAATCGCCACCACGTCTCCTTTTTGCACCCGAAGGTCTACACCCTTTAATACCTCAAGGCTTCCGAATGATTTTTTGATGTTATGAATCTCTAACATGTTCTACCTCTTCCTTTTCCTGCCCTTCTGCCAGAACGGTCATGCTCCTCATCCCTGCCTCTGGTAGCGGTTCAGCCGTTTCTCGCCGATGCTCTGAAGCTTTGTCAGCACCGTACAGAACAGCAGATAAATCAGCCCTACTTCTATGTAAAGCACCAGCGGCTCATAGGTTCTGGCCACAATCCGCTGGGTGGCCATAAACATTTCCAGCACCGTGATGTTGGCAGCCAGGGAGGTGTCCTTGGTCATGGCAATCAGGGAGTTGGACAGGGGCGGGAACGCTGTCCTAAGGGCCTGGGGCAGCACAATCCGCCGCATAATCTGCCAGTAGGAAAGCCCCACACAGTAGCCTGCCTCGATCTGTCCGGCCGGGACGGATTCCAGGGCGGACCGCATGGTCTCCGCACAGTATGCCCCTTCGTTAATGGCGAACACAATGACTGCGCAGGGGAAGGGATCCAGCACCACACCCACGCTGGGCAGGCCGAAAAACATCACGTATAGCTGTACCAGAAGGGGGGTTCCCCGGATCACCCAGATGTAAAAGCGGCAGATCTGCTTTAAAATTCTGACGTTGGCGAACTGCACCATCGCCACCGCTGTTGCGATCACCATCGCCAGGCAGAAGGAAATCACCGTCAGCGGGATGGTCATGGTAAGACCGGGCAGCAGAATTTTACTGAAGGAATCCAGGATGATATCGATTACTCTCTGGTCCATGGCTCTTTTGCCTTCCTTTCCTCATATCGCTTTTCCTGCCTTTTTTCACATGGCTTTCCGTCCTCCTTTTTGATCTGGTAGGTCAGATAATCCAGGCAGTCGATCATTTTCTGGTCCTCATGCATCTTGCATACAAGCTGGCAGCGGTGTTTTTTGATCAACTGCTCCAACTGCTTCCGCTCATCCTGGGAAAGGCAGCTACAGCAGCTTGCAATGGTTTTCTTATCACAGCCTGCGTCCTCCAGGCATTGGATCAATTGTTCTTCCGTCACGGTTTTCTCCTCTTTTCCCTGCCCTTGGCGGGCTTTTTACCTCTACCATCATAAAACATTTTCCCAGCAATAGCAAATACTTCTATTTTATATATTGATATGCTTGACAGGCATGGCTGGATTTGTTACGATGGATTGAGACTGGCAAGCCCCATTTGCCGAGCAGCCGATACGATATAAAATCCAAAAGGGGGATATCTTATGGAACTTCGTGTACTGGAATATTTTCTGGCTGTGGCCCGGGAGGAAAGCATCTCCAAGGCCGCCGAATTCCTCCATCTGACGCAGCCCACCCTGTCCCGACAGCTAAAGGACTTAGAAGATGATCTGGGGAAGCAGCTTTTTTTGCGTGGCAACCGGAAGATTACCCTCACCGAGGACGGGATGTACCTGCGCAAGCGGGCTGAGGAGATCTTAGACCTGGTGCACCGGACCCAGCATGACCTGATGCAGTCGGAGGAGCTGGTGGCGGGCGAGGTCACCATCGGCTGCGGGGAGACCGACGCCATGCGCCATGTGGTACAGGCCATCCGCCGTCTTTCCCGGGAGTATCCCCAGATCCGCTACTCATTTATCAGCGGCGATTCCAGGAATGTGCTGGAGGAGCTGGACCGCGGCCTGATTGATTTTGGCGTGGTGCTTGGGCAGTTGAATCTTGAAAAGTATGAGGCCCTGCCCTTTCCGGCAGTGGATACCTGGGGCGTTTTGATTCGTAAGGACGAGCCTCTGGCAAAAAAAGGGTATGTGGAGGCGGAGGATCTTTGGGAGCTTCCGTTGCTGCTCTCCCGCCAGATTCCCGCAAATGGCCGGATTGCCGACTGGCTGAGACATCCTCTGGATACGCTCCATATTGTCGCTTATTACAATCTGATCTACAACGCTTCGATTCTGGTGGAGGAAGGGCTGGGCTGTGCCCTGACCTTGGATAAGCTGATCAATACCGGCGGAGACAGCCCTCTGGCCTTTTTACCCCTCCGACCCTCCTTAGACAATGAGCTCCATCTGATCTGGAAGAAATATCAGGTATTTTCCCGAGCCGCCGAGAAATTTCTGGAGGCGGTGCGGGCTGTGTTTTAATTCCTGGTATGCGAATATGAAATCTCTGATATATTGGCGCGGGCTTGCGGATGTTTATAAAAAACACTTGCAAAGCCCTGGTTCTTCATGGTATAATCCCATTATCTGAAAAAATATTACGTTTCCGGTGATTTCACACCGTCAATTCCCATCACAAGCAACGACAAAAGGAGGCTTTACAAATGTGTATGCAGAAAAAAGGAACTGTCCACATGAATGGCAGAAAGACCCCGGATTCCCACCAGCGGCCGTCCCTGATCCCAGCGAGCCAGCTTCCCTTCTCAGAAGCATTAAAGATTTTGGATCGCAATATGGTACAGTATATGATTGAGCAGCAGCAGGATCAGATCAATCAGCAACGTGGCCAGATTGACCAGCAGCGCGACCAGATTGAGGAATTGCAGGCGGAAATTGCCCGGCTGCAAAAACTTGCAGCCGGAAAGGAGCCATAAGCAGTCAGATATGCGTCCGGAAAGAAAAGACCGGTGTACGCCAGTCCTTCCTTGTCCTACACATGCCAGATGTCACGGTTATACTCGGCAATGGTCCGGTCGGAGGAGAAGAAGCCGGCTTTGGCCGTATTGACCAGCATTTTTCCTGCCCAGGAGAGGCGGTCTTCGTAATCGGCCAGCGCTTCCTCCTTCCTGGCGGCATAGCTCTCGTAGTCCAAAAGCGTCATAAACCAGTCCTTGGAAACCAGCTCTTTGTGCAGGCGCATCAGGTTCTCTTTTTTCCCCACCGCCAGCAGCTCATCGCTGATGATAAAATCCACGGCCTCCTGAATGTCTTCATTTTCCTCGTAATATTTCTTCGACACGTAGTCGGCTTTCTGGTAATGCCCGATGACCGTGTCGGAGGATTCTCCGAAAATATAGATATTATCCTCTCCCACCAGCTCCGCGATCTCCACGTTGGCGCCGTCCATGGTTCCTAAAGTCACGGCTCCGTTTAACATAAACTTCATATTTCCGGTGCCGGAGGCTTCCTTGGAGGCCAGGGAGATCTGCTCAGAGATATCGCAGGCCGGAATCAGCTTCTCCGCCTTGGTGACATTGTAGTTCTCCACCATCACTACCTTTAAATAAGGACTCACTGCCGGGTCGCTGTTAATCACCTGCTGCAGGCAGAGGATCAGATGGATGATATCCTTGGCAATCACGTAAGCCGGCGCGGCCTTGGCCCCGAAAATCACGGTGATGGGTGTGGCCGGGCGCTTCCCACCCTTAATCTCCAGATACTTATGGATTACATACAGGGCATTTAACTGCTGGCGCTTATACTCATGGAGCCGCTTGATCTGGATATCGAAAATCGAGTTTTCGTCAATTTCAACGCCCTGGGTTTTCTTAAGGTAATCCGCCAGACAGCGTTTATTCTCCTGCTTGATGGCAAGGAGCTTTGTAAGCACCGCCGGATCTTTCGCATAATCCAAAAGCTTTGTAAGCTCCCCGGCGTCTTTTTGCCAGCCGGTACCGATCAGCTCATTCAGGTACCCGCAAAGTCCATGGTTGCAGTGCATCAGCCAGCGGCGGAAGGTGATGCCGTTGGTCTTGTTGTTGAATTTTTCCGGATAGATTTTATAAAAATCATTCAGCTCGTTGTTTTTCAAAATCTCCGTATGGAGATTTGCCACGCCGTTGACGCTGTAGCCATAGTGGATATCCAGGTTGGCCATGTGCACCCGGCGGCTTTTATCGATAATGGCAAGGCTCTCCCCGGCAAACTTCTCCTTCACCCGGGTGTCCAGCTCCCGGATAATGGGCATCAACTGGGGGACCACCTGGTACAGATAGTCCATGGGCCATTTTTCCAGAGCCTCCGCCAGAATGGTATGGTTGGTGTAGGCACAGGTTCTGGACACGAGATCAATGGCTTTGTCCATGGGGATGCCCTCCTCCATCAGCAGGCGGATCAGCTCCGGAATCACCATACTGGGATGGGTGTCATTGATCTGGATAGCCGCGTATTCCGGCAGATCGTAGAGATTGCTGCCCCTGGCCCTGCACTCGTCCAGAATCAGCCGCGCCCCGTTGCTCACCATAAAATACTGCTGATAACCCCGAAGCCGCCGTCCCGCGTCGTCGCTGTCATCGGGATACAGGAATAATGTTAAATTTTTAACAATATCTTCCTTATCGAAGGAAATCCCCTCTCCCACAATGCCCTCGTCCACCGTCTCAATGTCGAACAAATGCAGCCGGTTGGTGCGGTTCTCAAATCCGGTCACCAGAATATCATACATCCGGGACTGCACGGTAAAGCCGCCAAACTGGATGGGGTAGGTAACCTCCGTCTTATTGAGCCAGCTCTTTTCCTCCAGCCAGGGATTGGGCGTCTCCTTCTGGAGATTGTCCGCAAAGCTCTGTAAAAACAGCCCGTAATGATAATTGAGGCCGATGCCGTCCCCGGCCATCCCTAAAGTCGCCATGGAGTCCAAAAAGCAGGCTGCCAGCCGGCCCAGGCCGCCATTTCCCAGGGAGGGTTCCGGTTCCAGCTCCTCGATGCGGGCCAGATCCTTGCCGTACCGGGCCAGGATCTCCCTCACATCCTCATAAATACCTAAGTTAATCAGGTTGTTGGACAACAGCTTTCCGATCAGGAATTCCGCGGAAATGTAATACACTTTCTTCTTTCCTTCCTGCGTCTCCTTCTCCTTCGCCATATCGTTTACCAGGGTAAGCAGCGCCTCGTAAAGCTGGCGGTCCGTACAGGCTGCCAGATTATTGCAGCAGATCCGCTCCAGTTTTTCTCTGATCCTTGTATTTTCATTCATGTCAAAAAGCCTCCTTTATGGATTCCTGTTTTCACTTTTTTATGGCATTATTATATGCATTTTTTTCATTCTTATCTTGCAATATCCGGGCAAAATATGATACAATCCTATCAATTATAAGTCCGGCAGACAGCTTCGCAGGCCACGGCGCCGGACAGGGAGGCAGATTATGAACATCCTGACCTACGAAAATATCCAGGAGCGGAAAACCCACGGAGAACTGATTTTTCCTTTTAATATCTATCCCTGCAGCATCCCGGTGGATTTTGCCTCTGTACCCCTTCACTGGCACAACGACATGGAAATTATCTATGTCAAAAAGGGCCGGGGCGTGATCGATCTGGATCTGACGCCCCATCCGGCCCGCGCCGGCGATATTCTGCTGGTTCCGCCAGGACACCTCCACGCCATCCGGAGGGACAGCGGCGGTTACATGGAGTACGAAAATATCATTTTCCAGCTTTCCCTTTTGATGAATGCCCAGGCGGATTTCTGCAGTGCGCATTATTTTGCGCCCCTGCTGCAGGGCCGGATCCCGCTTATGCCCCACGTTACGGCGGACCATCCCCTCCATCCCCGGCTATCCGGCTGCCTGGACGAGATCGACGCTTTCAGCGCCTTAGGGACTCCTTTGAGCACCCTGGCCATCAAAGCCCGGCTCTTTGACCTGTTCCATCTGCTTTTTTCCTGCCTGGAGGAAACGGCCCCTGTCCCGGCTCCAAAGCCTTCCGTAAGATCCCTAGAGCTGGTGAAGCTTTTGCTGAAATACGTGGAGGAGCATTATCAGGAGCGGCTGACCATTGAAAAAATGGCCGGCGTCTGCGGCTTCTCCCCGTCCCATTTTATGAAGTTTTTCCGGCAGACCATGGGCGTTTCCTTCATCGGATACCTGAATGATTACCGGCTGACCATGGCCGCCCGCCTGCTTCTGGCCTCCACGGACACCATTGTGGCCGTCGCCTCGGAATGCGGCTTTGAGAATCTTTCTTATTTTAACCGGATTTTTAAGCGGAAATACAAGGTAACCCCCAGCCAGTACCGCAAAAATTCCCCTGCCATAAATGCTTCTGATTATTATTGACAAAATTTTATCAAAGTTGTAACATAAAGGTAACTGAAAAACTCATTTTACAGGAGGTTTTACCATGAACAATTTACGCTTGGAAGTTGAAAATGAAATCGCTGTCCTGACTATTTCAAGGCCCGGCGCCCTGAATGCTTTAAACAGCGAGACTCTGGACGAGTTGAACACCGCCCTCACCGAAATTGAGGCCAGAGACGACGTGAAGGTCGTGATCCTCACCGGCGGTCCGGACAAGAAGGACAACCCCTACAAGTCCTTCGTAGCCGGGGCAGATATTGCCGAGATGGTGAAGTTCTCTGCCGCCGAGGCACGGGCATTCGGTATGCGGGCTTCCGCTCCGTTCTTCAAGCTGATGAATATGCGCCAGGTTACCATTGCTGCCGTCAACGGCTTCGCACTGGGCGGTGGCTGTGAGATCGCCATGGCATGTGATATCCGTATCGCCGCCGACAACGCAACCTTTGCCCAGCCGGAGACAGGGCTTGGCATCATCCCCGGCTTTGGCGGCACCCAGCGGCTTGCCCGTCTGGTTGGCATGGGCCGCGCCAAGGAGCTGATCTTCACCTGCGACAACATCGACGCCAATGAAGCGTACCGCATCGGCCTGGTGAACAAGGTTGTGGCCAAGGAAGAACTGATGGATACCGCCAAGGCAATGGCGGCCAAGATCATTTCCAAGGGAAGCTATGCCGTTTCCGTTGCCAAAGCCGCCATCAACAACGGCTATGACATGGATATCAAAAACGCGGTGGAGATGGAAGCCAATCTGTTCGGCATCACCTGCTCCACCCATGACAAGCAGGAAGGTATGAGTGCATTCCTGGAGAGACGTGCCGCTGATCTGACCGATTTCTAATTATAAAATCACGTTTTAACAAACGGGATCTGTTTTGAAAAAATGAGAGCCGCCGGAATTACCGGCGGCTCCTTTTCTGCCTCTACAGTTCTAAGATCCTTTCAATGTTCCGATGAATCAGCCGTTCCAGCGCCTCTAAGCGCCACTCCGGCATTTTCCCGATGCCTGGGGGCTCTTCGTTTGGCTATGAACGCCCTTAAATCTCCAAACCAGACAGGCAGTTCCCCTAAAGTACCAGAGAAGGCGCGGAATAGGTCCGTGCGCCTAACTCGCTGTTCAGCATATACAGGCTGCGGGCATCATCGCCAAAAAGCTCCATTTTGGTGATCTGGTCCATGGAATTCTTCTCCTCCTCGCCCTGCTCCTTGATAAACCAATCCAGAAACTGGGTGGTGCGGAAATCCTTTGCCTCCTGGGCCGCCTCGTAAATGGTATTGATGAGGGACGTTACGTATCTCTCATGCTCCAGCCCGGCCTTCAGGGGATCCATCAGGGTCGTAAAGGTCTTATCCGGCTTGCCGATGGCCTCCAGGGTCACCTTCTCCCCGTTATTCTGAAGATACTGATAGATCAGCATGGCGTGATCCTGCTCCTCCTTCGCCTGGATCTCATACCAGTTGGCAAACCCATCCAGCCCCTTCTGGCTGTAAAAATTCGCCATGTCCAGATACAGATAGGCAGAGTAAAACTCCTTGTTGATCTGATCGTTCAGTAAAGCTGATACCTTTTCATTCATCTTATGCTCCTCCTTAGATTAAAATCATCTGACAAGGCTATTATACGCTTTTGTCCCCACTCTTGCAAGACGATATTCCCTTACCGGATGAATCCATCCCCCCATCCGCCGGCCGATTCCCGCCTATCCAGAATTTTCTCATACGCTGCCCGGGTCTCCTCCTCATTTTCTCCATTGAGATAAAAGACCATTCCGTCTTTTGTTATAATTTTCACAAACGGTGGTTTCTCCACCCGGACACAGACCTTGCAGGAACGGTAGTCCTGATCCAGAAAGCTTCCCTTGTACAGGGTATCCGTGGCGCTCCCCACCCGTTTGCTCATGGACGGAAGCTCCGTAAGCAGCTCCACCGCTTCGATCTCCTCCACCGGAACCGCATACTCCTGGCCAAACTGCCGGGAAATCACCTGCCCGTCTGCCACCTCCAGGGAAATGGGAACAAAATCATAGGCCGGAAGCAGGATGGCCGCCCACAAAAGCAGCCCGGCCGTCAGCGCGCATGCAACGCCCATAAACACCTTTCCGCTGGTCTTTGCCAGATTCACGGTGGTTCCCACACCTACCCGCTTATTTACCATAAACCGGGTATCCTTCTCATTGTAGTAAAAAATACCGCCCAGCCAGTGCTCATCCTCGGCTTCCTCCCAGTAGGTCTTGTCGGCATAAGCCTCATAAGCCTTACGGATATTGCGTTCGGTAAAAATCATCTGGATCAGCAGCAGCACAGTTACCACAAAAGTGCCCGCAATGGTAATTCCAAACAACTGGTGGGGCCGGTGCATCCCATACCACAATATAAACAGGAAAACCGTGCTCTCCCACACCGCCAGGCACCAGAAACGCCCCCACTGATACTGGCGCACCCGGGCCACCTGCTGGTTTACCTCGCTGCGCCAGCTCACCACATCCGTGCGCATCCGCCAGAAATGCCACATGATCCAGAGCAGTGCCAGTCCCCCGGACGCCAGGGATAAAAGCGTCAGTTCCGTCCACCAGCCGTAAAAGGAATCCCGGACCAGAAACGGCTCCAAAAGCACCGGCACGAAGCCCAGAAGCGCCCCGGCAAAGCCCGCCTTCCAAAAGGGTCTTGGCGGTGTCTGGGCCGCCGCCGTCACGTCTACATGGCGCCGATTCGCCGCTTCCGCCGTTTCTGAGGCATACCGGCCCTCTGCTTCCATCCGCCCGACTGTCTCATCTGCCTCTTCTGTCCTCCTGCCACCATCTTCCATGGGCCGGCTCCCTCCTGCGGCCTCATCCACCCGTGACGCCAGCCACTCCCATTTGGCCTCCTTCAGCTTCCGGTTGGCCGAAAAATGCGGCACAAAAAATATCACCATCACCAGAATCAGCCACAACAACTGCAGGCTCACAGAAATGGAGGTATTCCGAGGCAGACAGCTTGCCGCAAACAGCCCCAGGCACACCGCAAGCCAGAACCACATGGCATGCTTGTAGGTTCCGCGGATCTCCTGCACCCGCTTCTCCTGCTCCGCCCCCGGCCACAGGGTCACTCCCAGCAGGATATTCCCCTTGCGCTTTCCCTCAAAATACAGGATTCCAAACATTAGAAATACAATAGGTACAAAACAAAATGCCATAATTATCTTCACACTCATCTCTGCCACCTCCTATCGCTCTGCCAGGGGCTCACAGCCAATTGCTGCTTCCGCTCCCATACTCCGGGCCGCTTCCTCTGCCTTGCTGGAGCTAAGCCTTTGATACTGCTGCTCCACCTCCGCCACCAGCTCCTGCCTGGTAACGCCCCCCAGCCGGGCCTCCGCTACCAAAAGCCTTATGGTACCGAGCATCTCCTCCCAGGCCGCCTCGTTGAGCTTCCCCTCGCACTGCACCACGGCGCCGTTGCGGCGGTCTGTAACAATATAGCCCTCCTGCTTTAAGAGCTGATACGCCTTATTCACCGTCATGGCGTTGACGCCGGCCTCCTGGGCTAAGGCACGCACCGTAGGCAGCCGCTCCCCGTTCACCAGAACGCCCTCCGCGATGGCCAGCACGAAGCTGTTGCGGATCTGCTGATAGATGGGAATCTCGCTGGAAAAATTTAACGTTAAAATCATGGCTTCCACTTCCTTTTCATAATAATATGTCCTATTTGTATTAATCATTATAATATAAATAGGACACGTATGTCAATCGTTTTTTTGAAGCAAAATTCCAGGCAATTCCCCGCATCCCTCATCCTCACCCCTGGATTTGGATCTCCATCTGCTCCGCCGGGTACCCTTCTTTATTATAGAGGCAGACGGCGTTTTTTACATCCCGCTGTTCCTCCCGGGTAAGACCTGGATAGCTGTTCCGGAAGCCATAACGGAATCCTTCGCACTTCTCCATCCCCTCCGGCATCTTAAGCCGGACTGCCTCCTTCCCGGCAAGTTCCACCTCTGCCGGCCGGTAATCCCCCTTTTCATCCAGAACCTCAAACCCCAGATGCTTATTCCGAAGCTCCAGGCCCGTGCCGACATTTGTAAACCTGATTTCCAGATCATTTTTCCGGATCCGATAGCCCGCATATCTGGGGCCGCTGAGGGTTTCCGGCGCGCCGTAGAATTTTTTAATAAAAACGTGGGCCGCGCGCACCGCCATGGCCTTCTTATCCAAGGGGTGGATATCGTCATAGGATCCCAGGTCGTTGGCCACGCAATACGCCGCATTCCCCACTTCCCGGGCCGCCTGCATCTGCTGCTTCCGGCTCTCAAACCAATCCTGCTCACTGACCAGGGCATAGCCATTATATCGATCCACCACAAGCCGCGGCAGCGTGAAAATCACAAATCCCAAATCCAGGCTGGCAAATTCCTTTCGCCAGACAGCAATCAGCTTTTTCAATCCCTCCCCATAATTTAATGGCTGCCCTTCCCCCTGATACCATAAAACGGCCTTGAACCCAAACCGACGGGCCGGATAAACCATGGCGTTATAGTGAAGCCCCGGCGTCAGGCGCGGGTCCCTGCCGTCAGAGGGCAGCCCGATCCCGCTTTCCTTCAATTCCTCAAAAGCCGTCCGGGGAATCCAGGTGGACAGATAGGTGGCCCCCTGGCAGCACATCACCAGCCCGATGGGAAGATCCGGATACTTTGTGGCAAGCTCCCGCGCAAAATAATAACCGGCCGCCGAATAGGAAAGGACCCGTTCCCCCACCGCCGGGCCCCAGCCATTCACGGCAGACGATTCCAGAAGCTCCACCGGATCTTCTTCATAATGCTCCCTAATCTCAAACAGGCGGATCCGGTCATGCTCATAGGTCTGCACCTCCTCCTTAGAAGGCCCTGTTTCCTGGATGCGCATCTGCATATTCGACTGGCCCGCCAGAAGGAACACCTCCCCCACCAGCACATTTTTTATGGTGCGCTTCTGGGAAGCCTGGAAAAGAATCAGATCATACGGGCCGCCCGGAGGCATGGGCGGTAAGTACAGCTCAAACTGACCATTTTCCACCATTCCGTAGAATATTTCTCCCCCAAAGCTGATCCCGATCCACCCGTCCGCCGTACTCGTTCCCCAGATACAGTTCTGCCGCTCCCGCTGCAGTACCATATGATCGCCTGTCATGGCATCCAGCACGAAGCCCTCCGGCCGCTCCGGAACTGCCTCCAGATCTACGCCGGCAAGTCCTCTGTGGTCGATGAGCCCGGTCCGTACACATTTGCGCTCCGCCAGAAAAAGCGTCCGGATCTCAAAGCCCTCCAGGGTCTCACAGAACGCGGTCTGGAAAACCTCCGATTCCAAACGGTATTCCTCCCTTTTAGGAGAACTGTTGAACAGCCGGAGCAGATACCCGGAATCATCCGCCGCCTTTTTCAAGGAAGAAATCACAATCCCGGGATGATCGATGGTCAAAAGTGATGTGGTCTCCTTTCCGGCGCCTCCCGGAAAATAGGAAAGGACCTGGGGCTTTTGCTGGAGGATTCCGCTTTCCCGTTCAATCTTCTGAAACCGTGTTTCCGGATCCGATGCATTTAATACGAACTCGAACTCACGTTCTTCCTGTTCCATCCGCTCCACAAACCGGTCCGGGGGCAGCGTCCTTCGATCCCCGATGGGATGGGCGCAGTATGCGGCTCCCCGGAGCAGAGAGATCCCAAGGGTCTGATCCTTAAAATGTCCCCCATAGCACCCCGTTTTTATCACACTGAGCGCCTGCTGATGGCCCTGTACGATCACATACTCCTGGGAGACGGTTTCCTTTCCCTGCCGGTCCAGGTCCTGGATGCCGAACGCCGTTTTTCCACAGTATCGTTCCACCGGAAAGCCCATGGGAAGCATCCATTTGACCATCCGGTTTTTCAAGCTGTTCCGGATGCGGATCCCGACCTTTACAGATGAATCAAAACGGCTGGCCGTATATTGGATGACAGCCGCCGTGTCCTCATATGCAAAAATTGCCTCCACCTTTACCAGAACCTCCCCTGCTTCAATGATACGGACCGGGGCCAGCTCCTCTGCGGACGACGCCGCAATCCGGGCTGCCTGGCGCCGGTCACGGACCAGGGCAAAGGTTCCCAAAAATCCGCCGGAATAAAGGTTGTCCACCATTCCCCAGGGGTCCTCATTATCCAAAAACACCGCCAGCGAAGCAAAATCCTTTCCGGCATGTTCCAGCCCCTCCACCTGATAGCTGTCAATATATCCCGTATCTTTGCGGATCCTTAGGGACATCCTGTCATTGACAATCTGGATTATCTGCCCCTGCTCCTCCACCCTTACCCAGCCCTTACATGATTTTTCATAGGATTGTTTTTGGATCCGGATCGTAAAACGGTTCAGGGAAAAGGGCGCGAGCCTTCCATAAAAGGCCGCCCGCTTGCGCCACTGTATGGGAATATTGCTGCGTTCCTTCACACACTGGGAGGGAAGGCGCCCCGCGCTGTCAGAAACCTGGGGAGCATCCAGATACTCCCTGTCATAATTCTGGTCCGCCAGCATAAATTCCACCTCAAAAACATCGGTAACCGCAAAAGGATGGGGATTATAGATGAACACCGGATATTCGCCCTCTCCTGCTGCCCGCTGCTCCCGGCAAAGACTGAAAAAAGCTTGTGTTTTTATTTCCCGCAAAAGATCCAGACCATGGCTTAAGATCTCCAGCCCCTGTTCTTCCACCTTCCGGATGGAGGAGCCCGGCAGAACATCGTGAAATTGCGCAAGCAAAAGCTTCTCCTGGGCTTCCTTCAGGCGCTCATGGGGATACGCCATCCCGGCTTCCAGTTCCGCCTGGACACACATTTTTTCCACAAGAAACAATTCATTTTCCAAACGGCGGTGGGCCTGCTTGATCCGCACCTGGGAGGTATAGCATCCGGGCATGGCAGGATTCAGATCCCGTTCCCAAACATACAGGTTTTCCCTTTCCTGCTCCAGCTCCTTAAAATAAGCCTCCGGCGTTGAATGCAGGATCGAAACCGGATATTTTTCCCGAAGCTCCTCAATCCGCCTTAAGTCAAGCCTGGAGGGGCCGCCCCCATGATTTCCCACGCCCCAGAGAACCAGACCAACGTCCTGTTCGTTCCCATACTGCTCCAGATACCCTTCTATTTTTTCAGCGGCCCTTCCCATGCCCTGGTTATAGCTGTCGCTGCGGTGGAGCATGACGCTGCTGCCGCAAAATCCCTTCCACACACATTCCCTGGCTGGCAGCTCCATTTCATGGGCATAGGGACGGCAGCAGATGTAGCCCAGATAACCGGCCCTGGCAAGGATCTGCACCAGCCCCCTGGAATGGCCAAAGGAATCAAAATTCACCGCCACACGGTTAGACACATGAAACTTCTCCTGGAAATAACGGTTCCCCGCCTCAATCTGACGGACCAGCGACTCGCCGCAGGGCATATTGCAATCCGGCTGCAGGTACCAGGAGCCCATGATATGCCATTTTCCCTGACAGACCAGACGCTGGATCCGTGCAAACAGCCCGGGCTCATAGTTTTCCACCCACGCATAAGCAACCGCTTCATTATGGTTGAACACAAAACCGTCGAATTCCTCGCAAAAATCTGCCGCCGCCCGGAACGTAGACAATACGGCCCCCACCCCCTCCTCAGCTTCCCACTGCCATAAGGGATCGATATGGGCATTGCAGATCAAATGTAAATTTTTCATACAGATACCTCCAAATTTGTATACATAAATTATTGCTATTCTCCAAATATATGTTATAATGAAGGAAAACGCAGCCGGCAGACGGAGTTTGGGTTTCCCCAAAGAGTAGCCGGCAGGCGGAGTTTTCCGCTGTCCAATTGTAAAGGAGAAACCAACCATGCCGGAAAAAGAAACGCTCCACAGTCGGATTCAAAAATATATCCTCTCTCTGATTGAGACAGGCGAAAAAAAACCGGGAGACAAGCTGCCGACGGAATATGAGCTTGCCCAGATGTTCCAGACCAGCAGGACTACGGTACTGCGCGCTTTGGACCAGCTTACCGCCCAGGGAGTCATCTATAAGAGAAGGGGCAGCGGCTCCTACGTTTCCGATCAGACGGATGCTTCCCGGACAGACCTCCCCATCATCAGCCTGATTCTGCCCTTTTCGCAAAATCAGGATTATACCGAGGCCCCCAACGAATACCTGCTGCTGCGCGGCTGCCAGAGCTATCTGGTAAAAAAAGGCTACATGCTCACCATCTCCTACACAAGCGAAAGCTTTGAGGATGAATTCCAGATTATCGGCCAGTGCAAGAAGGCATCCTCCAAAGGGGTGATTTTATATCCCAGCTCCAACATCGACACCCTTTCTAATTTTTACAGTCTGATGCTGGACGATTTTCCCATCGTCCTCATCGACCAGCCTCTGATCAGCTTAGAATGCTCCTTTGTCCTATCGGACAACAAAAGCGGAGGCATGATTGCGGCGGACCATCTCATTGAGACAGGCTGCGACAATTTTTCCTTCGTCTGCGAGACGAATACCTTTTCTCATTTTTCCCTGCAGGACCGCTATTTCGGATTCTGCAGATCCTTAAAGCAGCATGGGTATTCCATCGATAAAACGAACTATTTCGTAGATTGCCTGAACCAGGCAGCAGCAGCCGGCCAGACGGTGACGGAATATTTCAAACAGGTCCTGACCCGGATCACCAGCGAGCCGGCCGAGAAATACGGCATTTTCTGCACCTCGGATGCCATCGCCGCCGAGCTTCTTGCGGCAGCCTCGGCGCTGGGCCTTGACGTCCCCCAAAAGCTTGCCGTCATCGGCTACAGCTCCTCCGCCCAGAGGCAGGATTATCCCTTGACCACGATTTCCCAGGATTTCTATGCCATCGGGGAAAACGCGGCGCGGGAGCTTTTAAAAATCATTCGCCACACCGCTGCCCCAGGCGGTTTCCATGCCAGATACATTCCGGTACACCTGTCCCGGGGGCAGACTACCTGACGTTCTGCCCTCCCCCGGCCGGCCTGCATTCACGCGATCAGCTCCAGCGCCCGCTTTAAGCCCTGCAGCTTATCATCGTACTCCACCAGGGTGGGGGCCAGATATCCCCCTTCCCCAAATTCATTCCAGGCGTAAATCGAGAATGCCTCCCTGCGCCCGTCTCCGGCCGGGATTCCAAGGAGCGGATTCTGGCGGATCAGGCCGCAGAGCCGCAAAATCCCTTTCCGGATCTGCTCCCCATCCGGTATCCGGAAGCTCGGCCGGGGATCATACCAGGGACGCGGATTCCACCCGGAAGGAAAATAAGGCATAAAGGGGATTCCAAGACCTGCGCATTTTTCCGCAAAGGAAAGGGCATAATCCAGAAGCAGCCCATATTCATAATCCCTGTCTTTCGAAGGAAGCTGGGGCAGATCCATATAGACCGAATAGAAATCCACCAGCTTCAGATACCGGAGCAATTCCTTCCCCACATCCCCGTATGTGATCCCTCCGGTAAGGAGCAGCTCCCTTCCGGCCTCCTCCCGGGCAATCCTTTTCAGCAGCCGGATCCGCTCCCGCACCACCGAAAGATCATTGCCGCACTGCTCCCGGAACATCGGGAAGCTGTGGATTTTGAAGATCGCTTTTCCGTCAACGGTGTAATAGGAGGGATGCTTCAAAAAACCTGCCCACAACCTGCAGGTTTTCTCCCATTCCCCCTCCTCCAGGATGGAAAAGGGCGGATGATTGCAATATTCTACTACAAATCTCATTTTATCGTTATATGGAGAGGCACAGAAATGTGCAATCCCCGCATTCAGATACTTCGCGTGCAACCCGTCGCATTGCGTGGACGCGCTATCCACTGGATACCACAGCATCTGAAAGAAATCAACGCCATATTGCGCCGCCGTAAGGATATCGCTATCCATTGTCATTTGGTCATCGTAGCATCCATTGAGGGAGATTCGGTTGACATAACGTTCCCTCCAATCTTTGGAAGGTTCCTTTGCATCCTTCCATTTGTTGGGTTCCTCCCTCCACCATCCAGAAAAATAATTCACACCTACCACCGGTTTCATTTTCATCCTCCTCATCCTTTGACAGAGCCCACCATAACGCCCTTTACAAAGTATTTCTGTACAAACGGATACACACACAGGATCGGCAGTGTGCACACCACCACCGTAGCCATCCGAAGCGCCTCCGACGCCGGAATCTGATTGGCGCTGCTGGAGCCGATCAGGGATGCTCCCACATTTTTTGTCTCCATGATATTTTTCAAAAACAGCATCAAGGGCTGCAGCTTCCTGTCATCGATAAACAGCAGCGCATTGTACCAGGAATTCCAGAAGCCCACGGCAAAATACAGCGCAATCGTTGCGATGATGGCCTTTGACAGCGGAATTATAATGCAGAACAAAATCTGGATATCATTGGCGCCATCCAGCTTTGCGGATTCCTCCAGGCTGTCGGGAATCGACTGGAAGAAATTGCGGATCAGGATCATATTCCAGGAGGACCAGCAGCTTGGCAGGATCAGGGCCCAGATGGTGTTCCCTAAGCCAATCCCCCGGACCACCAGATAAAAGGGAATCAATCCTCCGCTGAACATCATGGAAAACAGGATATAGAGCATAATCCCGTTTCTTCCCGGCAACTGCTTCTTCGAAAGAGGATATGCGAAAAAAATTGCCAGCATCGTGCCTAAAAAAGTCCCTGCTGCCGTAACAAATATGGTAACTCCATAAGCCCTCACCAGATCCCTGGCATTTTGAAAAAGGTACTGGTAGGCCTCCAAAGACCACTCTGCCGGAATCAGCTTTACGCCAATGGTCCCCAGGGCCGTTTCTGAGGTGAAGGACATGGAGATCACATACAGGAACGGAATGACGGTAATCAGCCCCACCAGGATCAGCCAGAAGTAATTCATCCCGCTGGCAAGCATGTCCCCCGGACGCAGTTTTTTCTTTTTACGGTTACGGATTTTACTCATTTTCCACTCCTCCTTTACCAGATTCCTTCATAACCGAACTTTTTCGACAACCAGTTTGTAATAAGCACCAGGATGCATGCAAAAACAGACTGGAACAATCCCACCGCAGCCGGAAAGCTGAATTGCGCCGCGCGTATCCCGTTCCTGTATACAAAGGTTTCAAAGACATCCGACACCATACGAAGCTGCGCATTTTCTCCCGCAAACAGATAGATCTGTTCAAAATCCCCCGTCAGCAGGCCGCCCACCGCCAGGATCAGAACAACGGCACAGACCGGGGCGATTGTGGGCAGCGTAATATGCCACAGCTTCTGTCTCCGGTTGGCCCCGTCCACCGTCGCCGCCTCAAACATCTCCATATCCATGTTGGACAAAGCCGCCAGATATATGATGGACTGCATCCCCATCCCCTTCCAGATGGAGGATCCCACAATAAAACTGATAAAGGTCCTGGTATTGGTGGTAATATCGGTATAGGGAATCCCAAGGGCTGTAAATACATTCTGAAAAACGCCATAATAAGGGTTAAACAGCGTAAAGCTGATCCCCACAACAACCACCCACGAAAGGAAATTGGGCAGATAGGAAAAGGTCTGGACGATCTTTTTGATATATCTGTTCCTGCAGGAATAGATCAGCAGCGCAAGGATCAGCGGTACCGGGAATCCGATAAAAATTTTTGCCGCGCTGATCTTTAAGGTATTCCCCAGGATCCGCAAAAAAGAGCTGCTGGACAACAGCATCTTAAAATTAGACAGGCCCACCCACTCGCTTTTCAGAATCCCCACCATGGGATTGTAATCCTGGAAGGCAATCACAATGCCAAAGATCGGGGCGATATGAAAGACCAGCAGCCAGAGGAAGCCCGGTACCATCAGCAAATATAAATATTTGTAATTTTTTATGGTCTGCCACCTGGATTTTCCCTTCTTTTTCTTTTTCATGAAACTCCTCCTATTCAAAGCTCTACCATTGCGGCATCGAATTCCCTGACCACAAGCCTCGTTACCACCGCCCCCCGATCCTTCCCCGCTGCCAGGCGACACGGCCGCTCCAGAAGAATCTCCCGGTCAGAATCGGTATAATTGACAAAGATCTGCACACGGCTGCCGTCTTCATCCTCCCAGGCGCTGGAGAGAACCCTGGGATATTCCACAACCGTGCCGTCCCGCCGGATCAACGAAAACATCCCGTCCTGCTGACAGGAAATGGGACGGATCATCTTTCCCGATAAAAGATATCTTTTGGCCGCTCCCTTCCTTAGGCGCAGCAGGTTCCGGACCAGCTTAAGCAGCGTTGGCTGATCGGGGCCCGGGATCTCCCATACCGTCCCCCAGTCCCAGAACAGCTCGCCTCTGCCATTCAATACCCCAGTCAGAAGATCGCCCGACACAAAGGAATAGGCCATGCGGAAATGCAGGGAAAACGGATTTTCTGCTTCCGGCACCGCGTGGTTAAAATTATTCTCATTCCCCATAAAATTAAACAGGTACTGATGGTATACAAAGGCGTAGGCGGGCACCGGCCTGGCATAGTAAAAATTGATATTGTATCTTAAGTCGCTGAAGGTCAGCATATGAAAATAGCTTTCTGCCGCAGCCGCCTCGCATCCGATTACAAGATCCGATCCCTTCTCCCGGATCAGATTTTCCACCTCCTCATAAAGCCGGTTCATGGCATCCACCGCCCACTTCCCATGCACCGGCAGATGCCCATGCTTTTTGCTATAGCAAAGCTGGGACATCCCGCCCAGATTCTGGTCAAAATACTGGAGATAATCCACCTGGCTGTCAATCACCTTGGAAATCTCCCCCACCACGCAATCCGTCACAAACTCATTGGCCGGGCACATATCATACCCCCAGCGGATAGGCCCGTTACAGATCAGGGAATGGGGTACGCTCTGATCCGGCGCCGCGCACATAATGTCAATGAGACCATGGTCCTGCCGGTACTGCTTCTTCTGATATTGCGGCCACAGCACGCTCTCATCCGTCCATCCGATTCCGCTGGCATATAATCCCACCAGATTTCCGGACGCATGCATCCGATCCACAAAATCCTTGAACATACGTTCTCCTCCGTAGGGTGGCCAGATATACGGCGGCGCCCAGGGAGCCGTCCCCTCCCAATGCATCAACAGCACCAGGATCTTTGTCTCTAAAATCTGCGCATATTTTTCCACCAGCGGCAGGATCTTCTCGTATGGAAAAAAACAGTTTGGCTCCATCTGCCCGGTATCCTTCTCCCCCCGGACCGGATAGATCAGCACCATCGGCGATTCCTTCAGCCATTCCGGTACCTGCTCACGCCTGGAAAAAAACTCCGGCAGCCTGCAGCTACTCTGTACAAAGTCCCGGTACAGCTTTGCCGCATCCATCCAGTCGCCCACGCCATCCTTTAAAATATAAGGAAAATCTGCCTCGTATTCCGTATGCCCTTCCACGGAGGGAAACACCCGGTATTCCATCCTGACCCCATATTCTGTCCGGTGATACTCGATGGCCTTAGGGTTGTACCGGGGATCATGGGCCGCAAAATAAAAGCCTCCCTCCTTCGTATAATATGCCATAAACTGCATCTGCACCGGTCCCGGATAGAATCCCTCCCATCCTTTACTGGGATACCCCACCGGCTGATAGCGGTACCCTTCTGCCATCGCGCTGTCCCTCTGGGAAGGGTCGGACACCTCGCAGCCCTCCATGGCAGGCCAGAACAGCTTTCCGGTTCCTCCGTCCGACACAAAATCATTGGGCACCGTCAGTTCCGGATAATCGATGTACTCCACACAGCAATCCGTCCCATTTCTGACAGCGATGGAGAATTCAAACCGGTCCCGGGCTTCATTTACAATAATATGCGCTTTTACCGAAAGCTCCAGCCGCTCCTGCTCTGTATATAGAAAATCCAGCCCCCGGCCGGTTCTCTTACAGGAAACGCTCCGGAAAGAAAAAGCATCCACATCCACCGCTTCTCCCGTCCCGGTCCTGAGACGGATCAGAAACAGCGGACGTTCCCCGGCTCCCTTTGCAATCATTTCCTTCTGCAGGATCTGATAGGATATCATAGAGCCCCTTTCATCGAACTGCAGGGTACTATGCTTTGTATTCAGCCGCATAAAACCACCCCCCTGACTTGCTTGTAAAACCATCCCATTCTCAGCTCCTCCTTTTTATTTATTTTGGGATTAGTATACCATTCCCCTGCAAAGTTGTCAATACAAATTATATTTTACCAAAAATTTATATTGACAAATTTTCATTTTCGTATTATATTTAAGTTGCAAGTTGTTAAACTAATTTTTAGGAGGAGGAACGAATATGAAGAAACGAGCAATTGCCATGTTATTGGCAGCAGGTATGATTTTCAATGTTGTGGGCTGTGGGAATTCATCAGGCGAAAATGATACCGTTAAGAATGGGGGAGATTCGTCACAGAATCAGGACAATGAAGCACAGGGTGCAGACACTTCGGGAGATACGGTCTCCTTCACCTTTTACACCCACGGCGTAGCAACTTCCACCGATATCCCGAAATACCAGGAGGAGGTCCTGGCCGAGGTGAATAAGAAGCTGCAGCAGGATCTGGGGTTTACGGCTGACATCCATACGGTTTCCTACGCAGACGATGTTTTTGCCGAGAAAGTGCTCCTGGATCTGTCCGGAAAAAAGACCATCGACTTTATCCGTTTTACCCAGCCCAGCTCACAGTTGGCCGATTTATACGGGAAGCATATGATCCTCGACCTCACCGAATATATCGACCAGGCCAAAAACCTGAAGGAGAATATTCCGGCGGATGTCTGGAAGGAGGTATCCAGCGACGGAAAGATCCTGGCCATTCCGATGCCGGTATTCCAGACGACCACAACCGGCTGGGTAAGAGGCGACCTGGTGGCTGAAGCCGGATTGGATGCCATCACGACATTTTCCGAGTTTGAGACTTTCCTGAAATATGTGAAGTCCACTTATCCGGATAAAACTCCTTATGTCGCGCCATTGACCAACATCGAATCTTACCTTCTGGGCTATTTTACGGAAACGCCCATTGCCGTGGGTGTAGATACCCCCGGTGGATTTGTGGATGCTGACGGGACCATCAAGCCCAAGATCTATGATCCCGGATACAGGGATTTCATTGCGAAGCTGGCCGAATGGTATGAAGACGGACTAATCGATGACAGCATCTTTAATCTGGATGAAAACCAGGTAATCGATATCTTTGGTAAGGACATCGCCGGCGCTGTGGGCGCGAATATCTGGCAGCAGCAATACGGTACCCTGGCAGCAGTTACCGAGGCCAACCCCGATTGGAATATTTCCTTCCTCTCGCCGCTTTCCGATGCGAAGAAATATCCCTCCAGCGGCCTGGCAACGGAATTCCTGGCTTTGTCGGCTACTTCCGAAAATCCCGAAAAAGCCGTCCAGTTTGCCGACTGGTGTATGTACAATGAGGAAAATTACTGGCTTGTGACAGCGGGAATCGAAGGAAAAACCTACGAGATCGCTTCCGAGGGCGATTACGAGATCATGAAGGCGCCCCAGAGCGAAGGAGACACCCCTATGGCGGATCTGTTCCAAAGCCTCTTTCCGGGCTACAACGGCAGTCTCAATATGAAATACTCCGCTCCCGGCGTCCCGGCCGAAACCGTCCGCGCCTACAAGGAGTGCAGCTCCATCCGCTTAGATAAGGTTTATGTCCCTGCCACCAGCTTTTATTCCATTGAAATTCCTACAGATGTCAGCCTCTCCCGCCAGGATGCCGACGCGATGGTTTTAGATGAGATCCAGGCCATGATCCAGGGACGTCAGGATTTATCCCACTGGGACGATATGCTGAAAACCTATGAAGACATGGGCGGTCTTGCGCAATACCAGATGTATACCGACGCCATGAATCAATAAAAACAACTTTTTTCGGAGAACCGGCTGCCCATGACGCTTTTAAGGGCAGCCGGTTCTTTTTTCTTACGCTCAACGGCGTCTCCCGGAAAGTCTCCGCCTTCCCAGTTCCTCCCGGAATCCCGGCAGCGCCGCTTTCCCGGCCTCCGTCACCGGCTTGACCCACTTCCCGCTCCTGGTATACCACAGTTCGAAGATGAGCCGCAGGATCTCATCCGTATACAGGAAGGCAAACACCGCCAGAAACGGCAGATGCAGTACCATACCTGCAACCCAGGTAGCCGGAACGCTCAAGGCAAACAGACAACTGATCTCTAAGACCGTTCCGAAAACCGCCTCCCCGCCGGCCCGGTAGCAATTGTTCATAATATAATTGCAGGTACGGATCGTTCCCGCTGCCAGGTATATAAGAATCATATATTTTCCATAATACAGAGCCTCGGCCCCCAGACCAAAAAGCCCCAGCAGCGGCCCGTGAAACACAAGGCCGGTAAGGCAGATGGTAAAGGTGATCGCCGGGCATAGCAGTGCAAATTTCTTCACATACTGATAGCCCCGCATATGGGAGCCGGCGCCGATTTCCTTCCCCACCACCACGGCGCTGGCGTCTGCCAGCCCGCCGAAAAACGCAAACACGAAGCCTTCCAGTACACGAAAGGCCGCCATCGCGGCAATGGCGGATTCCGCCTGGCGCCCGATCACGATATTGATCAGCATCTGGCCCACCCCGTAGAAAATCTCATTACACAGAATCGGGAAGCATTTGCCAAGGTAGACTTTCATAAATCCGTCTCCCCGGCCAAACATATCCCTAAGCTTTAAGGGCACTTCGCTCCTGCCCCGCAGCAGAAACGCACACAGCATAACCAGATTCACCACCGCCGACATCAGCGTACCTACGGCCGCTCCGGCCGCGCCCATCTTCGGCATGCCAAACCGCCCGTAAATCAGAATCCAGTTCAGTACAAAATTCACCACAAGCCCCGTCACCGAGCAGATCAGCGGCGCTTTCACCCGCTCCGTAGAGCGCATCAGATAGCTGATAATCACACCGATCACCTGCAGCGGATAAGCAAATCCCACAATCCGGATATAGGGTACTGCCACCGCTACGATGTTGGACTTGTCCGTATAAATCTCCAGCAAAAATTCGGGCCTTATGACAGCCATCCCGCAAAATGCAAGGGCTACCGCCAGCATAAAGGCAAAGGAAACCCCAAAGGTCTTGTTGATTCCTTTGGTATTGCGTGCGCCCCAGTACTGGGCAAAAAACAGCATCGCCCCACCGGCAAAGCCGTAATAGCAGGAAAAGAACAGCGATGAGATCTGCGCGCAGATCCCCACCGCCGCCACCGCAAGTTCTCCCTGGCTTCCAATCATAATCGTATCCACCATGCTGGCCGTGGTTGCCAGAAGATTCTGCAGCGCAATAGGCAGTGCAATGGTAATAACCGCTTTCAGGAACATGCCGCCCCTGTTTTTCTCTCGTTTCAAACTTGTAAATCCCCCTATTTTTCAATGAAATGTGTTCA
The DNA here is from genome assembly GCA_949738465.1 of uncultured Lachnospiraceae bacterium. Classification (GTDB taxonomy): domain Bacteria; phylum Bacillota; class Clostridia; order Lachnospirales; family Lachnospiraceae; genus 14-2. The sequence continues at coordinate 43,272 of CATJBQ010000151.1, forward strand.
TTCCCCGCTCCCGCCCGCCATCCGGTTGATCTGGGTAGCGATATATCCGGCCCCGTAACCGTTATCGATATTTACCACCGCGATCCCGTTTGCGCAGGAATTAATCATGGTAAGAAGCGCCGACAAGCCCCCCATGCTGGCCCCATAACCCACGGAGGTAGGCACCGCAATCACCGGCTTATCCACCAGCCCCCCCAGGACGCTGGCCAAAGCTCCTTCCATACCGGCCACCGCCACAATGCAGTTCGCCTCCTGTACCACATCCAGATGTGCCAGAAGGCGGTGGATTCCCGCCACCCCTACATCATAAATCCGATCCACATTGCTTCCAAAATATTCCGCCGTCTGGGATGCTTCCTCTGCCACCGGAATATCTGCCGTTCCGGCCGTGCAGACGGCAATCCGGCCAATCCGCTTCTTTCCCGGCTTCTCTACCTTAATGATCCGGGACACCGTATCATATTGTACCTGAGGAAATTTCTCCCGCAAAAGCTCGTACTGGTGTTCGGATGCCCTGGTTCCAAATGCCTCGCCTTCTTCTTCCAGGAGCCTGCCAAAAATTTCCACCAGGAAAGGATCTGCTTTCCCGCTGCAGAAGATTACTTCCGGAAAGCCGCTGCGCATCTTCCGGTGCGTGTCCAGCTTGGCATAGCCCAGATCCTCGAAAGGCTGCCGGCGCAGGATACGTTCTCCTTCCTCGATGCTGATGGTTCCGTTTTTTATATTTTCCAATAACTCTCTTGTATCCATTCTTACACTTCCTCCAACAACCCCCGGATCCCTTTTTCTTGAAATACCTCCTTGTAATATCCGATCTCATTCTGGATCAGGCTGTCAATCACCTGCATCCCCAGAAGCTCCACCGGCGCCTTATCGTCCGTCAGAAGATACTCCCCCTTTTCATAGGCGCTCAGCCACCGGGCCTCCTGACGAAGGGCCTTCGCAAGCGCCTCATCGGAAAGCCTCCCGATGGCCTGCTCCATCACAGAAATCATTTCCCCGCTGTTCCCCGCAAAAAGCTCCCGATTGGTGCTGCCGGACACGTCCACCGTATATACACAAGGAAATACTGTGGCAATGGTATCCGACAAATAATCGTTAATGTTGCCCTCCTCCTGGGAATGCATGTTCATGTTCACCACCATCACGCCGTCTTCCTTCAAATGCTCCCGCACCAAAGTGAAAAACTCCACCGACGACATCTGGAACGGAATCGTAATATCCTGATAAGCGTCCACCATAATCACATCATACTTTTTATCCACTGCCTGGAGGTAAGCCCTTCCGTCATAGGTGGCCACTTCCACGTCCTCTGGCAGATAAAAATATTCCCGGGCCAGGTTTGTTATTTTTTTATCAATCTCGACGCCCTCGATCTTAAGATCCTCAAAATACCGCCGGCACTGGGTAGCGAAGGTTCCCGTTCCCATCCCCAGAATCAGCACCTCGTCCCCCGGACCCACATCCGCCATCATAGGCGCCAGCAGGGCATAATCATAATACATGCCAGTGAGCCCCGCCTCCTTCATATAAACAGACTGCACGCCAAACAGCACATTAGTGGACAGAACCACGCTTCTTGGGTTCTCCTTTACCTGCAGATAATTGTAGATGGATTCCCCCTCGTAAAGAAGGCTGCTTTCCCAGAAGGCAAAATCCGAAGCATTGCCAAAAATTCCGCACAGCAGGGTCAGCACCAGCGACACGATACAGGCCACCGGCTTTTTGCGCCTGCTGATAAAATAAATCAACGACAGTGCCAGCAATATTCCCGAAAAAATCAAAAAGGTCACCGCTGTGCCAACTGCCGGTATCGTCACAAACGTAGGCAGAAACGTACCGATGATGCTGCCGACGGTATTGCAGGCCCCCAGGGCTCCTACGGTCTTCCCGCTGTCCGAAAGGCTGTCCACCGTATATTTTACCAGGGAAGGCGTCACCGTCCCCAAAAGAAACAGCGGGTACACAAAAATCACCATACAGGCCAGAAACGCCGCAAGAATCAAAAAATTGGTATTAATAGTCAGAATCAGCGCTCCGGAAATCCCCAGAATGATATATTTTCCCAAAAGGGGGATCGCCGCAATCCACACCGCGGCCACCAGAAGGCGCAGATAGAGCTTGTCCGGATTGGGATTTTTATCGGCGCTTCTGCCGCCCCAGATATTCCCCAACGCCATGGCGATCATGATGGTCCCGATAATAATCGTCCACACAATCTGGGACGAACTGAAATAAGGGGCCAGCAGCCGGCTGGCCCCCAGTTCCACCGCCATCACAGAAACCCCGGAGAAAAACTCCGTCAGATAGAGATAATATTTATTTTTTAAAATTGAATTTCCTTCCATTGCACCCTCCAGCCTGCCTGCCTGATAAAAATTGTCTTTCTTCTATTTAATACCATTTGGAGGAATGCCGTCAAGTCTTATTTGAAATTTATTCCAAAGTAAATTAACACCGCCGCGCCCAGGATGATACGGTACCACCCGAACACCTTAAAGTCATGCTTCTTTATATAGCCCATCAAAAAACGGATCGTCAGAACCGACACCCCGAAGGCCGCCGCCATGCCAAAGAGCAGCACCGACAATTCTTCCGGCGTATAGTGGAAGCCGAACTTTATAAGCTTCAGGCCCCCGGCCCCCAGCATCACCGGGACCGCCAGAAGAAAGGTATACTCCGCCGCCACGCTCCTGGACACTCCTAAAAGCAGCGCCCCTAAAATCGTAGCGCCGGACCGCGAGGTTCCCGGAAAAACAGCCGCAATCAATTGAAACAGACCAATCACCAGCGCCGCCTGGCAGGTCAGCTCTCCCAGTCTGTTCATGCGGTTCCCGCAGGCCGCGCTTTTGCGTTCCACCCACAAAAACCAGATCCCCACCAGAATCAGCATCACGGCCACCGTCTGCCAGCGATAGAAAATTTCTTCGATTTTTTCATCCAGAAAAACGCCCACCAGTCCCGCCGGAATACAGGATATTATAATTTTTTTCCACAACGTGACGGTATCTTTTTTCACGCAAAGCTTTCCCTGCCTGTGTGCAAAGGGATTCAGCCGGTCAAAATACAGCAAAATCACCGCCAGGATCGCTCCAAGCTGGACCACCGCCAGGAACATATCCCAGAATTCGGGCGATACATCCAGCTTTAGGAATTCGTCCAGCAGGATCATGTGGCCGGTACTGCTGATGGGCAGCCACTCCGTAATTCCTTCCACCACTCCGAAAATAATTGCTTTTAAAAATTCCGGCATCCTTCCACCTCCATAGAATTAATGTTTCCCTTTGGCAGGAACACCTGCCTTTTCTACCCATCCGGCCAGCTTCTCCCCGAAAGGCGCCAGCGCAAGCATCGTTCCCACATTAAAAAGGGTATGTACATTGGCAATCTGACGCGGCACATTTCCCGGCGACAGGGCCGCAATCCACTGCTCCGCCGGCAGCAGAGCGCAAAACACAGTAAAAATGACGGTTCCAATCAAATTTACCAGAAGATGCAGAAGCGCCACCCGGACTGCCACGCCTTTTCCCGGCGTCTCTGCCGCTTTCCGGCCTGCCGCTCCTCTCCCATCTTTCCCTGCCCGGCCCGCCGCTCCTCCGGTTCCCAGAAGCGCCAGGAAGGCCGTCGCACAGGTGCCGATATTCTGCCCGAATACCTGGTAAATGCTCTGTCCCAGGGTAATAAGCCCCTCCCGGGCCAATGTCTGCAGGATCCCCACCGCCGCCGAGGATGACTGAATTACTGCAGTGAGCACAACGCCTGCAAGAATTCCTGCAAAAGGATGGTCACATTTTGTCAGCAACTGACGGAAAACCGTCGTCTGTCCCATGGGAAGCAGGGCCGCCCCCATCTGCTCCATCCCCAGAAACAACAGTCCCAGGCCACCGGCAATGCTTCCTGCATATTTAAGCCCCTCTTTGGCACACAGCATCAGCAGGATCCCCGCAAAGGCCAGCACCGAAGCCAGAGGACCAATGTCAAAAGCCAGGAGCTGTCCGGTTACGGTAGTGCCGATATTTGCCCCCAGGATCAGCCAGATTGTCTGTCCCAATGTCAGCAGCCGGGCGGACATGAGGCCGATCAGGATCACCATCATCGCCGAAGAGGACTGCAGCAGCGCCGTGACAACGATCCCCGCAAAAAGCCCCCTTAAGGGCGAGGCCGTCATTTCCCTTAAAATCTTTGAAAGCCGCTCCCCGGCCGCTTCCTCCAAGCCGTCCCGCATCATCCACATTCCGTATAAAAAAAAGGCCAGGCCTCCCAACAGAGAACAAAGTATGGAAACGCTCATCTTATCGCTCCTTCTACTCTATTCTATTCGGAAAACCTGGATTTATACATCCGATGGGCCGCCATCCAGCGGTTCGCAGACGCTTCCGCGTCTCACCACCTGAGCCCCTTCGGATAGTGGTTCTTCATGATACGACCGTCATATTTTCCCCAGCCAAGGCTCATTTCCTCCACCGCGATTAAATACCACCCCTTAGCCGACGCTGCGGCCTCCCCGATGGTCTGCCCCGCCAGGTAAGCCAAAAGCTGTGGCGCACCGGCCTCAAAGCTTAAGAACCTTCTCACTTCTTCCGGCTTTAAGGCCAGCGCCAATGCGTGGGACGGCTCAAACCGGTTCTTCTTTATGGTTCCAAGATGCAGACCCGGACGCAGCACCTTAAGCGTCTGCAAGGCGGGGCAGCCCGCCGGAAGAAGATAGAGCTGCTCCCCGAACAAAAGGAGCTCCCCCGGGCCCATAAAGCGCTTCCCTGCATCCTCCGTCAGATTCTCCTCCGCAAAAGCCTGGAAGCTTTCGTATTCCTTTCTCTTCAAGCCCTGCTGCAGCCGGGGCGGCCGTTCCAGGGGCAAGGCGGCCTCCTTTTCCAGGACGGCCAGAAAATGCCCCTCCCCCTGGATTTTATGGGGCCACAGGCGTATGGTCCGGTCCAGATCCCCATCGCCATTCCACTCCCCACGGTCCAGCCCCCCTTCGCCGTTCCAATCTCCACGGCCCGGCTCCATGCCCGGATACCGCTCTGCCGGTACCAGCAGAAACTCCGGATGGCGCTTTAAGAACCGTTCCACTGTCCCCTCGTCCTCTAAGGGCGCGAAGGTGCAGGTGGAATACACCAGCCGCCCTCCCGGACACAGCATACCGGCAGCACAGTCTAAGATCTCATCCTGCCGCCTTGCACACATCGCAACATTTTCCGGGCTCCACTCCGCGCAGGCTTCCGCGTTCTTGCGGAACATCCCCTCCCCGGAGCAGGGGGCGTCCACCAGGATTCTCTGAAAATAGGCCGGAAAAGCGGCAAGCAGCCGCTGGGGCGTCTCGCTGGTGACAACCGCGTTGGCGATCCCCATCCGTTCTACATTTTCCGACAAAATCCTGGCCCTGGCCGGGTGGATCTCATTACAGAAAAGAACCCCTTCCCCCTGCATGGCCGCCCCGATCTGGGTACTCTTTCCACCGGGGGCGGCGCACAGGTCCAGCACCCGTTCCCCGGGCCGGGCATCTAAGTACGCTGCCACCGCCTGGGCGCTGGCATCCTGGATATAATACGCCCCGGCAGCGTGAAAAGGATGACGGCCCGGCCTGTCATCCTCCTCATAATAATATCCATTTTCACTCCATTCCACCGGTGTCAGATGAAATCCGCCCTGCTCCTCAAGCCACGGCCCGGGGCACTTTGCGGGATTCACCCGCAGGGCATGGCAGGGCTCCTTCTGGTAGCTCTCCAAAAATGCCGGATATTCTTCTCCCAGCATCTGTTCCATTCTCTCCAAAAACTGCTCTGGAAGCATCCTTTTCTCCTTCCTGCAGCGCCTGCGGTCCAGGCAGCAACGGCTCTGGCTGTCCCCTAAGAAGGTCTCCTGGCCTTCTCCATCAGCTCCATAATATCGTTGATTTCCTGCAGGCTGAGCCTGGTATAGTCCGCCAGTTCTTGCAGCGTTGGCTCCTCCCCGGACTGGTCCATCAGGAACTTTTTGGCCTCATGCAATAGCGATACCTTGGCAAGAATAGTCTCCTCCTGCTGTGAACACCCGGATTCTGCTCCCACAAAAGCCTCCAGGGCATCCATTACCGCCTCTACCAGCCGCTTCTCCAGCTCCCTGGTATCCCGCTGTCCCAGATATTCATGCAGTGCCATCAAAAGGCCCATATTGCCTTCCTGCACCAGATCATCCAGACAGAAGCGGTCACTCTGATACTCCCGGGCCATGGTGACGATCCGGGAAAGCCACTGGCGGGAAATCGCCTCGATCACATCCCCGTCCCCGGCCAGAAGCCGCTGATACAACTGCTGCTCCTGCTCCTGGTCCAGCCGTGAAATGCCGGAAACCTCCTGCATATACATCTGAAAATGAGCCGTACTGTTCTCACGGGCAGGCGCCTTTTTCCCGGCCGGCTGACAGACAAACCCGTACACCAGTTCCTTCTGTTCCTCATCAAGCTCCATATCCCGGAAATAATACAGCACCTCCTCCCGACTCATGGGGTGGTCCAGGGCCGCCGCCACCTCCTGCACCAGGTGCAATGTCTCCCGAAACGCGTTCTGGTCCAGCATTATTCCCTGCTCCTTGCCAGTTCTTCAAAATCACTTCTGGCTCTGGTAAAGGCCTCCATCAGCTTGGGAGAAAAGGTTCCACACTTGCCGCCGGTGATCATATTGAAGGCTTCCTCCGTGCTAAAGGGCTTCTTGTAGCAGCGCTCCGTCACCAGGGCGTCATATACATCCGCCACGCCTACGATCTGGGCCGACAGCGGAATGTCCTCCCCGGCAAGGCCGTCGGGATAGCCCCTTCCGTCATAACGCTCATGGTGGTGCCGGCAGATCTCATAACTCATCTTGCTGTAGCTCTCGTCCCAGACGCCCTTGATCTCGCTTAAAATCTCGCTGCCTCTGGTGGTATGGGTCTTCATGCAGGCAAACTCCTCATCGGTGAGCTTACCGGGCTTCAGCAAAATATGATCCGGAATGGCGATCTTGCCCACATCGTGAAGCGCGCTGGCCGCCGCAATCACCTCCACCTGCGCCTCTGTGAGCCCGTACTCCGGAAAATCCTTCAGAAGGCGCATCGCAAGGATCCTGGTAAAGCCCTTCACCCGCTTGACATGGAGGCCGCTCTCCATATTCCGCCCCTCCACCACGGTCGCTAAGATATCGATCAGCTCCGTATTACTCTTCTGGAGCTTGGCCGCCTGCTTTCTGAGAATCTCCGTCTGCTTGGCCACCCGTTCCTCCAGCTTATTCTTATAAGAAAACAAATCCGCCACATTGCTGACTCTCCGCCGTACCAGCGAATTGTCAAAGGGCTTCTGGATAAAATCGGAAACACCCATATCAAAGCATCTCCGCTCCGCTTCCACCGTATTCTCCCCACTGATGATAATCACCGGCACCTTATCCATCCAGCCGTTCTTCTTCATGAACTCCAGCACCGCAAAACCATCTACCTCCGGCATCATCAGATCCAGCAGCAGCGCACCAATCTCATCATGCTTCTGGGTGAGAACCTCCAGTGCTTCCCTGCCGCCTCCTGCAATAATCACCTCGTATTCATCCTCCAGAATCTCTTCGAGGATATCACAGTTGATCGGCATATCATCTACTACCATTACTTTACTGCGCATTCCCTACTCCTTCTTATAATAAAAATGTATTGCATTTTCCTTGCAACGATACTACAACTGCCCGATCGATGATACAACTGTCTCATAATCCGTCTTCACTCTGTCATACATAGGCTGTATATCCACAGAAGGCTCCCCGTTCCTCATGGATTCGCACAGCTCGGAGCTGGACTCAAACAAACTCTGGAGTCCCAGATTCACACTGATCCCTTTCAAATTGTGGGCATCCCGGAAAGCGTCCTCCCACTTTTTCTGGGCGATTTCCTCCGTCATCTGCTCAAAGGACTTATCATTTAAAAACTTACCAAGATATTTCTTAACCCGTTCTTCACTGAGCAGGCGGCGCATAATCTCGTCATAGCTGCCGCCAACAGCATCGTAAAAATCTTTGATTGACATCTGACTTTTCATTCCTTTCGTCAAAAACTAAATTGGCTATTTCTAATTGTACTATGAAATCCTTTGTTCCGCAACTATTTTTCTGGCATTTTCCATATGGCAAATTGCATGAAAAAATAACAGACTGGCCACGCTTACCAACGCCCCGGCCCCAATCCGCCAAAGGCGCCCAAGAACCTCCATTTCCCAGGAAATAACCGGAAAATCCCGCCTGGCCCGGATCCATTCTGCAATTTCAAAAATCTTCCTGCCCCAGAATTCAAAATCCGACCACCGGGCCGGAATAAAATCCGGCGTGAAAGAAACGCTCAAAGCCAGTCCAACTCCAATTCCTGCTAAAAACAATCCCTCTCCCACATAACCAGACCCCCGTTTTTTCCGGCGCCATTTCAGAAGCCTTGGTCCCAGCAAAAAATAAGCGCACCAGAACGGCAGGGAAAGAAAAAGCCTGCCCAGTGAAACATAAAAGCTGCCGCAAAAAGCATATGCCTCCCCAAAAAGACCCAGCCCGCCGGCAAGCTGTGAAAGGCCGGGCGCCGACGCACGGCCCCTGGTACGGATCTCCACATAGGGCATCCGCTCCGTCCCATCGGTCTGGGGAAGTGCCAGCAGCGGTTCCTCCATCTTAAGCACGCCCCGCACAATCAGCGTTGTTTCTCCCAGGCAAAGGCGGTTCCCCACCACATTCGTTGTCCCAAACAAATTTAAGGCCAGCCCACGGCTGATGACACACCCCGCCCGGTCCGTTGGCAGCGGAAATCCTCCGGCTTCTTTTTGATCAGGAAACACCAGTTCGATATTCCCGGATACCCGGACCACCGTACCATCGGCGCTTTGCCCCAATTCCTCCACCGTAACCGTCTGGTGATTCTCCCGTTTCCAGGCCGCAATTTCAATGTCCGCCCGATCTTCCGCCTCTGCCTGACGATTCGCCTCTACCGGATCCTCCGCCGCAGCCCCGTCCGCCTGCCGGCCTTTCTGATACGCTTCCAACTGCTCTCCGCTAAGCCCGCCGGTTTCATACCTGAGGCCCGCGTGATCCCAATAACCGGTCAAAGCCCTCCATTCTCTTACAATGGTAAGAGAAGATCCCGCAAGAATCACCAGCAAAAGCCCCAGCGCCAGCCATAATTTCACTGTTCTTTCCTTCATGGCTCCTGCTCCTTCAGCCTCACACGGTCCCCGGCTTCCACCTGCTTCTCGCTGGAAACAATGATCCTGGTATCCGGCAAAACCGCCCCCTCCACCGCGGCCTTTGTCTCATCCTGGTCCTTCAGTGTCACCCGGATCTGTTCCGCCCGCAGCTCCTTTCCCAGAATGCTGCTCTGTTCCTTAACCGACAGGCAGTAGTATCCCCTGCTGTCCTGGCGCAGGGCGGTGAGAGGAACAATCATCTCGTATTTTTCTGCGGACTTCTTTTCCAGCGAAAAAGCTGCCTGACCCGCCCAGGGCTCCTGAAGCTCCAAAGGCCCGGCCTTCAGCAAAAGGATCTCCTGGCCGTCCCGGGCCTCCTTTTGTACCGTAAACCCCGTAACAGCCGTCTTGCATTTCTCCTTTCCCGGAAGCTTCACCATGATCTCGTCCCCCACCGCCAGCCGCTCCTGCTCCTCCACCGGAAGCTCTGCCGTAAAAAGAAGGCCGCCGGTTCCGATCCCCAACAGTTCGCTGCCGCTGGTAACCGTCCCTGCTGCCACACCGGGATTTTGGAAAATCCCCGCTGCCCCAGCGCAGAGCTCTCCCTCTGCTTCCACCAGCTTCTCCAGCTCCGAGAGCTTCTCCCTTGCCGTATCCACGGCAAGCTGTGCGCTTTCCACCCCCAGATCTGCTGTTCTTCGCGTTTTCACCTGGTTCTTCCGGGTAACCGCATCGCTCTGCTCCGCCGCCCGATGCGCCTGCTCTGCCTGGGAAACAGCCTGACTGGCGCTTTCCAGGCGCTGGTCTGCCCCGGCCAACGCCTGCCGGGCCGCATCCAGACGCTGCTGCTCTGCCTCCGTCTCATCCGGGACTCCTGTACCTCCATCCACTTCCAGGGCTCTTTCTCCTTCCTCACGTCCTTCTCCGGCCACTTCCAGGGCGGCCTCCGCTTCGCGAAGCTCTGCCACAGCCTGCTCTCTGACTTCCTCTGCTTCACGAAGCTCTGCCCGGGCCTCCTCCAGCGACCGCTCCGCCTCGGCAGCCGCCGGAATCCAGGCATCCTCCTGCTGGTTCAGCCTGGCCTGCTCCAGAGAAAGCTCCGCCTCCTGTAAGACCCGCTCCAGTTCTTCCTTTCGTTTCATCAGATACTCCATCTGGAACCGGAGCAGCACATCCCCCTCCTTCACCGCCGCCCCGTCCGAAAGGCATTCCTCCACCAGGCATCCCTCCGGCGCCAGGAACGTCACCTTCTCTGCCGGCTCCACCGTTCCCTCTCCCTTGAGACGGTACGTAATCCTGCCGCTCTCTGCTTTCTGCACCTGTACCGTGGGGATCGTCATGGCGTCTGCTCCCCGTGAAATCACGGTACAAGCCACGATCACGACAAAAAATGAGGCCAGCGCCTTTCCATACCGTTTTCTTCTATCCTGCTGCTCCATCGCAATCTCCTTCCATCCTTATTTTTCACTCCTTTAAGCCCGAAGCCGCAATGCCCTGCTACTCCTTTAAGCCCGAAGCCGCAATGCCCTGCTACTCCTTTAAACCCGAAGCCGCAATTCCCTGCTCCAGAAAGCTCTGTCCCCACAAAAACAGCAGCGGCGCCGCAATCTGCCAAAAGATCCGAAGCTCCCCGGCCCCGTCCATGGCCGCCGCCTCCAGTAAGGAAGCCGGAATTCCCAGGAACGCTTTTGTGGTGAGAAATACAAAAAAAGTGGCGAAGATCCCCGGCAGGATCACCGCAGCCTGGGTATCAATGAGCCCAAGACGGTTCAGTACCAGATAGCCGGACACCATCGTCACCTGAAAGGGCAGGAGCATCAACACCATATAGAGATAAAACAGCGCCCGCCTTCCGGGAAAATTGAAATGCGCAAAGGCCCAGGCTGCCGGAACGCCCACCAGAAGCTGTCCCGCAAGCTGGGGCAGTACCTGATACACCGAATTCCAGAAGGTCACGAAAAATCCCGGAGAATCCAGAAGCAGCTCCACATATCCCCGCAGCGTGGGATACCGGGGCAGAGGATGAAATCGAACACCAGTTCCGTTTTCCAGCAGTACACCGCCAAAGCACTCCAGAATCTCCTGCTCCCCGTAAAAGGAGCCTGCCACCAGCAAAAGCAAAGGCGCCCACACCAGAAGCGCCAGCAACACCAGCCAGAAAGCCATCAGTTTTCTTCCCATCCCTGCCTCCTCTTTCTGCCCCGCCCTTTTTTTGAAACGCCCCCAAAGGCGCCCCTGCTTTTTTGCCAGAGAGGCCACAGAAGCCCCATCAGCAGCAGGGCCAGAAGAACCGCGCCGGCCGCCATTTTCTGGATATCCAGCGCCGCAAACCAGTTGTTAAATAAATGCTGCAGCATATAGATGCTTTCGTGGGGATAATCCCCGGCGATCAGATAGGCTTCCCGGAATACCTTAAAGCAGTTTATCACAGAAAGCACCGTGATCACCAACACGGAAGCGGAGAGCTGGGGCAGCGTCACAAAGAAAAAACACTGCCGCCTTCCCGCACCGTCGATGCGGGCCGCCTCGTACTGCTCGTGGGGGATGTCCGCAAGGCCGGCCAGCCACAAAATCATGTCATATCCCATATTTTTCCACAGATAAGTAAATACCAGCACTCCAAAAGCCGCGCCGCTGTGGAGCCAGTCCACCGGAGAAGCCCCAAGAAGCTTTAATATCTCATTCCAAAAACCGCCGCGGTCAAAAAACAGCCGCCACAGCAGTACCACCGAGGCCACCAGCACCGCCAGCGGAAACAAAAACGTGGTTTTTAAGCATTCCCGGAGTCTTCCTGCCTTGCACGCCCGAAGCCCCAGCGCGCACAGCAGCGATAACGCCAGCAGCAGCGGCACGCACACCGCCATAAACCGCAGGGTATTTCGGGCCGCCTGCCAGAACGCCTGGTTGGTAAGGACATTTTTATAATTTTCCATCCCGGCAAATTCCGTTCCCATGGCGTTCAGAAAGGAGCGCCGCACCACATCCAGAAAGGGAATGCAGACAAAAACCAGCACGCCCATCAGGCTCAGCGCCAGGAATAACATTCCCAGCGCCGCCTGTTTCCCACGGCGTCTCCCGCCCCGGCCGCCCGCATCTTTGCGGCAGCTCTTACTCTGCCCGCCCGCATCTTTGCGGCAGTTCCTACTCCGCCCGGTAGGTATCCACCCTGGTCTGGATTCCCGATAGAATTTCTTCGAGTTCTTTACTTCCATCATAATATCCTGCCGCCTCTTCCATAATCAGGTCCTGCAAAATGCCATCCGCAAATACCTGTGTTTTTAAATCTTCTGTCTTTTCGAACATTTGTTCTAATTCTGTTTTCAAAGGAGCCGCGAAGTTAAAATTGGCATTATTTTCTTCGCCTGCCTCTCCCTCTTCTCCATCTCCAATCTCTGTGATCATAACGCTTCCCATCATATCCCCTTGCTCCTCGAGGCTGTCGCTTCCCTGTGCCACAAACGCTTCCTGAGAGGACGTGTTCATGGGCAGGCCGTCCTGCAGGTCATAGTCCTGCACCTCCGCTGAAAACAGCAGCCGCAAAAATTCCTCCGCAAGCTCCGGCTCCCTGGCCGCGCTGTTGATCCCGGCCACTCCGTGGGGAATAAAGCTGTCTTTTCCATAAACCGTGGGATAGCTCCTTTCCCGGATAACCGAAAAAGGTATCATGGTTTCAAAAACGCCTTTAATCTCTAAGAAAGCAGTTCTTCCTCTGTGCCTCCCGGCATATAGAATCCCAGCACCATGCCTCCGTAATCCTCCATCTCCTCCTCGTAATCATTGATCATCACCGCATCATAACGCCTGCCGATTTCCCGGATGCAGGAAAGACAGCGGCTTAACGCCTCCTGTGAGAGCTTTCCGTCCCCGTCAAACAGCTCCTCCCCATAGAGCCTTAAGAACAGCTCCGTCAATTCCTGATAGCTGTAGCCGGACATGAATTTCTCCGGATGCTCCTCAAGCCAAGCCTCCAGCGTCGTCAGGCTGTCCGCCGCATCCAGAAGCTCCTGGCTGCCAAACAAAAGAGGAATTCCGTAGCGCATGGGCATAGCATAAATTTTCCCGTCCGCTTCCCGATAGCTTTCGGCAATTTTTTTCTTAAGGGTCCCCTCCGAAATCATGGGATCGAATATCCCGGAAAGATCCTTAAGAACCCCTTTTTCAATCAACGATTCCACCGGAAGGCCGTCCAGAAGCAGCACGTCCGCCCCATTTTGATTTAAAAGCTCCGTATTCAGCACCCGCAATTGGTCTGCTCTGGTTGCCGTGGTGTCAGAGGCCCCGGTCTTGTAGGATATTTCAACCTCCGGATGCTTCTGCCGGAAGATCCCGATGGCCTGCCGCACCGTCTGATTCTCCTTAAGCCCGTATATGGTCAGTTGCCGTTCCCCGCCGCTTCCCGCATTTTCGTCAAAATAGTAATGCTTCAGGCTTACCTGGTTTCCCATAAAGCTGTCTCTTATACACATTC
>CATJBQ010000152.1 GCA_949738465.1 uncultured Lachnospiraceae bacterium
ATAGTCAAATCTGGGATACAATATAAACTTATAGATGACACTTGTCACAAAGGACGCCAGGGTCAGCACGAAAATAACGGCGCCGCCCATTCCCGCCGCGGTGTTCACCTTCTTGGAAACACCCAGGAACGGACACAGCCCAAGGAACTGGCTAAGTACAACGTTATTCACAATGGCCGAGCCGATGGCGATCAATATCAATTCTTTCATCTGTACTTATCCTCCTATGCTTCGTCTTTCTTCTCTACCGCTTTCGCCTGGCCGCAGGCGGCAGACTGGCCGCAGGACGAGCAGTCGCCTCCTAAGCATCCCTGGGCCGCAGGAAGGGGTCTTCCCTTCTTTTCCGCGCTCTCACGGACCATATTCATGATGGCCACAAGCACCGCCAGCACGAAGAATGCCCCGGGCGCTAAGCCGATCAGGGTAACCGGCGTATAATGGGATCCCAGCAGCGCAACCACCGCCAGAAGCGCCAGCACAATCCCAACGGCAACCGCCACGATCTTCACCGGAGCCGTTCCCTTCTTCTTCAAGGAAAATGCGCCCCAGGCGATCAGAAGGACGCCTGCCAGAAGGATGACGATACCGACGGCCGTGCCGCCTCCGGTCCCCATCATTTCACGAAGCTCCGTCATTTTTACATTGAAAACGGTTCCAGCGCCGATGATCTCGCGGACCACGCCGATACAGGTCAGTCCGAAGGTGAATCCAAGGCCCATGCCCACGCCGTCGAAGATGGAGGGGACAATGGGGTTCTTGGAGGCATAACTCTCCGCACGGCCCAGGATAATACAGTTTACCACGATCAGCGGGATATAAATCCCCAGTGATGCATAGAGGCTGGGGATAAACCCCTGTACCAGGAACTGCACAATGGTCACGAAGGATGCCACGATGACGATAAAGGCCGGCACCCGGACCTTGTCGGGAATGATCTTTCTGAGCATGGAAATCAGCATGTTGGAAAGGATCAAAACCACTGTGGTGGAAAGCCCCATACCCACGCCGTTGATGGCGGAGGTGGTTACGGCCAGCGTGGGGCACATGCCCAGCATCAGGATAAAGGTGGGGGTCTCCTTAATCAAGCCGTTGTATACACGTTCTAAATTCTTATTCATTTGCGCTGCCTCCTTCTATTGTCCGAAAGTAAGCAAGGCACACGTTCACACCATTGGTCACCGCCCTGGATGTAATGGTTGCACCGCTGATTGCTTCAATCTGATTCTCCGCCGCGGCCGAACCCTTCACAACCTCTAAGGACTCCACCGCTTTCTCCTCAAACTGGGAATAAAAATCGGATTCCTTGGCCTTCATGCCAAGACCTGCCGTCTCGCTGATGGCGGTAATGGAATAACCGTTGACCACGCCCTCGTTGGTGATCCCTACGGAGAAGGTGATATCCCCGCCGTAGCCTGCATGGGAGGTAACGGTAACCACATACCCCAGCGTCGCGCCGGAGGCATCCTGGGCCGTTACCACGCCCTCAATGGTATTCTCCGTATAACCGCTGTCCGCCACCACGGAGGCTGCCGCAGCCTCGTCAAAACCTTCGTAATCTACGAAGCTTTCCGCCTCCTGGAACACGTTTTTGTAAGCCTCCTGCTGGGCCTTATAATTGGCCTGGGCAATGGGCTCCTTGGTAATCTCATAGACCAGCCCCAAAAGGAGGCCGAATACCACGGTAATGGCCGTCATAATCAAGGCGTCTTTTACAATTTTCATTATCGCTCTCCTCCTTTCCCGAAGGGTCTCGGAATGGAGATCCGCTCAATCAACGGCACCAGCAGGTTGCTGAAAATGATAGCGTAGGAAACGCCCTCTGCAGAAGCGCCGAAGATCCGGAAAATTCCGGTGAGGATGCCCAGTACGATTCCGAAAATAATCTTGCCCATAGGCGTAATCGGCGAGGTTACATAGTCGGTTGCCATAAAAAAGGCCCCCAACATGATACCGCCGCCGCAAAGCTGCGCCACCACGTAATTCCAGTCAAATCCATGGCCGCCGAACAACAGTACGAATATGACAAATGTCACAATATATGTACCGGGGATCCGAAGGTCGATGACGCCCATCAGGATCAGGAAAATCGCGCCGATGAGGATGGCGATCACCGAGGTCTCACCGATGGTTCCTGGGATCCGTCCGATCAGCATATCCATGGTATTGACGCCCTGCCCTGCCTTCAGTGCGGCAAGGGGTGTGGCGCTGCTGACGGCATCCATGCCCTGGCTGATGTAATACCGGCTGTTGGCGAAGGTCGTCATGGGGCCGGTAAAGGACAGAAGCAGAAAGCATCTTGCTCCAAGAGCCGGGTTCATGAAATTCTGGCCCAGCCCGCCAAATAAGCACTTCACCACAACGATGGCAAAGGCGCCGCCTAAGATAGCCATCCACCAGGGAAGGGTCGGCGGCAGGTTCAAAGCCAAAAGAAGCCCTGTTACCACCGCGCTGAGATCATAAATGGTCTGCTTACGCTTCGTCACCAGATTGAACAGGTACTCGGAAACAATACAGCTTGCTATGGTAAGCACGATCAGAAGCAAGGCCCGGAATCCAAAGTTATAGATACCAAACAGAGCGGCCGGCAGTAATGCAATCAAAACATACAGCATGATCCGGCTGGTCGTATCCTTGGATCTTACGTGCGGTGAGGATGATACGTTATACAAATCGCTCACTTTAAGTCCACCTCTTTCTTTCTGTAAGATTTATTTTTTGCGTTTATTGGCGAGAACCGTCTTCTTCATCGACTTGATGGCCTGGGCCAACTGCCGCTTGGCCGGGCAGATGAAGCTGCAGCTTCCGCACTCGATACACTCCAGCCCGTTCCATTTTTCAAACAGGTCCTCCTGCTGGTTCTCGGAATAATCCGCCAGCCTGGATGGAACAATCCGGGAGGGACAGACTTCGACACACCTGGCACAGTTGATACATGCGCTGGGTTCATACTGCGCCACCTCATCCTCCGTCAGGCACAGCAGCGCCGAGGTGGTCTTGGTGGTGGGAATGTCCAGATGGAACATGGCAAATCCCATCATGGGGCCGCCGGAAATAACCTTCCTGGGCTGCACCGTAAAGCCCCCTGCCATCTCCACCAGCTCGGAGAAATTCGTCCCGATGCAGACGGAATAATTGGCCGGTTCCTTCACCGCATTGCCGGTAATCGTGACGATCCGGTGCATCAGGGGCTTTCCAAGCTTCACGGCGTTGTAAACCGCCACCAGGGTATCTACATTGTCCACGATACAGCCGGCGTCGGCGGGAAGCATGGAAGCGTTGATGGCCCGGCCGCTGACCGCGTAAATCAACTGGCGCTCCGACCCCTGGGGGTACTTGGTCTTAAGAGCCATAACCTCAATCCTCGGCTCATCTTTGCAAAGCTCCGTCAGAAGCTTGATGCAGTCCGGCTTATTGTCCTCGATGCCCAAAACGCCCCTGGCATTGTCAAAGAGCTGCAGCACAATCTTCATGCCGCCGATGAGCTTCTCCGGCTCCTCCAGCATTCTGCGGTAATCGGAGGTCAGATACGGCTCGCACTCCGCACAGTTGGCAATCACGTAGTCGATCTTCTCCGGCTCCTTGGGAGACAGCTTCACATGGGTGGGAAATCCTGCGCCTCCCATACCCACGATACCGGCCTCCTTGATCTTGCCGATAATCTCCTCCTTGCTAAGCGTCGCCACATCCTCCACCGGCGTAAATTCCACCGATCTGAATTCTCCGTCGTTCTCCACCACAATAGAATTCACCATGTCGCCTACCACCACGCGGCGGGGTTCGATGGCCTTCACGGTCCCGGACGCGGACGCGTAGATCGGAGCCGATACAAAACCGCCGGCTTCCGCGATCTTCTGCCCCTTAAGGACCGTATCGCCCACGGCCACCAGCGGCGTTGCCGGCGCGCCGATGTGCTGCGACAGGGGGTAGACCATGTCGCCCTTGGGTAATACTTCCTGGATTGGTTTGTCTTTGGACAGCTCCTTCCCGTCATAGGGATGGATGCCGCCCTTAAAAGTACCTAGACCCATTTTCTTTTTGCCCCACTTTCTTAATTATAATCTTTTCCTTCATTATAGCATAATTTATCATGTTATCCATATACTTTCTTGTACTTTTTTCAAAACTTTTGTATACTGATGTTACAGCTTATGATACAAAGGAGATCGCCATGAAAACATTTTCCACAACCACGCCCCTCCCCCGGACCGACGCTCTTTCCCTTGCGGTATTCCATGAAAAAGCCCTGTTTTTTGATATTGAGACAACCGGCTTTTCGGCAGAGGCCCATCCGGTCTATCTCATCGGCTGCGCCAGCCGCAGGGGCGATACCGTCACCCTGTGCCAGTACTTTGCCGAAACCCCGGCAGCGGAGGGAGCTGTCCTGGAAGCGTTTTGCCGGCTGGCCGCCGGTTTTTCCACCCTGATCAGCTTCCACGGATCCGTCTTCGACCTGCCCTTCCTGGAAAAACGCTGTCGGAAGCTTTCCCTGCCCTTCCCACTAAAAAAGCTGCAGCACACCGATCTGCTCCGCCGGATCCGGCCCTTCGGCAAAATCCTGAAGCTTGCGGATCTGAAGCAGAAATCCCTGGAGCAATTCTTCGGCCTTCACCGGACGGATCCCTTCTCGGGCGGGGAATTGACCAGTGTGTATCAGACCTACTGCAGGACTCCCACCGAAGAAGCCCTCTCACAGATGAAGCTTCACAACTACGAGGACGTGCTGGGCATGATCCATCTTCTGCCGCTTCTGTCCTACGAAGCCTTTTTTGGGGGAGCATTCTCCGTACAAGACTTAACGCGCAACACCTACCAGGAATACCAGGCGAAAGCCGCCCAGGGCGCGCCTGTGGCAGACGCAAACGCCGCAGCCCTGGACGCCCCCTCCCAGGAGCTGATCCTCTCTCTGACACCCGATGCGCCCTTTCCCCAGCGAATCTCCTACGGCGCCGGGGATCTCTATCTGGCGGGAGATAGAACAAATGTTTGTATCCGTGTCAAAATCTTCCAGGGAGAGCTGAAATATTTTTATCCCGACTATAAGAACTACTACTATCTGCCCCAGGAGGACATGGCCGTCCACAAAAGCGTGGGCTCCTATGTAGACAGGGAATTCCGCACCCAGGCCAGGGCCGCCACCTGCTACGCCAAAAAAAGCGGCCGCTTCCTTCCACAGTACAGCGACCGCTTTTCTCCCTGCTTTCGGCAGGATTACCGCGATAAGCAATCCTATCTGGAGCTGTCCGGGGACTTCCTGGCCGATCAGACGTTCCAGAAAGCCTATGCCCATCATCTCCTTGCGCATCTTCTCAACGATGCATGATTATTTCCACTGGGTCTTCAGCTTATCCAGCGCACCGTTTAAAAGCTGCTCCGCCTCATCGTCGTCGTAAGCCTGCAGCCGGTCCTGGGCCTTGCCCAGGGCGCTCATCACATAGGGCGGGACGGCATAATGCTTCAGCTCCTCGATCTTATCCATGGCGCCTTCCGTGTTGAAATCGCCGATCTCCTTTAAGATAAACAGCAGCCGGGAATTGATCTCGCCGATGTTGATATCCGCCGAGGATCCGGCGATGCTGTCCTCCTGCTTCTCCAGCAGCTTCAGCACACGCTCCACCGTGCGTTCCGCCCCCTCCACATTGCCGGAAGCCAGCTTATTACGGACATTCTGCATCCGGCCGGAAACTGCCTTATCAATCTGGTAAAACAAAATCTCCTCCGTCTGGTTGATGGCCGCCTTGATCTTTCCCTCCTTGATATAATCCCGCACACGGCTGATACGCTGGTAGACCTCGCTGGCCTCCATGGGAAGGACGCCGCGCCGGCGCAGGGCGCGCTCGATCCGCTCGTGAAGATCCTCCGAATTGAAGGGCTTCAGGATGTAGTCCATAATCCCCAGCTTGGACCCCTCCACAACGATGGATTTGTCCTTCACCGCCGTCAGAAAAATCACCGGGATCGTCACACCGTTGTCCAGGGAACGGATCTCACGCAGCGTCTCAAGCCCATCCATCAGCGGCATCTGGACGTCCATCAGGATCAGGTCCACCTGCTCCACATAGAGGAACTTAATGGCCCTGCGGCCGGAGCTTACAGGGATTACCTCGTAGGTGTCCTTCAGGTCCTGCTCCAGGGCGGTCAGATTTACAATATTATCATCCACAACTAAAATACGCATTTTATCCATTGACACGACTCTCCTTCTTATGATATGACCAAAAGGCTGTCGCACGGATCCGGTGCGGCAGCCTTCTCTTTACAGCTTTTGAAAGAAAAACGAATGATTTCTCTGGTAATTCAGCTCACGATAACTCATGATCTGCTCGGTACTGCCGATAAACAGCGTACCTCCCGATACCAGCGCCTGGTTGAATCTCCGATATACTTCTTCCTTCGCTTCTTCGGTAAAATAGATCAGTACGTTCCTGCATACGATCAGATGGTTTCCCACCGGATAGCGGTCCTTCAGCAGGTCGTGCTGCTTGAATTCCACCCTGGCCTTGATCTCGTCTGCAATCTTATAGGAGGAGCCTACCTTGGTAAAATATTTGCTCTTAAATTCAGCGGGCACTCCGGCAAGGCTTTTCTCCGCATACAGACCCATACGGGCCGTATCCAGAATCTGCTTGTCGATGTCGGTCGCAAGAATCTTGATCTTATCCAAAGGCAGGAACTTGGACAGTGCCATAACCAGCGAATAAGGCTCGTCGCCAGTGGAGCAGGCCGCGCTCCAGATCTTAAGATTATTGCCATACTTCTTGATCAGTTCCGGAAATACTTCCTTCTCCAGCAGCCTCCACTGATCCGGATTCCGGTAAAACTCCGATACATTGATGGTCAAAAAGCCCACGAACTGTTCGAACTTCTCCTTATCCTTCTTGATCATCGCCACATATTCATCATAATTCGCGGCTTTGTTCTTCGTGATCAGCGAATCGATCCTTCGCTTCATCTGTCGCTCTTTGTACGCATTCAGATCAATCTTTGTCAACTGAAAGATATCTTTTTTAAACTTTTCATAGTCTCCAAACATTTATGTACACCTCTGAATCTTAAAAATTTAAAATTATTCTTCAACTTCCTCAGCTTCCGGCTCCGCGTTCTCCGCAAGAGCCTTCATGCTCAGGCTGATCTTCTTGTCTGCCTCATTGAAATCCACAATCTTAGCCTCAATCTCCTGGCCCACCTTCAGGACATCCGAGGGCTTCTCCACATGCTCTCTGGAAATCTGGGAAACATGCAGCAGCGCATCCACGCCGGGTAAAAGCTCCACAAAGGCGCCAAAATCGGTCATACGCGCAACCACGCCGGTTACCACATTGCCCACCGCGTAACGCTCCGCCGCGTGCTTCCAGGGATTCTCATCCTCAAACTTCATACTCAGGGCAATCTTGTTCTCATGGATATCCTTGATAAAAGCCCGCACCTCGTCGCCGACCTTGAATGCCTTCTTGGGATTCTCCACACGTCCCCAGCTCATCTCGGAGATATGCAGAAGAC
>CATJBQ010000153.1 GCA_949738465.1 uncultured Lachnospiraceae bacterium
CCGGGTAACCAGACTGACCTTCTGATAGACCGCCGGCGGATAAAACACCGCCAGAAACCGGCGCACAACAGCCTCATACACATGCAGGGAAGTGCCGGAAAGCCCCTTTAAGGCCCCCAGGCCCTGGCCGGTGGGAATGATGGCATAGTGGTCGGTGATCTGCTTATCGTTGACGTAACGGGTTCTGGCAATCCCCTTGTGCATGCCCTTCTCCAGAATCTCCCCGGCAAAGGCCGCAACCCCCGGAATATTCCTAAGGCCCCCGATATTTTTGTGGATCTCCTTGGCCACCGCGGTGGAAAGCACCCTGGCGTCGGTTCTTGGATAAGTCACCAGCTTCTTCTCGTAGAGCTCCTGCACCAGCCGCAGCGTCTCGTCGGGGCTGATCTTAAACATCTTGGAGCAGTCGTTCTGCAATTCCGCCAGATTGTACAGAAGGGGGTCGTTCTTATTCTCCTTCTTTTTCTCCAGGCCCGTCAGAACCGCCTTGATGGGCTGGTTTTGGGAAAGCTCCCCGATCAGGGCCTCGGCGTCCTCGTTTTTCTTGAAGCCGTTCTCCTTATAGAGCCTGGAGGAGGCAAAATAAGCGCTGCCCTCCACGGCGCGCCACTCGCCCTCAATCTGGGTTCCGGCCAGATCCGTCCGGCTGATCACCCGGTAAAAGGGCGTCTTTACAAACTCCCGGACCTCCCGCTCCCGGCGCACCACCATCCCCAGGACGCAGGTCATCACACGGCCCACGCTGATCACCGTATATCTGGTATGCAGAAAGCCGGAAATCGCGTTCCCGTACTTTAAGGTCAGCAGGCGGGAAAAATTAATCCCCATTAAATAATCTTCCTTGGCCCGCAGATAGGCCGACTCCGAAAGATTGTCGTAGGCGGACAGATCCTTCGCCTCCCGGATTCCCCTTAAGATCTCCTCCTCCGTCTGGGAATCGATCCAGACCCTTTTTTGCTGCTTTCCCTTCACGCCGGCCATCCGGGCCACCAGGCGGTAGATGTACTCTCCCTCCCGCCCGGAGTCCGTGCAGACATAGATGGTCTCCACATCCGGACGGTTCAGAAGACCGGATACGATCTGGAACTGCTTTTTCACTCCCGGAATAATCTCGTACCTGAATTCTTCCGGCAAAAAAGGCAGAGTGTTCAGGCTCCACCTTTTTAAGCTCTCATCATAGGCTTCCGGATAGCTCATGGTCACCAGATGGCCCACGCACCAGGTCACAATGGCCTCCGGCGCCTCCGCGTATCCGTCATGGTTCTTCATATCCAGCTTTAAGGCCCTGGAAAACTCCCGGGCCACACTGGGTTTCTCTGCGATATATAATGCTTTCGCCATCGATACTCCTCATTTTTAAATGTAGATTTAACTTACATATTATTCATGTCAACCAAAATGATTCTGTCGTCCTCCTCTGCCTTCCTGCGGATCTTGTCGTCAAAATCCCGGGCAGAAAACAGGTAGTACTGCTTCGCAGAGATCCGGGCCTGCCCCATGGCGCTTAACAGCCCTTCAAACATCTCGTTGGTCAATTGGGGCTTGGACCAGTTGCATAATCCAACCAGATTCTCCCGCACGGAATTCTGGGCGATGATGTCGATGTTGCCCCGCTTCCCCACCCAGGTTCCCATCTTATGGATCTCCATGGGAAGCTGATGTACCTTGCCCATCAGCTCCAGATATTCCATACATACCTTCTGGAAATAGGTATTGAGGTACTCCTCCAGCTCCGGAGCGATGTAGGTGTCATAAAATGCCTCCGGCGTCATCGTGTGAAGCTGGGATTTCCTGGGGAACACAAAGTGATACCAGAAATTCAGAAACGTATTCCTAATATGGTACAGTCCCTTCTGGCTGTTCTCCCAGCCGCCGGTCTCAAAGGAAGCCAGCTTCTCCGCCGCTTCCAGGCCGATGAGGTTCTTCATGTAAACGCTGATCTTGGCCCTGGCATAGCCCGTCTCCAGAAACAGGTCGTTGAGCTTATACTTTCCCGCAGCCACTGCCGTCAGAATCGTGTTATAGACGCTGGGCTCCCGCAGGGAACGGGTTACGATCTCCTCCGCCTTCCCATAGAGAAAACCATCCTCCGACAGGATATGGCGGCAGACATTGACCTTAAGGTCCGCTTCGGCATCCCAGCCCTTCAGATACCCCGGCATCCCTCCCAGGATCCCGTAGATCTGGACGCAGGCGCTGATGCTGGCATGGGGGAACATATGTACGACATCCACAAACTTCAGCTCCGATACCCGGATCGTATCCGTCACCTTCCGGGCACAGCTTCCCAGGTCCTCCATCATCTCGTTCTCTGTCCAGACCACATCCGAAGTGCACAACAGCACCATCACAGGCCCCGGATACAGCTTTTTCTCCATCAGCCGTCCGATGCTGTCCAAAAAACCCTGATCCTTCCTGGCAATCTGCTCGAAGTCCCGGATGACCAGCACCAGCTTGCTGCTGTCCCCGCTGCGGATCCGGTTAAAGGCCGTATCATAGGAATCATCCGACATGGTAATCCCATACCGCGTCTCAATGGTGTCCTTCATCATCTGGCGCTGCAGCCTGGGCGACACGGCCGCCGCCTGGTAATGCATCACCTTTTTTCCTCTGCAGAACTCCTCTAATAGTTCTTCCTTCCCGCTTTCTTCCCATCCGCAAAGTACCACTAACTGATTCCCATCCTTGGCATAAAGGCTCATCAGGTTTTTTAACTCTGCTGTTCTTCCAATCATTCCTATTCCTCCTTGCAGGGTCATTCTCCTGTATTTCCCCTGAACCGTAAATATGTTTTAGTATATCACACTTTAATTTTTCCGTAAATACCAAATTTTGTACAAAATAGCACAAAACATCGCAGATAAAAGGCCCACCGGAAAATATTTCCATGCAGGCCTCTTGATGGTCCCTTCTCTTTCCTGTCAAAACCGCATTTTTACTCACAAAACTGTTTCTTCAACTGATCATATTCCTGGTTAATCATCTGCAGCGCCGCCGTATCCCCATCGATGTTATCGGGATGGTAAATCTTTAAAAGATCCTTGTAACGCTTGCGCATCCCCAGCTCATTGTCCACGCCGGAGAAAAATAATTCCCGATGGAGCGGCGAAACAGCCCCGCAACTCTCCTCCTGGTAATATCCATACTGTTCCTTCTCAATCTCTAACTGCTGCTTCTCCTGGGCCAGCTTCTTAAGCTCTCCTTCCAGGATCTTCCACTTCATTTCAAACAGACGGTTCTGCTGTGCATATCGCTGCTCCTCTAACTGCTGACGCTTCTGGAATTCCTTCTTCTCGGCCTCAAACTGCTTCCTCTCCTCCATAAGCTTCTGCCGCTCCAACTCCAGATCCTTCCTCTGCCTGGCGGAAGGATCCGAAATATTCTGAAACAGCCATTGGTTCTCCGCCCATTGTGGCTGACCCATAGCTATGCCTCCTTTGCAATCCTTCATTTCCTATTTTGCAGTGATATATCCCTGGGCCTTCAAAAGCTCTGCGCAGAGCACGGCTCCTCCCGCTGCACCCCGGACCGTATTGTGGGAAAGCCCCACAAACTTGTAATCATAAACGCTATCCTCTCTGAGCCTTCCGATGCTGATGCCCATTCCCTTCTCATAGTCCACATCCAGGGCGACCTGGGGCCGGTTGTCCTCCTCCAAGTACCGGATGAACTGCTTTGGCGCGCTGGGAAGCTTCAGTTCCTGGGGAACGCCCGTAAAATTTACCAGTTTTTCAATGAGCTGCTCCCTGGAAGGCTTTTTCCTGAACTTTACAAATACCGCCGCCGTATGGCCGTTGAGCACCGGCACACGGATACACTGGCAGGTGATGACCGGGCTTGTGGCCGGCTCAATGACGCCGTCCCTGATCTCGCCCCAGAGGCGCAGCGGCTCCTTCTCGCTCTTCTCCTCCTCGCCGCCGATGTAGGGGATGATATTGCCCACCATCTCCGGCCAGTCTGCAAAGGTCTTGCCGGCCCCGGAAATCGCCTGGTAGGTGGTGGCTACCACCTCGTAGGGTTCAAACTCCTTCCAGGCCGTCAGCACCGGCGCATAACTCTGAATGGAACAGTTGGGCTTCACCGCCACAAAGCCTCTTGTGGTTCCTAAGCGCTTCCGCTGGAATTCGATCACCTTCATATGCTCCGGATTGATCTCCGGCACCACCATCGGTACGTCCGGAGTCCAACGGTGGGCGCTGTTGTTGGACACCACCGGCGTCTCCGTCCTGGCATAGGCTTCCTCGATGGCCTTGATCTCCTCCTTAGACATATCCACCGCACTGAATACAAAATCAACCGAAGCGGCCACTGCCTCCACCTCGTTGACATTCATCACAACCAGCTTTTTTACCGCCTCCGGCATGGGCGTATCCATCTTCCAGCGGCTCCCTGCCGCCTCCTCATAGGTCTTCCCGGCAGAACGGGGGCTTGCCGCGATGGTGGCTACCTCAAACCAGGGGTGATTTTCCAATAACGCAATAAAACGCTGTCCTACCATCCCGGTTCCGCCCAGGATCCCAACCTTTAATTTCTGACTCATACTCTTCCTCTCCTTCCTATTTTCCAAAGCTTTTTGCTTCCTCGTCCTGCCATTCTTCCTTAAGGTACTCCCGCTCCAGGGCGATTACCTGCTCCATGGCCTCCCGGCCCGGAGCTCCGACGGTAAGACGTTTATCCACACAGGTTTCCAGAGAAACCGCATCGTAAATATCCTCTTGAAACACCGGGCTGATACGCTGTAATTCCTCCAAGGACATCTCCTCAATGGCAATGCCCTTCTCAATACAGAAAAGCACCACCCGGCCCACAATCCCATGGGCATCCC
>CATJBQ010000154.1 GCA_949738465.1 uncultured Lachnospiraceae bacterium
AAGGTGGAAATGCAGGGTATGAAGAACGACATACAGGGCATGAAAGTGGAAATGCAGGGTATGAAGAACGACATACAGGGCATCAAGGATGAGATCAGCGAAATAAGGTTGGAACTTGACGATGTGAAGCAGGACTTAAGCAATGTGAAGCAGGACTTAAGCAATGTGAAGCAGGACTTAAGCAATGTGAAGCAGGACTTGAGCGATGTGAAGCAGGACTTAAGCAATGTGAAGCAGGATCTAAGTAATGTAAAGCAGGACCTAAGCGATGTGAAGCAGAAAGTCATAAGGATTGACCTGACCATTGAGAACGAGCTTAGGGTGAACATTAAGCGTGTAGCGGAAGGCCATCTTGATCTGTCCAGGATTTTTCATGAGGCGATGAAGCCCAACAGCGAAGTTGAGGCATTGTCAATCAAAGTCCGGACGTTACAAAGCGACATGAAAGATTTAAAAGCCCGGTTTGCGTAAGGCGGCCGGTTCACGGAAGATAAATAAGGGTATATGGGTTACATAGGATTCCCCGGTATTGTATTTAATTACAATATCGGGGTTTTTTAGTTGTTATTGTGCTAAAAACAGGTCGAAAAAAGAATATTATTTTTGTATAAAATATGGTAAACTTTTTATAAGAATATCTCAGAAAGAGATATGCCAGAATGGGAGGTATTGCGATGAGAATCGAAACCATCAAATTGTGGGAAGACAGGGACGACGTGGAGTTGACAATGTTTTTGCATCTTCCGGATGCTTTTCTGCCGAATCCGGTGAAGAAGCCGGCCATGGTCGTCTGCCCGGGCGGGGCTTACCAGAACTGCCCGCGCCATGGCAATGAGGGGGATCCGGTGGCCATGACCTTTGCCATCGACGGCTACCAGGCTTTTGTGCTGGAGTACAGTGTGGCAGAGAAGGCGTCAAAGGAGCAGACCTTATTTCCGGCGCAGATCGTCGATCTGGGGAAGGCCATCCTCACAATTAAGGAGCACGCCGATGAGTGGGGGGTGGATGCAGATAAGATCAGCATCTGTGGCTTTTCGGCGGGAGCACACCTGTGCGGCATGTATGCCACAACCTGGCAGGACGGGATGTTGTCGGAGCGTCTGGGCACGGATGGGGAGAAGCTTGGGGTGATGGCGGCGCTGCTGATTTACGGGCTCCATGACTATGTGCTGCAGGAGGAGTTCAATGCGGCCCACCCCAATTTTATTACGCAGATCGATGGCAATACGCCCATATTTGGGGCAACGCATCCCACCAGGGAGCAGCTTGAGGCGTATAGTCCCCTTTGCCGGGCCACCACAAAGATGCCTCCGGTATTTTTGGCGGCGGCCACAGACGACGGGCTGGTGCCGGCCATGCACACCATCCGCATGGCCGAGAAGCTACAGACCATCGGCGTGCCCTATGAATGCCATCTGTTCCAGTATGGTGAGCACGGCTTTGCGCTGGGGAGGAATATTTTTACGCCCTTTAAGCAGGAGCTGAACCATGCCTGCGCCCAGTGGGCGCCCCTGGCCAAGACCTTTTTGATGCATCTGATTTCGCCGGAGACCTTGAAGCCGGAGGAATCCCCCTTTGCGAATATGCAGATGGAGGAAAGATAGTTCGGACAAGAAATGATTTATTTAAATTAAATTTATTATTAAATGTATAATTAATATTGAAAAGGAGGATGAATATGAGATTATCGGAACAGACAAAGCTCCTGCCAATCTGGGGAGAACAGATTCCGGGCAATACGGGAAAAAGCAAAAGAGATATTATGGGCTATAACGATTCTCTGACGATGGAAGATATTTTTACAAGATATCCTGGCGTCTGGGATAAGAGCACGGAGGTGCTGGGGGAGATGATTGGGAACGATATGCTGGTATGGCGGCAGGAGATTCTGGACGGCTATGCAAAAGAAACGTATTCGGATGTTCCTTTTCTGGTACCCTATCTGGTGGAGGGCAGCGACAAATGTGTCATCGCCTGTCCCGGCGGTGCGTATCTCACCAAGGCTATGGATAGCGAAGGGGAAGATATTGCGGCCTTTTTAAACGAGGCGGGCATCAGTTGTTTTGTGCTGTGGTACCGGACGTATCCTTACCATGCGCCTTATATGTATCTGGACTGCCAGCGGGCGGTGCGCTATGTCCGTTTTCATGCGGCGGAATATGGGATTTCTCCGGACAAAATTGCCACCGTGGGATTTTCAGCCGGCGGCAATCTCTGTGGTGCCCAGGCTCTGTGTTTTGGTGATGGGCCGGTGGTGGCGGAGGGGTACGACATGGATGAGATTGACCGTGCCGACGGCCGTCCCAATGCGGTTGCCATGTGCTATCCGGCGGTTTCCTTGGAGGATGACAAGGCGCTGGCCTGCATTGCCGGTGTGGATACCTACAAGGACAGGGAGGCACGGGAAGCATTTGCTGCAAAATATGATATGCGGACCCATGTGACGGCGGAGAGCGCGCCCATGTTCCTGTGCAACTGCATGGATGATGATGTGCTGCCGCCTGTGCGGCTGGCCCAACTGGCCGGCGTCTGTAAGGAAAAGGGCGTATCCTGTGAGCTCCACATGTTCCCCTATGGAGGCCATGGCTTTGGCGGCTGCGTGGAGCGTCCCAATCCCTTTGCAAAACCGGATTACACAGCGGCAATCCAGTGGAAGGGCCTGTTTGTCAACTGGCTGAATCGTGTGTTGTAAGCTGTGGTGGAAGTCCGGAAAAAACACATTATAAATGAAGACATTTTTCCGGCAAATTGCTGGAAAAAAGCATATCCGCAAAAAATAGCGGATGCTATAATATTTTTATCTTAAGAAGGAGGATACATTCATGAAAGTAGCTTATATTCCCATGGGAGCGGCAGGCCATATCCTGGCGTCCCTTCCCATGGTGGGAGAACTGGTAAAAAAGGGCGTAAAGGTCAGCTATTTCGCACCGGAGCAGTACCGGGCCCAGGTGGAGGCGTCCGGGGCAGACTATGTGCCCATGCCGGTGGTGGCCGGACAGGACAGCGTGGATGCGGGGGATGATTTCCTGGCGGGAATTCCCATGGTATTTTTAGGGGAGGCCCTTGGCGTGATCGATACCATCCTGCCCGCCCTGGAGGCGGACAAACCGGACGCCATCATTGCCGACGCTGTGGCCGTGGCCGGACGTCTGGCTGCATGGAAGTTAAATCTTCCCTTAATTATGATGTTTACCAGCTATACCGCCAATGAGCATTTTGCCATTGACCGTTTCTGGCCGGTATATCCGGACACCAATCCGGCCCGGGCCAAGGCCCTTGCGGTGGCGAGAGACCTGCAGGAGAAGTTTGGCGGGCCGCTTCTGACCTGTACCGAGATTTTTGAGGGCGTCGGCGATTACAATATTGTGACTCAGCCCAAGAGCTTCCATCCGGCAGGGGAAACCTTTGACGACAGCAAATATTTCTTCGCAGGAGCCCAGATCGCGCCCCGCGCCGATTCCGGAACCTGGCAGCCGCCCACAAACGGCAAGCCGCTTTTGTACACCTCCCTGGGATCCCTGTTCAACAACTGGCCGGAATTTTACCAGATGCTGTTCCCGGTGGTGAAGGATCTGGATATCAACGTACTCTGCTCCATCGGTAAGGCGTTAAAGCCCGAGGATCTGGGAGAGATTCCGGAAAACGTGCAGGTGATGGCGTTTACGCCCCAGCTTGAGGTGCTGGAGCATACGGATTACTTCTTTACCCATGCGGGAACCGGAAGCGCCATGGAGGCGCTGTACTTCGGCGTACCCTGCTTCTGCATTCCCCAGATGGATGAGCAGGTCTTTACGGCCGGCCGTATGGTGGAGCTGGGCTTAGCCTGCGCCTCCTTGACCAAGCCGGAGGTAACCGAGGAAGCCCTCCGGGAGAACCTAAAGCGCCTGATCGAGGACGATTCCTTTCAGAAAAATGCCCGGGCCATGGCGGAGGAAATGCACACCCAGGGCGGCTGTGAGCGGGCGGCCCAGGCAGTGATCGATTTCCTGTCAAAATAAAGGGGGAGTCATGATGGAGCAACAGCCAAGCTTAGAGCAGATCTTTGGAAGCTACACAGCCTGGGAGGCGAAGGAGGGAACCTGGTTCTTAAACTTCATGAATGGCAGTGAGAATATGTACCTGCTGGAGGGCGCAGACCGCGCCCTCCTAATCGACACCGGTTACGGGGCCGGCAATTTGCGGAAGTTTGTAGAGAAACTGACTGATAAGCCCCTGGTGGTGGTGAATACCCATTTTCATCCGGACCATGCTGCCGGGAATGGGGAATTTGAGGAGGTTGGAATGTCTGGCGGATGGAGCCTGGACGCGCCTTCGGTCACAAGCTCCGGGGCGGTCCCCTTTGACCTTACGAAGCTTCCCTGTCCCGGCTATAAAAAGGTGATTTTAAAGGACGGCGATACCATCGACCTGGGGGGAGGCCGTGTCATTGAGGTGTGGGAGGTGAAGCCGGCCCACTGCAACAGCAGCCTGTTTTTCCTGGACCGGAAGGAGCGGATGCTGTTTACCGGGGATGAGTATGAGTGCCAGCAGACGATTATGTTTGACAATTCCAACAACCCGGATGCGCCCTATGACGGGAAGGAGCGGCTGGACAATCTGAAGGAAAACGCCCTGCGGATCCTGGGGGAGGCAGACGCTTTTGACTGGGTGCTGCCCAACCATAACGGCTATCCGCTGACGAAATCCTACGTGGAGGCTTATGTGGGGCTGGTGGACGCCATTTACGCAGGAACAGCGGTAATAGAAGAAAAATTAAATCATCCTTATATTGAAATGGATCCAAAAGCCAGGGAGCTTTGCCGGGTGCGCTTTGGCCGGGTCAGCATTTTTATGAAGAAGGAAGAGGTACAGAAGGTGTACGGAAAGTAATTTCATGGACTGCCTGGTGAATCTGACGAATTTCAGACGCCGGGCAGTCCCTTTCTTTTTTCAGAGCCAGAAAAAATTGGCCTTACCCGATTTAAGATTTTTCTAAGAAATACGATATGATTCTTGTAAGAACTTTTTTCTATGATAGGATCAGGCCAAAGGACAGGCAGGGGCACTCTCCCGCCTGAGAGTTTGAAGGAGTGACAGAGATGAACGAATGTGTGCTGGTAGTGGACGACGACCGGGAAATTGTAAAGGCCATTGCGCTGCTTTTGGAGCGCGAAGGATATCGGGTGCTGAAAGCCTACGACGGCATGGAAGCGCTGCAGATCTTAACCGGACAGCCGGTACGGCTCATCATTATGGATGTGATGATGCCAAAGCTGGACGGTTTATCGGCCATGATGAAGATCCGGGAACGGAAAAATCTGCCCATCATCGTCCTAAGCGCCAAGACAGAAGAAACCGATAAGGTGCTGGGGCTTTCCATGGGAGCCGACGATTACGTGTCGAAGCCCTTTCAGCCTGCGGAGCTGGCAGCCCGGGTGAAAAGCCAGCTTCGGCGCTATACCCTTCTTGGGGACATCAACGCCTGGCAGGATGCCCACGAGCTCTGGAATGGGCGGCTATGCTACCGCGTAAAGGAGCATGTCCTTTATGCGGACGGGGAACCGGTGAAGCTGACCGCTACGGAGACAAAGATTGTGGATCTTCTGATGCGCAACCAGGGCCGGGTATTTCCGGCGGAGGAGATCTACCAGCGGGTATGGGAGGAACCCTCCTTTGCCCCGGAAAATACCGTCATGGTACACATCCGCCATATTCGTGAAAAAATCGAACTCAATCCGAGAGAGCCAGAATATTTAAAGGTGGTGTGGGGCATTGGATACAAAATGGAAAAAATGGAAAATCGCAGGTAGCTTTGTATGCTTCTTCCTGGGGATGACGCTGCTGCTTACCAATCTCATCCCGATGGTAAAGCTCTTGCAGGCCGGAGGCTTCCAGGCAGGAGCGGATTATCAGGAAACGGCGGAATTCCGCTGGTACGTTGCCGACCGGCTGGAGGAGTTGTTGGGCATTGCCACGGGCGGAAAGGGCTGGAAGCGTTATGGGACATTGGAAGGAGATTCCTGGCGGACCTACAGCTATGTATACGGGGACTATGACGAAGAAGCACTGGACCGCTGGCTGAACGAGGCTACAGGAACGGTGGTGCAGGAAACGGTAGCGACAGACATTCCGCAGGAGGCTGCGGAGGCTGCGGGCGAAGCAGGCCCTTACTGGTGGGGGGACGACGGGGATTACCAGGACTATGTCTGGAGCCCGCCCAGAACCAAAGAGGAATACATGGAGGAGATGGCCAGGAATAAGAACCTGCGGTATGCCGTGGTGTACAAGAATGAGTTAGTCTATACGAACATCGAGGCATACGAAGAAGAAACCGGAAAAGAGTGGGACGGCAGTGATTTTTCGGAAGGGCTGGACGGGGAGGCGTACAATTTTTCCCTCTGGTTTAACCGGGACGGGGACGGGAAGACCCGGATCGTCAAGGATGGGGCCCAGGAGGAAATCTATGGCAACGGTGTCTATAGAAAGGGCAGCCGCTGGTTTGTGCCGGGATATACCAATTTCCGGGTAGATGCGTCCACAGACGACGCGGTCATTTTCATGGCGGCGGCCAGGGAGCCGGTACTCTATATTACCGGCGATTATTCCCAGTACGGAACCAGGGAATATGGCAGCGGGCTTTACTTTATGCAGGACAGCATAAAGAAACAGCAGCAGGAATTCAAGATCCGCTGCGCCCTTCTGGCGGCGGCCGTGATCCTGCTTCTGCTCTCCTTTTTCTGCAAAAAAGAGAAGCGTCGGGCAGAGGATGCCATTGCCGGCTTCTTAAGAAAAGTCTGGCTGGAGGGGAAGCTGTTGCTGCTGGTACTGCTGCCGGCGCCTGTTTTCTTGATCGGCGGATCGGAAGTGTTCCTGGTGGTCTGCTTCTGGCTGCTCTATCTCCTGGTGCTGGAGGTGCGCCGTAACCGGGGCCGCCAGAAAAAACCGCTGTTTGACGCCATAAGGTTCAGGGATCTGAAATATCCGGTCCAGAAGCGGATGGTGAAGCGCTACCGTATGACGCTGGCATCCGTACTGGCCGCCCTGGCGGCCGCGGTGGTGTTTTCCATTCTCCTGTTCTTTCTTCACGGCATGTATTTCCGTTATGGAGACATCCGGAATATGGCTGCCATGGCTTTGCTGTTGCTTGGGATCGTGCTGGTTGTATTGCTTGTCTGCGCCATTGCAGGGCTGGCCGGTATGGGGCCAAACCGGAAGCTGGCGGAGGACATCGGAGCATTGTCAGACCAGATTGCGGCGGTGCGCGCCGGGAACCTTACAACACCGCTGGCGGTTCCAAAGGACGCGGACCTGGCCCGGGCGGCAGAGAATCTCAACGGGATCCAGCGGGGCTTAGAGGAAGCGCTGCGGGAGCAGATGCACAGCGAGCGGATGAAGGTGGAGCTCTTAACCAATGTCTCCCACGATATCAAGACGCCCTTAACGGCCATTATCAGCTATGTGGAGCTGTTAAAGCAGGAGGAGGAGCTGCCTGTCCATGTACAGGAATTTGTCCAGATCCTCTGGGAAAAATCCCAGCGCTTGAAAACCATGGTCCAGGATGTGTTTGAGGTCAGCAAGGCGGCCGCCGGACAGCTTCCGGTGAAGCTGGAACGGCTGGATCTGGGGAGGCTGCTGCGCCAGGTCCTGGCGGATATGGACGATGCTATTTCCGACAGCGGCCTTAGGATGAAGGTATCCGTTTCCGAGGAGCCCTTGTGGATTCAGGCAGACGGGCAGCGGTTGTACCGGGTGTTCCAGAATCTTTTGCAGAATGCGTTAAAATACTCTCTGGCGGGCTCGCGGATCTATCTTGCGATGGAGGAAGAAGACGGCCGGGCGGTGGTATACCTTAAGAATACCTCTGGTACGGAGCTTCGCACAGGCGTTGATTTTGCCGAGCGGTTCGTGCGGGGCGACGCAAGCCGTACCGACGGCGGCAGCGGCCTGGGCCTCTCCATTGCCAAAAGCTTTACGGAGGCCTGCGGGGGAAGCTTCAAGGTACAGACAGACGCAGATCTGTTTACGGTTGTAGTTGCGTTTCCGTCAGACGGGCATAAAAAATAGAAGAAAGAACGGATGATCATCGGACCGGCCACATAAGCCGGGCCGTCCGGGGCGGGGTTTTCCCGCCCTTTTTCTATTGAGTTTATTGCCGTTTTCCAGTATACTAATAAGAAAAAGCCGGGGCGGTTTTCCGGCAGTGAGGAAAGGAGCAGCATTATGGGATTTGCAATGCGGATGCAGATGAATGAGGAGATCGTAAAACGGGACTCCTTCCAGAGCCTGTATATCAACGGCGCGAAAAACGGTTTTTCCTTCGATGTCCAGTTGGCGTACTACCGGGGGCATTATCTGTCGGATATCGACCTTCTGGAGGTATCTGTGGACGGAGTGAAGATGCCCCGGGAGGCGGTAACCTTTGAACTCAATGGAAAAGAGATGCCGGTGTACAAGCTGGGCTTTGCGGTGACGGAATTCTGGAGCCAGGTGGTTCCGGCAAAGATCCGTGTGATCAAAAAGGGCGGCCTTGCCCCGGGGGACCATGAGCTGGAGCTTAAGCTGATGCTCCGGGTACCCTATATGCAGATCGGGCCGGGACATGATTTTATGCCCTTAGACAGTGGAGAGCGGGTCACTGTGACAGTGGCGGATTAAGGAACGAGGAGGGAAGATATCATGAGTAAGATCAAATTAGGCGCGACACTTTTTTGCTATGGAACGGAATACGCAAGGTATGAATATGATTTTGAGGAATGTGTCAGGCAGGCGGCGCTGGCAGGGGCGGAAGGGTACGAGATTGTGGGTACCCAGATGCTGCCCTCCTACCCCAATGTCAGCGATGAATTTTTGGGATTGGTGGAGCGTCTGCGGCAGACATACGGCATCGGCCCGGTGGGATATGGAGCCAACAATGACAAGGGGATGCGTCCGGACCGGAACCTGACGGACGACGAGATGCTTGCCGATGCGATCCTGGATCTGAAGGCGGCCAACCGGCTGGGCTGCAAGGTGATGCGGGCCCAGTATATGCTTTCCCCTGCGGCCTTTGAGCGTCTGGCGCCCTATGCGGAACTTTTTGACGTGAAGGTGGGGATTGAGATCCACAATCCGGAGACGCCCCTGTCGCCCAAGATGCAGGAATATCTTGCAGTGATTCAGAGGACAGGATCAAAATATCTCGGCTTTGTGCCGGATTTCGGCTGCTTTGCGGTGGCCCCCAACAAGACCAAATGGGATCGGGCGCTGAGCCTTGGAGTGAAGGAGGAGCATCTTCAAATGGCCGCGGACCTGCGCTATCGGGGAGCGTCCCTGGAGGAAGCCCAGGAGAAGCTTGTGTCGGCGGGAGCCCATCCGGCGATTATGGAGGCGCTGCAGGGAATGTACGGTTTCGTACAATTCCGGCCCAAGGAGGCATTGCCGGGGCTTTTGGAGGAGCTTTCCAAGGTTTTGCCTTACAGCTTCGAGATGCACGGCAAGTTCCACTATCTGGACGAGGATCTTGTGGAGCCCAGTATTCCCTACCAGGAGATCCTGGCGTTTTTAAAGGATACGGATTTTGAGGGCTTTCTGATCAGTGAGTATGAGGACGAGGCGTACTGCGGCGGAACGACCTTTACCAGACGGCATCTTGCGATGGAGCGCCGGATTCTGGGATGAGTCTTTTCTTGCGAAATCTCTTTGTTTGTGATACGATGTTTTTTGGGGAAATCGTGAAATAAATGCAGTAGAAGGATCAGGAGGCAGCAATGGACAGACAGGACAAGTCTTCGCTGGGAGAAGAGATTGCATACATTGTAGAATCGGCGCTGGAGAACTGTGATTTCCAGAAGCTGAGCCAGTCCATCGGGCGCACGGTGAATAAGGCGCTGGACCAGGTGGGGAAAAATGTAAGCCAGGCCGGAAAGATCATTTCGGATTCCGCCTGGAAGGAGAAAAATTTCACACAGAAGCCGGTCCAGAGGGACAAGCCCCGGGCGGTTTCCGTGCGCCAGACATATCGGGAGCGCTATGCAAAAAGCGGAAGCATGAACGCTCTGGCGGTGTTTATGATGGCCCTGGGAGCTGTCCTGCTGGTTCTTTTTGGCGTTCATTTTGCGGCTGCGCTTTTCCGGGCTGCCTTCGGGGGAGCCTTTGGCCTGGCGGACGGATTCGCCCTGGGAGCGACAGGCTTTCTGACGGCGGCCGGCGCGGTGCTGGGAGGAGCCGGCGTGAGGCTTTGGAGCTATACGTCCCGGTTTAAGCGCTATGTGGCACGGCTGGAGGGGCGGGAATACTGCGATATTGAGGATTTTCGGGAAATATCCGGCAGATCCAGAAAATATATTTTGCGGGATTTAAAACGGATGATCCGTGATAAGCTGTTTAAACAGGGGCATCTGGACCAGCAGGGGACATGTCTGATGGTGACGGACCGGGCATATGAGCAGTACCGTGCAGCCCTTTGGAGCCTGCGGCAGCGCCAGCAGGCCCAGGAGACGGAAAAGCAGCAGAAGGAGGCCCGGGAGGATCGGGAGCAGGAGGGGGAAGCCGGGAAGGTGATCCGGGCCGGGAACCAATACCTTGCGCAGATCCGGCGGAGTAAGGAAGCCATATCCCGGGGAGAGATTTCCGGTAAGCTTTCCAGGATGGAGCTGGTCATCGGGAAGATTTTTGAGCGGGTCAGGCAGCATCCGGAGCTGGCAAACGAGCTTGGGCGGTTTATGGATTACTACCTGCCCACCACGGTGAAGCTTCTGGGGGCCTATGAGGAGATGGACGCCCAGCCGGTGCAGGGCCCCAACATAGCAAATTCTAAGAAGGAGATTGAGGATACCCTGGATATCATCAACCAGGCCTTTGAAAATCTGCTGGACAGCTTTTTTGAGGATGTGGCCTGGGATATTTCCACGGATATCTCGGTATTTAAGACGATGCTGGCCCAGGAGGGCCTGACGAAAGGAGCCTTTGACAAGAAATGAGCGACGAGTTTATGGATTTGAGAACGGAGATCCCGGAGGATCCGGCGTTTGACGTTAGCAGTCTGACCCGGGAGGAACAAAAGCAGGTGGAGGAGTACGCGGATCAGATCGATTTGTCCAATTCCAGCATGATCCTCCAGTACGGCGTAGGCGCCCAGAAAAAGATGGCGGATTTTTCCGAGAGCGCCCTGGAGAATGTCCGCACCAAGGATCTTGGCCAGGTGGGAGAGATGCTGGCCGATGTGGTGACGGAGCTTCGAAGCTTTGATGCGAAGGAGGAGGAGAAGGGCTTCTTCGGATTTTTTAAGCGGGGCGGGGACAGGCTTTCGGGCATGAAGGCCCGTTACAGCAAGGCGGAGGCCAATGTCAGCCAGATCTGCGGGGCATTGGAAAAGCAGCAGAGAGTCCTGATGAAGGACATTGCGGCTCTGGACAAGATGTATGAGCTGAATCAGAGCTATTTTAAGGAAATTTCCATGTATATCCTGGCAGGAAAGAAGAAATTGTCCAAAGTGCGCGCAGAGGAGCTTCCGGCTCTTAGGAACCGGGCGGCGGCCAGCGGCCTGCCGGAGGACGCCCAGGCGGTGAAGGATCTGGACAGTCTCTGCAACCGGTTTGAGAAGAAGCTTCACGATCTGGAGCTGACCCGGATGATCTCCCTGCAGACGGCGCCCCAGCTAAGACTGGTACAGAACAACGACACCCAGATGGTGGAGAAGATCCAGTCTACCATTGTAAATACGATTCCGCTGTGGAAGAGCCAGATGGTTCTGGCCCTGGGCCTGGCCCATTCCAATGAGGCGGCCCGGGCCCAGCGGCAGGTGACGGATATGACCAACGAGATGCTTTCGCGGAATGCGGAGGCGTTAAAATCGGCCAGCATCGAGACGGCGAAGGAGAGCGAGCGGGGCATCGTGGATATTGAGACCCTGACCCGGACCAACGCCACCCTGATCAGCACGCTGGACGAGGTGCTGAAGATCCAGAAGGAGGGCCATGAGAAGCGTGCGGCGGCAGAGGCTGAGATGCGGCGGATCGAAGGGGAGATGAAGGCAAAGCTTTTAGAGCTGGCTACAGGGAAATAGGGCAGGGATGGCTGGCGGATTATTCTATAAAGAGAGGGAGAAGGATGATTATGAGCAGTGAAGCGATTCAAAAAGGGGCAGGCCGTTTTAGGGATCGAGCTGGGCTCCACCAGGATTAAGGCGGTACTGATCGATCCGGCGGGAAAGACGCTGGCTTCGGGGAACTATGAATGGGAGAACCAGCTTGTGGAAGGCGTGTGGACCTACAGCCTCGACCGGGTATGGGAGGGGCTTCGGGAGAGCTACCAAGAGCTTTGCGGGGATGTCAGGGAGAGATACGGCGTTTCCCTGGAAAAACTGGGGGCCATCGGCATCAGCGCCATGATGCACGGTTATCTGGCCTTTGACAGCCAGGGGGAGCTGCTGGCGCCTTTCCGCACCTGGCGCAACACCATGACCGGCGAGGCGGTGGAGCGGCTGACGGAGGAGTTTCAATTTAATATTCCCCAGCGGTGGAGCATCGCCCATCTGTACCAGGCCATTTTAAACCGGGAGTCCCATGTGAAGGATGTGGCGTTTCTTACCACCCTGTCCGGCTATGTGCACTGGAAGCTGACGGGAGAGAAGGTGCTGGGGGTGGGGGACGCTTCCGGAATGTTTCCCATTGATCCCGCAACCCGGGATTTCAACCAGCGGATGGTAAAGCAGTTTGACGAACTCATTAAAGATCAAGGCTTTTCCTGGAAATTAAATGATGTTTTACCAAAAGTTCTGCTGGCGGGACAGGAGGCAGGGAGCTTAAGCGAGGAAGGAGCAAGGCTCTTAGATCCCAGCGGGGCCCTGGAAGCGGGAGTGATGCTCTGTCCGCCGGAGGGAGACGCGGGGACCGGGATGGCGGCTACCAACAGCGTGGCGGTGGGAACCGGAAATGTGTCGGCGGGGACGTCCATTTTTGCCATGGTGGTGATGGACCGGGATCTGACGAAGGTCTACCCCCAGATCGATATGGTCACGACCCCGGACGGAAGCCCGGTGGCCATGGTGCACTGTAATAACTGCACGTCGGATCTGAACGCCTGGGTTTCCCTTCTGGAGGAGTGTCTGGGGACATTTGGAGCCCGGGTGGATAAAAATACCCTGTATACAAAATTGTTCCAGTGCGCTCTGGAGGGAGACGCCGATTGCGGCGGGCTTTTGTCCTATAATTATCTGTCCGGGGAGCCGGTGACGGATTTGAACGAGGGACGGCCCCTGTTTGTGCGGATGCCGGATGCGAAGATGACCCTTCCGAATTTTATGCGGACCCACCTCTATTCTGCGCTGGCTGCCTTGAAAGCGGGGCTGGATATCCTGTTTAAGGAAGAACAGGTGCCGGTAACGCGGATGCTGGGGCATGGTGGATTTTTTAAGACACCGCTGGTAGGACAGCGGATGCTGGCTGCGGCTGTCAATGCGCCCATTGCAGTGATGGAGACGGCCGGGGAGGGCGGCGCCTGGGGGATTGCCCTTCTGGCTGCCTACCGGAAGCGCTTAGAAACGGGGCAGACACGGATGTCCTTACAGCAGTATCTGGATGATGTGATTTTCCTGGGACAGCAGGGAAGCGTGGCGGAACCGGCCCCAGAGGATGTGGCAGGCTTTGACGCCTTTATGGAACGGTATCTGGCGGGCCTGTCCTGCGAGCGCGCGGCGGCAGAAGCGCTGCAATAAGAAAGGAAGTTGGTAAGGATGTTAGAAGCATTAAAACAAGCGGTATACGAGGCGAATATGGAGCTTCCCCGCCGGGGCCTTGTGACTTATACCTGGGGAAATGTCAGCGGCATCGACCGCGAGAGCGGATATTTTGTAATCAAGCCCAGCGGCGTCAGCTATGAGAAGCTGTCCTGGGAGGATCTGGTGGTGATGGACCTTGCCGGGAATAAGATCGAGGGGCGCTACGAGCCGTCCTCCGACACCAGGACCCATCTGGAGCTGTACCGCAGATACCAGGAGCTGGGCGGCATTGTCCACACCCATTCCCGGGAGGCGGTGGCCTGGGCCCAGGCCGGGCGGGACATCCCCTCCTACGGCACCACCCATGCCGATTATTTTCTGGGGCCGGTGCCCTGTACCAGGAGCCTGACCGAGGAGGAGGTACAGGGAGATTATGAGAAAAATACCGGCCTGGTCATCATCGAAACCTTAGAAGAAAGGGGCATAAACCCCAGATACACGCCGGCAGTGCTCTGCTGTAACCACGGCCCCTTTGCCTGGGGCAAGGACGCGGCCGAGGCAGTGTACCATGCGGTGGTGCTGGAGGAGGTGGCCCGGATGGCCCGCCTGACGGAGCAGGTGAACGGGGAAACACTTCCGGCGCCGAAGTATATACAGGAGAAGCATTTTTACCGGAAGCATGGGGAGAATGCTTATTATGGGCAGCGGTGAGCGGGGGTAGATCTGCCGTTGGCTTCTGATAGAATTGGAGTAGTGAAGAAATGGAAAATTTTTATTTAAAGGATATAACACTATCAAATTTCAGAAAATTTTCACAGGATACCTTCCGGCTTAATCGATCTATGAATGTTCTGATTGGAAAAAATGCGGCAGGGAAAACAACGATATTAGAGGCGGTTAATGTTATGCTGGGCGCATATCTGGCAGCGTATAAAAAATATGTACCCAGCAGGTTTGTATACAATATTTCTGATCCGGATATTTTACAAAAAACGGTTTCGGCCAATAGGAAGGAAGCGGCACTGGCGCCTTCGATCCGGCAATTTCCCTGCTTTGTAAGCGGTCATTTGGTGTGGGGGAGGGAGGAGCTTCAATATTCCCGTATTGTGGAAAAGGAAGGCGGAAGAACAAAATTTGCCGGTAAAAATCCAATGCAGCCCATGGTTCTTGTATGGGAGGAAAAAATAGCAAGGGCTGATGGTTCTGATGCAGAAGAAATCTTTCCTCTGGTATTGTATTTAAGCTCAGCAAGATTATGGAACGAAAACAGGGGAACAGAATTTGAAAGTATTCCGACACGAACAGATGCGTATCAGCGCTGCCTGGACCGGAAGCGGAGCAGCCAGTCTGCATTTAGGTATATAAAAGCATTAACCGGCATGGCTTTAGAAGAAAATGAGGGGAAACCATATCCGGCATATGAAATTATTATGGAGGCTGTCAGATACAGCTTGAGAGAAGAATTACAGGAAGGGCAAAAAGTAGTATATTCTTCCAGATATGGCGAAATCGCAGTTCGAAATCCGGATGGTACAGTGATTCGTTTTGATGCTCTGAGCGACGGATATCGGAACGTGATCAAGATTGTTACGGATATTGCCACGAAGATGTGTATGTTGAATCCGTATCTGGGACAAAAGACGCTGGAATGTACGCCCGGAATAGTAGTAATTGATGAACTGGATCTGAGTCTTCATCCTACCTGGCAAAGGCGCATTGTACGCATTTTGAAGACTTTATTTCCGAAGGTACAGTTTGTCTGTGCGACGCATTCGCCGTTTATTATCCAGTCTTTGGAACCAGGAGAACTGATCGGTTTGGATGATATTATGGATGAAGAATATTCCGGGCAAAGTATCGAAGATATTGCAGAAGATATCATGAAGGTTCCGGTTCCCCAGTATAGCGAGAAAAAAATTAAAATGTATCAGGCAGCGGAAGCCTATTTTGAAGCTGTAAAAAATGCTGACTCAAAAGAAAAAATTAAAGTTTTAAAAGAAAAAATGGATCTTTTATCGGCAGAATATAGTGATAATCCGGCATATTGTGCATTGATAAAGCAAAAATATTTTGAAAAGAAAGCAGAGGAAGAAAAATAAAATGCGTCCGGTAGAGAAAGGAAAGGCGCCTGTCTGTAAATTCATAAAGTATCAGGATGCGGAAAGAGAACTGGAAGAACGGTTGGGTGCTTACTGCTCCTATTGTGAGCTTCCAATCAAGCATGTTCCGGAGGTAGAGCATATAGAGGCCAAGGCGGCGGGAGGAGCGCCGGCTGATTGGGATAATTTACTTTTGTCATGTAAATACTGCAATACAAGGAAGGGTACACAAGTAGGGGGAGGAGAGAAAGAGCAGTATCTCTGGCCGGACGTGGATGACACCTTTCATCCCTATACATATCAGGACGGAATTCCACAGATAAATGAGGAATTTTTATGTAAGCAGGATGAAAAATATTGCGAATGTGCAAGAAATCTTTTTCGGCTTGTCAAATTAGACCATGTGCCGTCGTCAAGAGAAAAGGATCGCAGATTTATGCTGAGAAATGAAGCGTATAATAATGCGATAAACAGCAGGGAAGGCTGGTTGAAAATCAAGGATGAGAACGATAAAAAGAGTTATTTAGAATTAATGATTTGTCTGGCACAAAATACAGGATTTTTTTCTACATGGGTGGAAGTGTTTAAAAATGATCCAGTGGTTAAAAATGCTTTGATAGAGGGATTTCCAGGAACACGGAGAAGTGTTTTTTAGTGCCATGGGTAAACGGGGATGGTGATATGATTACAATATATCACCATCCCCACTTCTTTATTCCTCCCAGAACAATTCATCCAATGTCTTCCCAAGCACCCGGCAGATTGCGATACACAGCCGGATAGTAGGGTTATAATCCCCCTTCTCAATGGCGTTGATGGTCTGCCGGGATACCCCGACTGCCTCCGCCAGAGCCTGCTGGGACAGATCCAGCGCGGCTCTGGCGGATTTTAATTTCAGATTTTTCATGGCGTCCCTCTCTATTCCTCGTCTTCCTTTTGCCGGAGTCGTTTCAGCAGGATCATGCTGCAGATAAAGAGCATCATCAGGCCGCAGGCCAGATTGATGAAGGGGGTGCCAAAGACGCCGTCCTCCATAAAATCCCCATGTATCAGATGGGCGATGGCCATAAGCAGGTTCAAAATGCTGCAGGCGGCAAAAAGTGCCAGTAAGTACCGCCTGTTCTCGTTCAGGGAAAAGTAGCAGTCGTTCCAGATACAGTAGGTGGCAAAGACCGTGACGGCAAGGAAGATCTGCAGTGTGAGACAGGTGGCCGGGGTGAAGGGGAGCAGATCCCCGATCCGGACCGGGTCGTCATATAAAATGGCAAACAGAAAGAGGAGGAGGGCATTTTCAATCAGCAGGGTGAAAAAGCCCAGCTTGAAGGCGTTTCCTCTTTTTTGAAGCTGGCGTTCGTCGAAATGGTTCCAATTCATCATAATTTTCCGGATCCGGTTCTTGGAGTGTCCGGATCCTGCCTCCTTTCATGCGATGGTGCATCCGCTGTCCGGAAATGGAGGACAGCAATTATTTAAATAAACGACAAAAAGTAAAATATATTTTACATATTAAAGATAACACAGAGAAGACATCATGTCAAGTATATTTTACAAAAAAAGTGGCTGCCATGGCAAAATCAAACATTTGCCATAGCAGCCACTGAGCGATACATCACCCGGAGAGACTATTGCAGGGAATATATGATGTTGTCCCTTATCATCATGATTTCTCTACTTCCGCCATCTTCAGCGCACGCACCTTCAGCGGCAGGCCAAACAGCGTAATGAAGCCGTCTGCGTCGTG
This sequence comes from uncultured Lachnospiraceae bacterium, assembly GCA_949738465.1. Classification (GTDB taxonomy): domain Bacteria; phylum Bacillota; class Clostridia; order Lachnospirales; family Lachnospiraceae; genus 14-2. The sequence goes on from CATJBQ010000154.1 coordinate 17,516, forward strand.
GTGGTCGTACAGGTCCCCGGTGGTAAAGCTTGCCAGAGACTCGCTGTAGAGAGAGTAGGGGGAGGTGGTTCCGGCTTTGATGATGTTGCCCTTATAGAGCTTAAACCTTACTTCGCCGGTGACGTACTTCTGGGTGGACTCCACAAAAGCCTGGACAGCCTCCCTGAGGGGGGTGAACCATTTGCCTTCGTATACGATCTGGGCCATCTTGTTGCCCATGTCCTTCTTCACCTCCATGGTAGCCCGGTCAAGAACCAGCTCCTCGAGCTGCTGGTGGGCCTCCATCAGGATGGCGCCGCCGGGGGTCTCATACACGCCCCGGGACTTCATGCCCACCACACGGTTCTCCACGATATCCACGATGCCGATGCCGTGTCTGCCGCCCAGCGCGTTGAGGGTGCGGATGATATCGGAAACCTTCATCTCCTTGCCGTTGACGCTCTTGGGGACGCCGGCCTCAAAGGTCATGGTCACGTATTCGCCCTCATCGGGAGCCTTCTCGGGGGAAACGCCAAGCACCAGCAGGTGGTCGTAATTGGGCTCCTGGGCCGGATCCTCCAGCTCCAGGCCTTCATGGCTGATATGCCACAGGTTTCGGTCACGGCTGTAGCTGGAATCCGCGGAGAAGGGCAGGTGGATGCCGTGCTGGCGGCAGTATTCGATCTCATCCTCCCTCGACTTCATGGTCCACACGTCGGTCATACGCCAGGGGGCGATGATCTTAAGATCCGGAGCCAGTGCCTTGATGCCCAGCTCAAAGCGGATCTGGTCGTTGCCCTTGCCGGTAGCGCCGTGGCAGATGGCGGAAGCGCCTTCCTTCCGCGCGATCTCCACCAGCTTCTTGGCGATGCCGGGGCGTGCCATGGAAGTGCCCAGCAGATACTTGTTCTCGTAGACGGCGCCTGCCTGAACGCAGGGCATAATGAAGTCGTCGCAGAATTCATCGGTGATGTCCTCGATGTACAGCTTGCTGGCGCCGGACAGCTTTGCGCGATCCTCAAGCCCGTCAAGCTCCTCGCCCTGGCCGCAGTCGATGCAGCAGCAGATGACCTCGTAATCAAAATTTTCCTTCAACCAGGGGATGATCGCTGTGGTATCAAGCCCGCCGGAATAAGCCAGAACAACTTTTTCTTTCATGATAGATCCTCCTAACCGTTTCTGTATAGCAATAATATACAACAACCCTCATAAAAATTCAAGTGAAAAAATATACATTTTCAAAAAATATTTATGCATAAAAATAGACAAATCAACGATATCCATGAAAAAGTATGCATATAAATTTAATAAGGTAAACAAACATAAGATTCGGAAATCAAGAAAAAATGTATAGAAATCAGGGCTTGCATATTTGGAAAAATGAATGTATAATTATGCAGTATGTAAATAACGACGAAGATAAGGAAAACGAAAAGAAAAGAGAGTGAGAGTATGATCAAAGCAGGAATCATCGGAGCCACCGGGTATGCCGGCGGGGAATTGGTAAGGATTTTGCTGGGGCATCCCCAGGTGGAGATTACGTGGTACGGTTCGAAGAGCTACATCGGCCAGAAGTATGCGCAGGTGTACCAGAATATGTTCCGGCTGGTGGAGGATACGTGCCTGGACGATCAGATTGAGGAGCTGGCCCGTCAGGTGGATGTGATTTTTACCGCAACGCCCCAGGGATTTCTGGCGGGGGTGCTGACGGAGGAGATTTTAGATCAGGTGAAGGTGATCGACTTAAGCGCCGACTACCGCATCAAGGACGTGGCGGTTTATGAAAGATGGTACGGCATCCGGCACAAGAGCCCCCGGTTGATCGAAGAGGCGGTCTATGGCCTCTGTGAGAAGAACCGGGAGAGCATTAAGAGCGCCCGGCTGATTGCCAATCCGGGATGCTATCCCACCTGCACCTATCTCAGTATCGCGCCGCTGGCGAAGGCGGGCTATCTTGATATGAAGACGGTGATTGTGGACGCCAAATCCGGCGTTTCCGGGGCAGGGCGCGGCGCCAAGGTGGATAACCTCTACTGCGAGGTCAATGAGAATATCAAGGCGTACGGCGTGGGATCCCACCGCCATACGCCGGAGATCGAGGAGCAGCTTAGCCTAGCCGCCGCAGAGCCGGTGACGATTAATTTCACGCCCCACCTGGTACCCATGAACCGGGGGATTCTGATTACCGCTTACGCCTCCGTGAAGGAGGGGGTGACGGAAGGGATGATCCGCAGCGCCTATGAGGAGGCCTACCGGAAGGAGGCGTTTGTGCGGCTGTTAGAGCCCGGCGTCTGCCCCCAGACCAAATGGGTGGAGGGCAGCAATTACGTGGATGTGAACGCGGTGTATGATGAGCGGACCGGCCGGGTGATTATGATGGGAGCCATGGACAACGTGGTGAAGGGCGCGGCCGGCCAGGCGGTCCAGAACATGAACCTGTTGTTTGGACTGCCGGAGCAGACGGGACTATTGATGGTTCCCCTGTTCCCGTAAAGGAGACGGCCATGACGAATAAGAACATCAGTTCGGATATCGTGACAGATCTGGAAGAAGAAAAGGGAACGCTTGTGATCCGTCCCATGACCATGGAGGATTACGATGCGGTATTTGCCCTGTGGCAGACCATCCACGGCTTTGCCATCCGCAGCATCGACGACTCCCGGGAGGGGATCGGCAGGTTTTTGAAGCGCAATCCCACCACCAGCGTGGTGGCGCAGTGCCAGGGCAGGATCGTAGGGGCCATCCTCTGTGGCCACGACGGCAGGCGGGGGTGCTTTTACCATGTATGCGTGAAGGAGGAATACCGCAAGCACGGCATCGGGAAGCGGATGGCCATTGCGGCCATGGAGGCGCTGCGCCAGGAGCACATTTCCAAGGTAAACCTCATCGCTTTTCGTACCAACGAGGCAGGCAACCAGTTCTGGAACAAGGTGGGGTGGAAGCTCCGGGAGGATCTGAACTATTACGATTTTACCTTAAACGAAGAAAACATCATTCATTTTAACCAATAGGACCAGAAGGAGGAAATTATGAATCGAATCGAAGGCGGAGTAACCGCGGCCAGGGGATTTCGGGCCGCTTCCTGCGCGGCAGGCATCAAATACAAGGACCGGAAGGATATGGCCATGATCTTAAGCGACGTGCCGGCGGTGTGTGCAGGGACCTTTACCACCAATGTGGTGAAGGCCGCGCCGGTGAAGTGGGATCAGAAAATCGTACAGGAGCAGGAGCACGCCCGGGCGGTGGTGATAAACGCCGGGATCGCCAATGCCTGCACCGGGGCGGAGGGCATGGCTTACTGTGAAAAGACCGCAGAGTGCGTGGAGGAGCTTCTGGGCATTCCAAGGGAACAGGTGCTGGTGGCTTCCACCGGCGTTATCGGGATGCAGCTTCCCATGGAGCGGCTTTCGGCAGGCGTCGCCCGGATGGTTCCGGCTCTCTCTCCGGAGCTTGGGAGCGGCCATGAGGCGGCCTTAGCCATCATGACCACCGACACGAAGGAGAAGGAGGCCGCGGTATCTTTTACGGTGGGCGGCGTTACGGCGACACTGGGAGGCATGTGCAAGGGATCCGGCATGATACACCCGAACATGTGTACGATGCTGGCCTTTCTGACCACGGATGTGGCCATATCCAAGGAGCTACTGGCGGAGGCCCTTCGGGAGGACATTGCGGATACCTACAATATGATATCGGTGGACGGGGATACCTCCACCAACGACACCGTGCTGCTTTTGGCCAACGGGGAGGCCCAAAATCCTGTCATCACAGAGAAAAATGAGGACTACGCGGCCTTTGTCAAAGCGCTGCGCCTGGTCAATGAGACGCTGGCAAAAAAAATGGCAGGAGACGGGGAGGGAGCCACGGCCCTCTTTGAGACGCAGGTGATCCATGCGGATACGGTGGCCAACGCCAAGACGCTGGCCAAATCGGTGATTACCTCCTCCCTGACGAAAGCGGCCATTTACGGCCATGACGCCAACTGGGGCCGGATCCTGTGCGCCCTGGGCTACTCCGGCGTGATCTTTGACCCGGAACGCATCGAGCTGTATTTTCAGAGCCGCTCCGGCCAGATCCTGATCTATCGGGACGGCATGGCAGTGGATTACAGCGAGGAGGAAGCCAGCCGGATTCTGGCGGACCCGGAGGTGACGGTGCTGGTGGATATGAAGTGCGGGGAGGCGTCGGCCACAGCCTGGGGCTGCGACCTGACCTATGATTACGTGAAGATCAACGCCGATTACCGGTCTTAAAATTTATGAGGTGACGAATATGAAAGAAAAAGATATGAACCAGCTTCTGGCAAAGGCAGAGGTGCTGATCGAGGCTCTGCCCTACATCCAGCGGTTTAACCGGAAGATCATTGTCGTAAAATACGGCGGCAGCGCCATGGTGGACGAAGAACTGAAGCGCCACGTCATCCAGGACGTAACGCTCTTAAAGCTGGTGGGCTTTAAGCCCATCATCGTCCACGGCGGCGGCAAGGAGATCAGCAAATGGGTGGAGAAGTCCGGCAAGGAGCCGGAATTTGTCAACGGCCTGCGCAAAACAGACGCCGACACCATGGAGATCGCGGAGATGGTGCTGGGCCGGGTGAATAAGTCCCTGGTGCAGATGGTGCAGGAGCTGGGCGTCCTGGCTGTGGGCATCAGCGGCAAGGACGGCGGCCTCCTTACGGTGGACAAAAAATACTCCGACGGCCAGGATATCGGCTATGTGGGAGAGATCCGTCAGGTGAACCCCAAGATTCTTTACGACCTTCTGGAAAAGGATTTTCTGCCCATTGTCTGTCCTGTGGGGTTGGATGATCATTTTGATACCTATAATATCAATGCGGACGACGCGGCCTGCGCCATTGCCAGGGCTGTCAGCGCGGAAAAGCTGGCCTTCCTTACCGATATCGAGGGCGTTTACCGGGATCCTTCCGATCCGGGGACACTGATTTCCGAGCTTACCGTGTCCGCGGCAAAAGAGCTGATCGGCGACGGATATATCGGCGGCGGGATGCTGCCCAAGCTGAACAACTGCATCGAAGCCGTGGAAAACGGCGTGTCCCGGGTACATATTTTAGACGGCCGTATCGCCCACTGCCTGCTTCTTGAGATTTTCACCAACAAGGGCATCGGAACGGCCATATTAGGCGACAATGAGGAACGGTTTTACACAGGCGCGAAGGACGCCAGATAGGGAGGAGCATATGGAAAAAACAAACATGATTGAAACGGCAGAGCAGCACCTGCTCCACACCTACAACCGCTACCCCATCGTGCTTACCCGGGGCGAGGGCGTGTACCTGTATGACGCGGAAGGAAAAAAATATCTTGATTTTGCGGCAGGCATCGCCGTACAGTCCTTAGGCTACGCAAATCAGGAGCTTAACGAGGCCATCAAGAACCAGGTGGACCTGCTGACCCACACCTCCAACCTGTTCTACAATGAGCCCATTGCCCGGGCGGCACAGCGGGCGGTGCATGCGGCAGGTTTAGAGCGGGTATTTTTTACCAACAGCGGTACGGAGGCCATCGAGGGCGCCATTAAGGCCGCCAAAAAATATGCCTATACCAGGGACGGCCACAGCGGCCATGAGATCGTCGCCATGGAGCATTCCTTCCATGGAAGGAGCATGGGGGCCCTGTCGGTGACCGGCAACGCCCACTACCAGGAGCCCTTTGCGCCGTTACTGCCGGGGGTGCGCTTTGCCAGGTTCAATGATCTGGATTCCGTGAAGGAGCTCTTGACGGAGAAAACCTGTGCCATCCTGCTGGAGACGGTCCAGGGAGAGGGCGGAATCTATCCGGCAGAACATACGTTCCTGGAGGGCGTCCGCCGGCTCTGCGACGAAAAGGATATCCTGCTGATTTTAGACGAGATCCAGTGCGGGATGGGCCGGACCGGAAAAATGTTCGCCTGGCAGCATTACGGCGTGAAGCCGGACATTATGACCTGCGCCAAGGCCATCGGCTGCGGGGTTCCGGTGGGAGCCTTTTTCCTGACGGAGCGGGTGGCGAAGAAGTCCCTAAGCCCGGGCGACCATGGAACCACCTACGGCGGGAATCCCCTGGTGGGAGCGGCGGTAGACAAGGTTTTTGAGATCTTTGAACGGGAGGATATCCCCGGCCACGCCGCCGAAATGGGCCGGTATCTGGAGCAGAAACTGCAGGAGCTTTCCGGGGACTTCGCCTGCGTCCTGGAACGCCGGGGCCTGGGCCTGATGCAGGGACTTGTGCTGGATGTGCCGGTGGGAGAGGTAGTAAACCGGTGCCTCGCAGAGGGGCTTATCGTGATCACCGCCGGCGGCAATGTGCTGCGGATGGTGCCGCCCCTTGTCATCGGGCGGGAGCATGTGGACGAGATGATAAGGAAGCTACGCCATGTGCTGGCACAGTTTTAACAAGAGGTCTTTCCAAGGCCATAGCTGCATAAAATTCCAATCACAGGGAATCCTAAGACAAAGTGCTTGCGGCAGAATACAAATGCCCATAGCGAGGAGGGACGAATGATGATTGGAATTTTTATTGCATTGATTTCCGGCGCACTGATGAGCGTCCAGGGCGTTTTCAATACCCAGGTGACCAAGGGAAGCAGTATGTGGGTCTCCAATAGCTGGGTACAGTTTTCGGCCTTTGTGGTCTGTATCGTGGCCTGGTTTTTCTGCGACCGGAAAAGCTTCGGCGCCATTCTTACTATTTCGCCAAAATATATGCTGTTAGGAGGGGTGATCGGCGCATTTATTACCTATACGGTGATCAAGAGCATGGATCTTTTAGGGCCGGCCCAGGCGGTGATGCTGATTGTGGTGGCGCAGCTTCTGATCGCTTACCTGATCGAGGTGTTCGGTGTCTTCGGCGTGGAGAAGGTGGATTTTCAGTGGACGAAGCTCCTTGGAATGGCAATCTGCATCGGCGGGATCCTGTTATTTAAATGGGAATTTAAATAAAAAAATAAATAAATTTGAAAAAAGTTTGAAATACTCTTGTAATATTTCGGAATTTTCGATACAATAAAGAAGATTCAGCAGCGGTTTCTGTTCCGGAGAGGAGCAGAAGAATGGAAAAAAGGAAAAAGAAGATCAGTATGGCAGGGGTGGGCTGTCTGGCGGCCTGCTGTCTCCTGCTGTTTTGTGGCTGCGGCAGCAAGGCATCCTCCTTTGTGGTGGAGGACGCGGAGGGCAGCCGGACGAAGGATGCCAGGGAGAAGGACAGTACACCCGGGGAAGGAACCGGGGACGGAGGAAGCCGTGAGACGGAGGATGGTGTCTTTCCGGGAGACGCCCCACGGCAGATCTATGTGCAGGTGTCCGGGGCGGTGGCAAAGCCCGGCGTCTACCAGCTTGAGGAGGGAAGCCGCGTATTTATGGCGGTGGAGCTGGCCGGGGGTCTTAGTTCCGAGGCAGATGAGAGCAGCCTGAACCAGGCGCAGGCCTTAAGCGACGGGCAGCAGGTTCATGTCTATGCCGTCGGCGAGCGGGAATACCAGGAGACGCAGACGGAAGATGACGGGCGGGTCAATCTCAATACGGCTTCGGCCCAGGAGCTGATGAGCCTGCCGGGGATCGGCCAGTCCAAGGCGGACAGCATCATCGCCTACCGGGAGAGCAACGGGGGCTTCGGGGCGGTGGAGGATCTGATGAAGATCGAGGGCATCAAGGAAGGGGTCTTTTCGAAGATAAAGGACCGCATCAAGGTATAATACTGATTTGAGGTGAAGACAATGGCAAAAAAGGTTCTTGTGGTTGATGATGAAAAATTGATCGTGAAGGGAATCCGTTTCAGCCTGGAGCAGGACGGGATGGAGGTGGACTGCGCCTATGACGGCGAGGAGGCTCTGCGTCTGGCCCGGGAGAATCTTTACGACATGATCCTTCTGGATATCATGCTGCCCAAGATGGACGGCTTCGAGGTGTGCCAGCAGATTCGGGAATTTTCCATGGTCCCCATTGTGATGCTGACGGCCAAGGGAGACGATATGGATAAGATTCTGGGACTGGAATACGGCGCAGACGATTACATAACCAAGCCCTTCAATATCCTGGAGGTAAAGGCCAGGATCAAGGCGATTATGCGGCGTACCATCATAAGCCAGCCCAGGGAGGAGAAGCGCAGCCTCGTCGAGGACGGGGATCTGAAGCTGGACCACGAGAACCGCAGATTGTACATTTTAGAGAAGGAGGTCAATCTGACCGCCAAGGAATTTGACCTGCTGGAGCTTTTGGTGACCAATCCCAACAAGGTATACAGCAGGGAGAACCTTTTGAAGCTGATCTGGGGGTACGAATATCCGGGGGACGTGCGTACGGTGGATGTGCATGTGCGCCGCCTGCGGGAGAAGATCGAGGCCAACCCCAGCGAGCCCAGGTATGTACACACAAAATGGGGCGTGGGATACTATTATCAAAGCTGACAAAGGTGTAGGAC
>CATJBQ010000155.1 GCA_949738465.1 uncultured Lachnospiraceae bacterium
AAAGAGAACAATGCCTGCGCCATTTATGAGATTAAGCACAGCAGCCAATGCGTCCGGGAGCAGGCCAGGCATCTGCTGGATGCAGAAAAGATTAGGCTTACTTCCCCGCGGTTTGGTGACCTGGCGGGCAGGTTTGTATTGTACCTTGGGGAAAACCTGGATACGGAGGACGGCATTGCCTACCGCAATGCGGAGCAGTTCTTAAAGAGCCTGCCGGAAATCAGCCTTGAAAGCGGTCTGGAAGAATTACCGTTTGAAGAGGAAGCCCAAGGGCTTTTCCCAACCATGTAATAAATAGGGAAATTATACCCTAAGGACATCTTGTATTTTAGGATCTTTTGCAGTGTAAATATAGAATTCTATATAGTTATCAAATATCAGTCGTTTTGTAATAGGGCAGGACGGCTGATTTTTGTGCTTTTTGCCTTTACAAAACGACAGAAGGAGGAAACACCCTGCCGGGTATCCATGATGCCCAAAATGCAGGGCGAGAAAGGAGGAAATCCCCTACGGGGATACCTGGATGTCATAAACCAGGACAGAAAAGGAGGAAATATGTTCAAACGAAGACCGAAAGTATTGACGCCGGGGCAGATGGAGGAAATCCGCACCAAGGATTTCTTTGACATGGTCCTGCCCGGCGTGTTGAAATTCCAGCCCGACCACTATATCTTAGGCGACAGCTACCGTTGCGTATGGGCCATCCGGGAATACCCGCCCTCTACCGAGGAACAGGCCATCCTGTCCCAGCTTGCCGACCGCAGCGGCGTGACGCTCCGTATTTACCACCGCTTAGTGGAAGCACAGGAGCAGCGCAAAATTATCCAGAACGCCACCCGCAGGAATAAGCTGAAATCCGGCGGCACGGATGTGAATGAAACCATTGAAGCCGAAGGCAACCTGCAGGATGTCATCGAACTGCTGGCAAACCTTAGGAAGAACCGGGAGCCGCTTCTGCACTGCTCAGTATTTATTGAATTAAAGGCACGGGATATGGATGCGCTGAAAGAGCTGCAGAGCGAGGTCGCCATGGAGCTGGCCCGCTCCAAGATCTCCGTAGACCGGCTGACGCTCCGGCAGAAAGAGGGGTTCCTCTCCGTCCTGCCGGTGGGATCCAACCAGTTCGGGGCGCAGTATGAGCGCGTCCTTCCGGCAGGCTCCGTGGCAAACCTCTATCCCTTTAATTTTTCTGGGAAGACGGACCCCCAGGGGCTGTATGTGGGCAGGGATAAGTACGGGACCAATATCCTGGTGGATTTTGACCGCAGGGCAGAGGACAAGACCACCAGCAACATCCTGATCCTGGGGAACTCCGGGCAGGGGAAAAGCTACCTCTTAAAGCTGGTGCTGACAAACTTAAGGAAATCCGGGAAGCACATCCTCTGCCTGGATCCGGAAGCGGAGTATGGGGAGCTCTGTGAGGCGCTGGGCGGCTGCTATATCGACTTCCTTTCCGGGGAGTACACCATCAACCCGCTGGAGCCAAAGGCGTGGGGCGATGGCGGCGGCGAAACCGACCCGGGGACGCCGGAGGCATTTAGGAAGGCCACCCGCCTCAGCCAGCACATCGCTTTTTTAAAGGATTTCTTCCGCAGCTATAAGGATTTTTCCGATGCGCAGGTTGACACCATTGAGATCCTGCTGTCCAAGCTGTATGCAAGGTTCGGGATCACCGACAGCACCGATTACAGCGTGAAGAAGCCTTCGGAGTTCCCCATCATGGAGGACTTTTATAAGCTGTGCGAGGAAGAATTCTACAGCTATGATAAAAAACGGAAATACCTCTACACCGAGGAGACCCTGCAGGAGGTATGCCTTGGCATCCACAGCATGTGTGTAGGCGCTGAGAGCAGGTATTTCAACGGGCATACCAACATCACGGACGATGATTTCCTGGTGTTCGGCGTAAAAGGGCTGATGGATACCAACAAGCGGCTGAAGGATGCCATGCTGTTTAATATCCTCTCCTTCATGTCCAGCCAGCTATTGGGCAAGGGCAATACGGCGGCCTCCATCGATGAACTGTACCTGTTCCTCACCAACATGACGGCCATTGAGTATATCCGCAATGCCATGAAGCGGGTGCGCAAAAAGGACTCCGCCATCCTTTTAGCCAGCCAGAACATTGAGGATTTCCTGATCCCCAGCATCCGGGAGTTCACCAAGCCGCTGTTTTCCATCCCCACGCACCAGTTTTTATTTAACGCAGGGCAGATTAACCCGAAGGAATATATGGATGCCTTACAGGTGGAGCCGTCGGAATTCGAGCTGATCCGATACCCGGAGCGGGGGACCTGCCTGTACCGCTGCGGCAATGAGCGTTACCTGCTGCAGGTCATTGCGCCGGATTATAAATCGGAACTCTTCGGGAAGGCAGGCGGGCGGTGAGCGCAACAGTTGGGGCTGCCCTAAAGAAGATAGCAGTGTCGCTGCTAACCAACCCCGAAGCTTTGAAAACCATCGGCGGGATTTTGCTCGGTATGATAATCCTGATCCTTATGCCGGGCATTGCAGTTGTTTCCATTTTCAACGGGGATCTGAATATTGACACTGACAGGCTCCAGCAATACATCGTGGAAAACCTCCCAGAGGAAGAAAAGGAAAAGCTGCAGCTGATAGAAGATACCATGTATGGCATTGAGGCGGCCATGGCGGAGGCAGGGTATCCTGCCCGGCAGACAAAGGAGGCGCAGGTGATCTTCGTGCTGGCCCTTTCAGAACACGCGGCGGAGGATGGCTTCGTTGGAAAGCTGGTGGGCTGCTTCTCCCAGGATCAGACAGATGAGGAGCTCATTG
>CATJBQ010000156.1 GCA_949738465.1 uncultured Lachnospiraceae bacterium
ACCATATGTTCCCGCCCTCTTAAGTAATATTCCCAGGCGCTGGCGTCGGTGTAGCGCTCCCGCTGGTAATTCTTCGAGGCGCTGACCCGGTCGATAAACATCTCCAGCACATATTTTTTTGGCATCTTCATGCCGGTCAGACTGCGCTCCCCGCCGAATTCATAATCGATCCAGTACTCCATATGGTGCCGGTTGTGGCCCTTGTGGTGGAGCCAGGCCAGGGAATAGCCGTAGGCCCGCCGTTCCCCGTTGTGGGGGCTCTCCGTTCCCAGATAGTACCTGCACCCCAAGCGGAATTCCGTATAGCCGTATTTGGACAGGTCGTGACAGATCCCCTGCCAGTAGAGGCCCACCCTGAAACAGCCCGCAAGCACCAGAAGCTTGTGGCGGGTAATCGTACAAAAATGCCTCCAGATCTTCATGTATGCCTCCTTAGAGCCGGTACCGGATCAGATACAGCACAAACAAATGAGCCGGGTAAAACACATAAAACAGGTACTTCATAGACGGCCCCCGCTTCCCGTTGTACAGTAAAATTGGCGCTAAGGACGCCACCGCAAATTTCTGTACGCCGCCATAAATATAAAAATCCGCCAGAACAAACATCACGCTGTACCAGAGCCGCTTTCCATAGAATACGTAGAACACCAGGATAAACACCACGCCGCCACCGCCGTAATCGGTGCGTAGGACCTCCGCCAGCAGCAGACACAGCAACGCGCCGACCCCGCCTGCAATCCGCCATCTTCCCCGCGGCACATCCAGGCACCAGACCGCCAGCAGCCCCAGCAGCAGGGTAAACATCACGTTCTGGGCGCCGTCGTACCAGAGATTTCCGCCGTGCACCAGGTTGAAGGGAAGCTCCGATGCCAGGGCAAAGAGAAACAGGCGCAGCGCATAATTCACCCGGCTTCTCGTATGACACGCCCCCTCCACCAGCAGAAAGCAGTAGATGGGAAAGGCCAGCCGTCCGATTATCCGCATGACCGGATACTGGGGAAACAGCACCATACCGGTATGGTCGATGGCCATGGTAAGCATGGCGATCCATTTCAGGGCAAATCCGTTGAGCCCCCAGGACAGCGCCGGCCGGATCAAGGGTCTTTGATTCATTTCTTTTTCCTCCGTCTGCCGGTCAGCACGCACACGGTGTGGTGCTCCAGCAAAAAGCTGCGTTTGTCCTCCTGGATCACCCATTCTTCAAAGGGCTCCTCCCGGGAGGTATCCAGCACCCCGTGCCAGATAAAATCCTTGGGCAGCACCGGCAGGGCCAGGCTCTGCTCCGTCTCCGAGAAATTGCAGCAGATATAAATAAAATCTTCTTTTAACTTATCCCATTCTTGCCTTGCTTCTGCGTATTTAGTGCAATAAAGCATACCGATGGCCTTGGCGTTCCCCTCCAGCTCCATCTGCCAGCCGCTGCAGCCGTGATAGGACAGGTCCGGGTAGCCGCAGCGCAGGGAATCGGCAAGGCTCATGGGTCCTGGCTGATGCAGGACCGGATAGCGCCTGCGCAGATCCGACAGCCTGCACAGGAACCGGTACAGGCTGCGGCTGCGCCTGGTATTGCTCCAGTCCTTCCAGCCGGTCTCATTGTCCTGACAGTAGGCGTTGTTGTTGCCCTGCTGGCTGTTGCCGCATTCATCCCCCATCCAGATCATGGGGACCCCCTGGGACAGCATCAGGACGCTGAGAAGATTCCGGGCCATCCGGTCCCTTAAGGCCAGCACGCTCCGCTTGCGGCTGGCCCCCTCCTCCCCGCAGTTGACGCTGTAATTCCAGGCATTGCCGTCCCGGTTCTCCTCCCCGTTGGCCTGGTTGCACTTCTCGGTATAGGACAGGGAATCGTAGAGGGTAAAGCCGTTGTTCCAGGCCAGGAAATTCACGAAGCCCTGGTTCTCATGCTGCCTGCGCATATGGTCGGTAAATTCCCGCAAGGTCCCTCCCTGCTGGTTCACAAACCGGCGGACGCCGTAGAGGAAGCCTTCGTTATAGGAAAAAATCTCCGCCTCAAAGCCGCCGCCTGCCGCCTCCTGGTCGGAAAACCATTCATAAAACAGCTTCCGTCCACTGAGGTACGGATCCCTGGCCGCCAGCTTCGCCACCTGCTCCCCACAGATCAGATGAAATCCATCCACATGATATTCCTTGGCCCAATAGCGCAAAACCTCAATAATATAATGTGGATTCAACTTATCATCAAAGAAAAATTCCAATATGCACTCCATGCGGTTCTGATGCAGCTTTGCGATCAATCGCTTCAGCTCCCCCGGCCCACGGCCCGCTCCCAGATAGGAAGCCTTGGGCGCAAAATAATTCCCCCTGGTATAGCCCCAGCAGTTCACGATATTTTCCCGGGCCGACTCCATGCGGCTCTTTTCGGAAAGGTGCGCATCCCACATCATCCGCTCCTCAAACTCGTACACCGGCATCAGCTCCAGCGTGGTAATCCCCATCTCTCTGAAATAGGGAATCCTGCGCTCCAGCGCCCGGAAGGTTCCCCGTTCTTCCTCAGGCAGCCTCTGCTGCATGGAAAATCCCCGGACATGGGCCCGGTAGAGAAACATCTCCTCCTTGGGGACATGGGGATGCGTATCCTTTTTCCAGGAAAACTTCTCATTATATAATCCACATTTAATTTCTTTCTTCTCCGTAAAGTCTGCCCACTGCTCTCTCCCCACAATCCGTGTGGCGTAAGGGTCCAGACAGGACTCGCCCCCCAGCTCGTAGAGGTAGTCACAATGCTGCAATGGACCGCCTGTCAGGGAAACGGTAAACACGCCCGGCCATCCGTCCGCCTCCTCCATGGGGATGCGCAGGGCCTCTCCCCCCTCCCGTGGATACAACAGCAGGGCGCAGGGCTTTCTCTGCCGGTTCTGGATCGAAAAAACGGTCGCCTCTCCCTCTGTCTGAACTCCCAGGATCTCAGCGCTTCCTTTGCATACTTCGTACTTCATGTGGGCCTCCTTCATTCGCGTTGTGTACTCTACTACTGCATTTTATCATAGATGGATGCGTTTGGCGACAGAAATTTTCCGTTGCGGCGCATTCTGTTTCTTATTTTATCATTTTTTGGTTTTCTTGAAAATAGTATTTTGAAAGTTTCCTGTTTTCCGGAAGACCAGAAAGGAGATCTGGAGGAATTTTCTTGCAAATTTCCGGTTTTCGCTGTAAGATAAAAGCAGGTCAGACAAATTCCAGCAGAAACGAGGTATGAATATGAGCAAGCAGAATGACACCCCTTCCCAGGTTCCGCAATCTCCTGAGGAAGCCGGGGAAGACGTTATGGTAACCTTATCCCTGGACGACGGTACGGACGTAGAATGCGAGATCCTCACTATTTTTGACGTGGGGGAGCAGGATTACATTGCGCTGCTGCCTCTGGATGAAAAGGGGGAACCCAACAAAGCGGGAGAAGTTTTCATCTACCGCTACCAGGAGGATGAGGAGGGCAATCCTTCTCTGGAGAATATTGAGGATGACGAGGAATACGAAGCCGTGGCGGATCGTTTTGACGAGCTGCAGGACGAAGCGGATTTTGATGCCATGGAGGACTGAGATACCCCTTCGCCACTCCCGTGCCGGTATGAAAAAAGGGGCCTGCCGGCCCCTTTTTTACACATTTTCTTCCAACAATCTCTGAATCGCCGCCATTGCCTCATCTTCCTTCTCTCCCTCGAAGGTGACGACCAACTGATCCCCCCGCTTAACAGACATACTGGCCACTGAAAGAACCCGCTTCATATCAAAACGGAGACTGTCTCCCTCTTTGTGGAACTGAATCTTGCAAGGGTAGCTGTTGGCAGCTACGGCCAGCGGCCCGGATGCCTTCATTCCAATTCCGGATTCCACCTTGACTGTGTAAATTAATTCTTTCATTTTGATCTTCCTTTCTTGTTGTGATTTTTATTAATTAAAACTTTATTTTTAATTTAGTTTTAATTTTCTTCTTCCACAAGCCCCATCTCCCCCAGAAACCGGGACCGGTCCATATCCCGACCGTTCACCTGGCTGGAATGGTACAGGTGCAGCCGGTCCTTCGCCCGGGTGATGCCTACGTAAAACATCCGCCGCTCCTCCTCTAACTCCGCCGGCAGCACGGCCTTCTTGTAGGGCATGAACCCTTCGTTGACGTCCACCAGAAAGACCACCGGATACTCTAAGCCCTTACTGCTGTGCAGGGTGGCCAGGCAGACGCCCTGGCGGCCTTCTTCCCGCTCCTGCTGCTGGCGCGCAAGTTCCCGGGTATAGTGCTCGATATGGGCAAACCATTCCTCATAGGTACGGAAAGCTTTTGCGCCGTCCGCAAGCTCATCCAGCACCTCCAGAAGCTCCTCCGCCTTGATATGGCGGTACTGGGCGTATTCTTCCAGGTATTCCTCATACCCGATGGACTTGCGGATGTAGGTAACGGCGGCAAAGGGGCTGATGCGGGACAGGACCTTAAGATCCGTCTCAAGCTGCCCGATCCGCTCCGCCACCCAGGGCTGCTTCATCTCATAGAAATAAAAAGCCCACACGTCAAAGGCCACCTCCGCCTCCTCCAGGCTTTCCCGGGATATGTAACGCTTGGGACGGTTCATGATCTGAAGAAAATCCCCCCGGCTGCGGCTTCCTAAGGCCAGGCGGATATAGGTCATCACGTCCTTCACAATCCAGTGGTCGTAGAGGTTGGGAACGCTGTCCCTGGTACGGAAGGGAATGTTGTAGGCCAGAAGCTGCTCCATCAGCAGCCGGGGCTGGGTGTTGGTGCGGAACAGCACCGCCATATCCTCATAGGAAATCCCCTGCTGGCGGTAATCCAGAATCTGCCGGATCAGGTGCAGGTTCTGCTGGTGCTGGCTGGGAAACTGCAGAAATTCCACCGCCTCCCCCGCCGGCCGGTTGGCTTTAATCTCCTTTTCAAACCGCTGCTCGTTGTGGGAAATCAGTCGGATGGCCGACTCCACCACCCGGCTCTGGGAACGATAATTCACATCCAGCAGAATCCGCCGCGCCTCGGGAAACTCCTGCTCGAAGCCCAGCATGATCTCCGGCTTGGCCCCCCGGAACCGGTAGATGGACTGGTCGTCGTCCCCCACCACGAACAAATGATTCTCCGGCTTGGCCAATAATTTCACAATGTCAAACTGCAGCTTGTTGATATCCTGGAACTCGTCAATGAGGATATAGACAAACTTCTGCTGCCAGGCCCCAAGAAGATCCGGCCGCTGGCTCAAAAGCTCCCAGGTATACACCAGCATATCGTCAAAATCGATGAGCCTCTTTTTCTTCAGCTTCTCCTGGTACTGCCCGTAAACCTGGTGGAACACCTCCTGGGCACAGTTTTTGGAATAATAATGCTCCAGGGAAATACCCGTGTTTTTCACCAGGCCGATCTCCCCCAGAAGCTCCGCCACAAATTCCTTCTCGTCCTCATACTCTAAGTGGAGCCGGGATACGATCTCCCGCATAAACTGATACTTCTGCTCCTCCCGGACGATGTTCTCCGCCTTATAGCCGTAGGCATGCTTTAAGATCGTGAAAAAAATGGCGTGGAAGGTGCCAAAGGTCACCGGATAATTCCGCCCTTCCATCCGGCGCACAAACCGCTCCTTCATCTCCAGAGCCGCCGCCCGGGTAAAGGTAATCACCAGGATTTTCGACGGGTCAATATGTTCATTCACGATTAAATTTCTTGTTCTTTCTGTGATTACATGGGTCTTCCCGGAACCGGGCCCCGCAAGGATGAGCGCAGGCCCCTGCACATGGGCAATGGCCTGGCTCTGTGATAGATTCTCATTCATCCGCTGTCTCTGCTTCCAATTTTTTGATGGCGGCGCCGATGCGCGCCGTGGATTCTTCTTTTCCAATAATCTCCATGATCTCGGTGGCCCCGCCCGGCGTCATCTGCTTGCCGCTGACCGCTGTACGGATGGGCCACATCACATATCCGTTCTTGTACCCCTTCTCAGCCACATAATCGCTTAAGAGCCCGTACAGGGCGTCGTTGCTGTAATCCTCCTGGGCCTCCAAAAGGGGCAGCACATCCTTCAAAACC
>CATJBQ010000157.1 GCA_949738465.1 uncultured Lachnospiraceae bacterium
CGTCCCCACCATTTCCCCTTTACCGAGCCCAGCGCCGAGGTGGACGTGACCTGTTTCAAATGCGGGGGGACAGGCTGCCGGTTCTGTAAGGGTTCCGGCTGGATCGAGATTTTAGGCTGCGGCATGGTGCACCCCAGGGTGCTTCAGATGAGCGGCATTGATCCGGAGGAATATTCCGGCTTTGCCTTCGGCGTAGGATTGGAACGGATCGCCCTTCTCAAATACGAGATTGACGATATGCGCCTGCTTTATGAAAATGATGACAGATTTTTACGTCAGTTTTAGAAGGAGAGGAAAAAATGAATACATCATTGAATTGGATTAGAACGTATGTTCCCAGTCTTGACGTAACGCCCCAGGAGTACACCGACGCCATGACGCTGTCCGGCTCCAAGGTAGAGGGTTTTGTGTGTCTGGATGCGGATCTTGATAAAATTGTGGTAGGACAGATTGAAAAAATAGAACGCCATCCGGATGCGGATAAGCTGGTGGTCTGCCAGGTGAATGTGGGAGCCGGGGAGCCGGTCCAGATTGTGACCGGAGCGCCCAACGTGAAGGAGGGCCAGAAGGTGCCGGTGGTGCTGGACGGCGGCCGGGTGGCAGGCGGCCACGACGGCAGTAAAACCCCGGGAGGAATTCGGATCAAGAAGGGGAAGCTTCGGGGCGTGGCGTCGGAGGGTATGATGTGCTCCATCGAGGAGTTGGGCAGCGACCGGAATATGTACCCGGAAGCCCCCGTAGAAGGGATTTATATTTTTCAGGAGGACCTTCCGGTGGGAACGGACGCCATCGAAGCCTTAGGGCTTCGGGACGTGGTGTTTGAATACGAGATTACCTCCAACCGGGTGGATTGCTTCGGTGTGCTGGGGCTGGCCCGGGAGGCAGCGGCCACCTTTGAAAAGGAATTCTGTCCCCCGGAGATCTCAGAAACCGGAAATGGGGAGGACGTCAACGATTACATCAAGGTCCGCGTGGAGGATACGGAGCTTTGCCCCAGATACTGCGCCCGTGTGGTGAAGAATATCAGGATTGCGCCCTCGCCCAAGTGGATGCAGCGGCGGCTTTCCGCCCATGGCATCCGTCCTATTAACAATATCGTAGATATCACCAACTATGTGATGGAGGAATATGGACAGCCCATGCATGCCTATGACCTGGATACCATTGCCGGCCAGGAGATCATCGTGCGCAGGGCGGCAAAGGGAGAGAAGTTTGTGACCTTAGACGGCCAGGAGCGGACGCTGGATGATTCCATTCTGATGATCTGCGACCGGGATAAGGCCGTGGGCATTGCCGGCATTATGGGCGGCGAGAATTCCATGATTACCGATCATGTCTCCACCATGCTGTTTGAGGCCGCCTGCTTTGACGGAACCAACATCCGCCTTTCCAGTAAAAAGGTGGGGATGCGCACCGACGCTTCCGGCAAGTTCGAGAAGGGCCTGGATCCCAACAACGCCATGGAGGCCATCAACCGGGCCTGCCAGTTGATTGAAGAACTGGGGGCCGGAGAGGTTGTAGGGGGCGTGGTAGACGTTTATGGCAAGGTGAGGGAAGGACGGCGCGTGGCCTTTGACGCGGCCGGAATCAACCGCCTTCTTGGCACGGAAATTGCCGAAGAAACCATGCTTGGTTACTTCCGGAAGCTGGAGCTTGGTTATGATGAGAAAACCAGGGAGGTGCTGGTTCCCTCCTGGCGGCAGGATCTGGAGTGTCTTGCGGATCTGGCGGAGGAGGTGGCCAGATTCTATGGCTACGACAATATTCCGGTGTCCCTGCCCCGGGGCGAGGCAACCACCGGAAAGCTGTCCTACAAGCTGCGGGTGGAGGAGATCGCAAGGGATGTGGCAGAGTTCTGCGGCTTCTCCCAGGGCATGACCTATTCCTTCGAAAGCCCCAAGGTATTCGATAAGCTGCTGCTGGCACAAGAAGATCCGCTGCGCCAGACCATGGTGATCTCCAATCCCCTGGGGGAGGATTTCAGTATCATGCGGACCATTTCCTTAAACGGGATGCTGACCTCTCTGGCCACCAACTATAACCGCAGGAATAAGGACGTCCGCCTTTACGAGCTGGGGAACGTCTATCTGCCGAAGCAGGTTCCGGTGACGGAGCTTCCCGAAGAACGAATGCAGCTTACCCTGGGATTTTACGGAGAAGGCGATTTCTATACCATGAAGGGCGTGGTGGAGGAGCTTTTTGACCGGTTGGGCATGCACGGCAAGGAGACCTATGACCCCGGCGCCGGGAAGCCCTTCCTGCATCCGGGACGCCAGGCCAATATCATTTACAATGGGGAGGTTATGGGATATTTGGGAGAGGTACATCCCCAGGTAGCGGAGAACTATTCCATCAAGGACCGGGTGTATGTGGCGGTGATCGATATGCCCAAGGTGACTGCCCAGGCAGATTTCGGCCGCAAATATGAGGGGATTGCCAGGTATCCGGCGGTTTCCCGGGACTTAAGCATGGTGATGCCAAAGGACATTCTGGCGGGACAGGTGGAAGAGGTCTTTGACGCCCAGGGCGGCGGTTATCTGGAGGGCTATCAGTTGTTTGATCTCTATGAGGGCGCCCAGATCAAAGCCGGCTATAAATCCGTGGCTTATTCCATCACCTTCCGGGCCAAGGATAAGACCCTGGAGGAAGCAGATATCGCTTCCGCCATGAAGAATATCTTAAAAGCCCTGGAGGAAATGGGCATCGAGTTGAGACAGTAGCAGGAGTAACGTATGAATGTAAAGGATTTTTATTATGAGCTGCCCCAGGAGCTGATTGCCCAGGATCCCCTTAACGATCGGGCCAGCTCCCGGCTGCTGGTGCTGAATAAAGAGACAGGAGAGCGGAAGCATACAGGCTTCCGCTCCATTGTGGAATATCTGCGGCCGGGAGACTGCCTGGTCTTAAACAATACCCGGGTGATTCCGGCCCGGCTTTTTGGCGAGAAGGAGGATACCCAGGCCAGGATCGAGCTGCTGCTGTTAAAGCGCCGGGAAAATGATATCTGGGAGACCCTGGTAAAGCCTGGAAAGAAGGCGAAGCCGGGGACACGAATCTCCTTTGGCGGAGGCTTTTTGACCGGCGAGATCTTAGAGGTGGTGGAGGACGGGAACCGGCTGATCCAGTTCCGGTACGATGGGATTTTTGAGGAAATTCTGGATCAACTGGGCCAGATGCCCCTGCCGCCTTATATTACCCATCAGCTGCAGGATAAGAATCGTTATCAGACTGTGTATGCAAAATATGACGGCTCTGCGGCGGCGCCTACAGCGGGACTGCATTTTACGCCGGAGCTTTTGGAGGAGATCCGCCAGATGGGCGTGTCCGTTGCGGAGGTTACCCTCCATGTGGGTCTTGGGACCTTCCGGCCGGTGAAGGTGGAAAATGTGCTGGATCATCATATGCATTCAGAGTTCTACCAGATCAGTGAGGAGGCGGCGGAGGTGATCAACCGCACCCGAGCGGCAGGCGGCCGTGTGATCTGTGTGGGGACCACAAGCTGCCGGACCATCGAGTCTGCGGCGGAGGAGGACGGGACGCTTCATCCCGGCAGCGGTTGGACGGATATCTTTATTTATCCGGGGTATCGTTTCAAGGTGCTGGACGGGCTGATTACCAATTTCCATCTGCCGGAATCGACACTGCTGATGCTGGTGTCCGCCCTGGCCGGACGGGAGAGGGTGTTGGCGGCTTATGAGGAAGCGGTGCGGGAGCGGTATCGGTTTTTTAGTTTTGGAGATGCAATGCTGGTGGTGTGAGTAAAATATTTGGTGGGAAAAAGCCCGCGAAGGCGCAGAAATACTGGGTCTTCGCGGGTTTTATCAACAATTCGCTCCAAAATGCATGATGGGACAATGGGTATTTTCGGATACGCCCATCCATTTTACCATAAAGGCAGGGGAAGTGGAGAACCGGATCCTTTCGGGCATCTGCAGCTCTTTATGTATGCAACGGCTTCCGAATCCCTCTGCGACATGAGTCCGTTCTCCTAAACGCCCAATACCTTGTTTATAAATGATAGAAAATACCTTTCCGCATCTGTAAAAGTATCTTTTTTCAGATAGCATAAAGAAACTGTCGTTGTAACCGGAGGATCGATTGGTACCATGGCAAGATGCAGTTCTTCCAGGGCGTGTTTGCCTGAGAATGTCTGCAAATGCTGGTCAGGGAGCAATGCTATGCAATTGCCGAAGGCACTCATTTCAAGAATGTTGTCGATCCGATGGCTTTCATAGAAAATATTTGGAATGAAGTTTGCTGTCTTACATGCCTGTATACAAAGGTTGTATAGCAGTGTCGTTTCTTTCAGCAGGCATAAACGGTGGTTCTTTAACTGCCGGAATGTTATGTACTCATTGCAGGACAGCGGATGGGTATCCGGAAGGATGGCAATAAGATGATCTGTCTGATAGGGAATCTGCTCCATCGTCTGATCCCGGAGTGGGGAGGAGGATAAAGAGAGCGGACTGATTCTCAGAAAGGCAAAATCATAATTGTTTTTCAGCAGTCCGGCTTCTAACTCTATGGTATCTCCCTCAATGATTTTGAGCTGGACGTCAGGGTGTTTTTCCTTGAAAGAGAGGATTAAGCGTACAATATTGTACTGTGCCATAGTGGGAATGGTTCCAATGGTAAGCATGCTTTGATCTTTCCTATCCCGTTCCGTCTCATACTGGGAAGCCAGATGACTGATCTGTTCTGCATAAGGGAGGAACTGCTGCCCGTATTCGGTCAGCCGGACGCGGCGTGTGGTCCGGTCAAAGAGAGCGATGCCAAGTTCTTCTTCCAGAGACTTGATATGCTTGGACAATGTGGATTGATTCATGTACAGCCGTTCGGAGGCTTCACTGTAGTTCTTCGTGTCTGAAAGTACCAGAAATTCTTTGAGATGCAATAAATCCATTTTTCTGCCTCTCCTCTTTCTTCTTTGTGTGATGATATCTATTATACCTTTTGAAAGAAAGGAAAACAACAAATTTTATGATTTATTCGAAAGTGGAAATAATGTCCTATGGAATTGGAATTGCCCACAAGAGGTCTGAGTGCTATACTTGCTGTACAAATATGGAATCCGGAGGAGGTAACAAATGAGCGAGGTTTACGATTTAAGAAGCGCGTTGGAATTGTTGCGGTCCCAGCCCGGCCAGTTGGTGGAAACGGATGTGGAAGCAGATCCCAATGCTGAAATTTCAGGTGTTTATCGCTATGTCGGTGCAGGCGGCACAGTGGCCCGCCCTACGCGGGAAGACGGCCCGGCGATGCTGTTCCATCGTGTGAAAGGATTTCCGGATGCGCGTGTCGCGATCGGAGTACTTTCCAGCAGGAAGCGGGTCGGCTTGCTGCTGGGAACGGATCACGAGAAACTTGGCTGGCATCTCCGCAACGCGGTAAAAAACCCCATCAAGCCTGTATTTAATCTTACAAAATTTTCTGTTCATACTTGGTAAGTTTTAGCCAATCCAGAATTTATTTTGTGTA
>CATJBQ010000158.1 GCA_949738465.1 uncultured Lachnospiraceae bacterium
GCTACCATAAAAGAAAATCAGATTGGAGGGTAAAAAAATGAAACGAAGCAAATGGAGAAGAATCCTAAGCGGACTTCTGGCAGCCAGCGTCTGGGCCGCCTCACTGGCGTTGCCGCCGGCACGGGTGCGGGCAGAAGAACCAAGAGAAAACGTGGCTCGTGGGAAACCTGTAACCGTTGCTCCCGGAATGCCGGAGGATGGAATCGGGACGGTAACAGACGGTGCGGCAGCAAGGGGATGGGATCAAAGCTATATGTACCACACAGCCAATGAGGCGGAGGATGCGGATACAAAGCCATACATCACTATCGACCTGGGGGAATGCTATGAGATTGGCCGGATCGTTTACTACGGTGTCTGGCCGCCGGACGCCGGTTACTATAACACGTCTCATAACATGATCTTCCAGGTATCGGAGGATCCGGACTTTGCAGACGGGACTACAAAAATCGTATACAACCCGGATGCAAATGATTTCTTTGGTCTGGGAGCCGGAACGGACGGAGGCGGCCTCTACCAGGAACCGAAAAATGGCGAGGAGGGCATACAGATTGATTTTGAGGCCCAGCGTGCCCGTTATGTCCGTTACTATCAGCACGGGGCCACCCAGGACGGGCAGGGGCAGAATTCCTGGCCCAATGCGCTGACGGCAGGAGAAATTGAAGTTTATACGGTGGGGGAGGAACTGCCCCCGGTACTGGTTCCGGAAGGAAATGCAGCCTACGGTGCCAAAGTCACTGGCTCGGAATTCAACTCCCTGGGTGCAGATACCGGCGGATGGTGGGGCGGCTATGGACGCGACGACCTGTCGGATCTGACCTGCGGGGCCGTCACTGACAATTGGAAAGCGCCCCGGAATAACGAAGGCGGCGACAGCGGAGAATTGGTTTACGTGCAGATGGAGCTGAAAAATCCCGTGGATATCAATACGATCAAGATCTGGAATAAGGGCGGTTTTACCTACCTGTCGCAGATCCTCCAGGTATCGGCGGACGGTGAGAACTGGGTCAATGTCTACCATTCTGACGGAGAAAACAGGGCCGGCCAGGATCCTTCCAATTCCGGACAGACAGTTTGCGGCGGCAGGCTGCTGAATGGAGAGATTGGCGGCGTAAGCGCCGGAACGGACCAGTCTTATCTGGAAAGCGGAGGAAAAACCATTGCCTTTGAAACCAGAACCGTGCAGTACATTCGTTGGTGGTGCAGCGGCCACACCGGCAATATCCTGCCTCAGATGATCCAGCTACAGGCCTATCAAAACCATCTTGTCACCTTCGATTACGATGATGGCGGGAGAAGAGAATATGTATCCGTAACAGACGGAAATAAAGTATCCCGGCCGGAAACGCCCCTTTCCTCTACACCGGGAAGGATTTTCGACGGCTGGATCCAGAACGGAGAAGCGTGGGATTTTAATCAGCCAGTGACCGGCGACCTGACATTGACAGCCAGGTGGAAGGAGGCCGCCGTACATACGGTGTATTTTGATACCGATGGAGGAACGCCCATCGACCCGGTTCGGGTGACGGATGGTCTTGCCATTGTAAGGCCCAGGAACCCGGAAAAGGGCGGTCTTGTTTTTGCCGGCTGGAAGCTGGAGGGAGCGCCTTACCGGTTCGGGGATGCAGTGACCGGGGATCTGACGCTGAAGGCAGCCTGGGTGGAGCCGGCAACGCCGGATGCCCTGCGGATTTCTGCCGGGCTGTTGGAAATGATCCTGGACAGCCATGGCCGGGTAACAAATCTTATCAATACATTGGATGGCAGGGATTACTATGCGGACGGACCCGATGGGGCGTATCGAAGCCTTGTCTCGCTTATTGCGGATTACCAGATCGAAACGCCTACATCTCTGTCCTATGATGAAGGAACTGGTGTTCTGTCTCTGGGATTTGCCTCTATTGACACAGTAGCGGAAATAACATTGGAAGAAAAGGGAGATTATACCTCTCTGACCCTTACAAATATTCAAAAACCGGAGGGGATTTCTTTACAGGCAGTTCTGTGGGGGCCTGTGAAGACGGAGATTACCACCGGCGGGCAGACCGTTGGGACGGTTTATGACGATGCCTACGCCATCGGGATGCATATGCTCAACACCAAGACGGTGGGCGGATGGCCCATTGAATTTAAGGAGGCTTTCTATGCGCCGGATCTTCCCAATGTCAATGGATATGCGGATTCCCGGGTAACCAGGAATATTTATTCCAATACGGCGGCATTTTCTACCTGGGGTAGCGCGTTGTCGGCCTATACCTGGGATTACACCCAGGATACGATGCGGACAGTGGCATATTATCTGGAGGTACCGCAGCTTCAGCCTGCCATGACCGGAGCCTATGCAGAGGAACTGGCCGGCATGATCGGTTCTTCGGTGGCATTGTATGGCACAAGAAGAGATAATATATTAAACGTCATATCCAATATCCAGTTGAAAGAGGGGCTGCCCCATATCACTATCAACGGGAAATGGCAGAAGACGTCGACGGAAACGGGTCAGGATTTTCTGGTATTTAACGATGCAATCTGGGGAAATGTAGAGAACGACGCCCAGATGGCCAATGATGCGGGAATCAATTATATCTACGGCCAGTACGGCGCATCCGGACCATGGAACGGGGAAGGATCCTACGAATACAACGGTAATTTTGGCGGCTCCGATGAAAATGTCCGGCAGATGGTGGAGACGGCGGCCCGGTATCAGGTATATATCGGAACCCATACCCTGTCGAACCTGATCAGCTACGGAACCAAATATACCACCCCGGAGGCCAGCGAAGCCTTGTCCTATGCCGGCTTTGCGTCTCTGACCCGGGAGGTTTCCCCGGAGGATACCACGATTTATGTCAGCGACGGTTTTCCGTTTTCGGATGCGGTGGTAGGAGCCAGTGGCGGAACACGGGATGTCCGGATTGAAAAAGAGATGATCAGTTATGCCTCCTGTATCCAGATCAGCGATACGGAATGGGCCTTAACCGGCTGCAGGCGTGGAATCAGCGGCACCAGCGCAGCCAGTCACGGAACGGAGGCAAAGGCTTATAAGCTGTGGTATTACTATGTGGGCCTTGTGGGAGGCTGGGAATCCTTAGATCCCATCACAACGCGGATGGGGGAGGCATTTAACGGAACCGGGATTCACTGTATGTCCTACGATTCCTTTGAATCTACCAAGATGTCGGTCTATAGCAGCCTTCTTCCGGCAATGTATATGAAAAGGGTGTACCAGCAGGTGAAGGATGCGGGAAATGCCGACGGCTTTCTCACCGAAGCCAGCGATATGGATACCAACGTGTGGGACGTACATTCCAGGATCAGTTGGGGCGAGTCCAATACGCCCTTGAACCAGATGCTGAATTATCTGGGGTATTATGAGCAGAACTTCTTCCCCTGTATGCTGGGGTGGATGTACGACCATGGGAATCACGGCGGCTATGGAGAAGCCAATCTGCTGGTGAATCTGTCCATGAAGGGCGGATGGAATGCCGGGGCTGGCTGGTATGTGAACCGGAACACCTTCCGCTCCTATCCACACATGGCCCAGATGTTGAAAACCTGGAACAATGCGATCCAACGGGGGGCATTTGTGACAGGTGGCGAATATACGGAAGAAGTTCAGGATGCCATGCGGCACGCCTGGGTAAACGGAAGGGTCTGGACCTTGACGGAGGTGGAAGAAAATGAAAAGTGGGTTCTGCAGGAGGTCAGGAAACAGAATCTGGATGAAACCATCGGCGATGCCATAACCCTGTATGCAACGAACACGATTGAAACGGCGCAGTCCGCCTATGGAGATATTGCGACCAGCGCTTCCAAGGATTATTCCCGGGCTCACGCAGGCGATGTGATCACGGTTTATGAGCAGGCCTTTTCCGGATATGAGCTCAGCGAACTGACCATCCGGGGAGAAAGCGGAGAACTTTATCAACTGACGCCGGTAGAAGGAGAGAGCGGAGCCTATACCTTTATCATGCCGGATGAGGATGTTGCGATTGCAGCGGAATTTGCAGCAGGCGGGAAGCCGGGAGAACCCGGGGATCCCGATAATCCGGGGACACCGGAGGATCCCGATAAGCCGGGAAGTCCGGAAGATCCCGATAATCCGGGAACGCCGGAGGATCCCGATAAGCCGGGAAGTCCGGAAGATCCCGCCAAACCGGGGACATCGGAGGATCCGAACAAACCGGGAACGCCGGGACAGAACAATCCGTCGGGCAGTCTGGCCGGAAACAATACCACGCCAACCGGAAACAAGACCGCAACCCGCCGGACCGGAAGAACATTGACGGAAGCGGTTGAAACGGAAAACAGGCCGGAAACCGAGGCGGATGAGGCCGTGTCCGGGGATGCGTCCGGGGATGACAGTGCCAGGGAGCAGATCCTCCCAGAGCTTTCCGCTCCTGAGAAAGACGGCCAGGAAATCCAGGAGATCGGAGAGGAGGAGACACCGCTGGCAGAGCAGGCGGCCGGGTGGTCTTTCTGGTATACCCTTCTGATCCTGCTGTTACTTGCGCTTGTATTGGGAGGCGGCGGGTATGTGGTGTATATCCGCACAAAAAAATCAAAAAAGGAACTTTGAAAAAGAATCTTATAAAGGATGAGGCTGTTTAATGACAGCCCCATCCTTTGTCCCAGGAAAAAGATTATTGATGTTTCTGCTTATATTCACTTAAGGACATCCCAAAATAATTCTTAAATCTTGTGTAAAAATAATTATTTTTCTCCAATCCTGCTTTTTCCAGGATCTTGTCCAAGGGCAGGGAGGTTGTCTTTAGATAGCGGGCAACCTCCTCCATGCGGACATCCAGAATATGCTGGGCAACGGATTTCTGGGTGTGCTGCTTGAAAATATGTCCCGTGTAATTGGCCGACAGGCCGATCATATCGGCGATGGAATTCAGGCACAGGGTGGGATCCGGGTATTTTTCCTGGATGATCTGCATTACTTTTTCCACGATCACCGGAGAATTCTGTTGGGAAGGATCCTGTTTCAGCTTCCGGACCATGGAGCAGATCGTCTCGAGCAATTCCCTGACCAGAACGTAAATATCGTCGCTGACCTCCGCTGCCTGGAGATTGGGAAGAAAATCCTTTATCTCCCGGGTCAGCGGCTCCTTCAGCATGGGATATTTCTCAATCAGCCGTTCATAAATGCTGTAGGTGATATGGATGGTGGTGGAAAGAATCTCACTATAATCATATTCAAACAAATGTTCTGTAAGCGCCTGATAATCGGACCAGGCGTTCTCGGACTGGCCGTTGATCAGGCGGTCCAAAAGCTGCAGGATTCCGCGGTAGGACAGATGGAAGGCCTCGTCCGGAAGATCGTCAAGCTGGTAGGGATCGATGATGCAGTTGTGGCCGTAGCGGATCTTAAGGAGCAGGGACTTCTCCATATTGGCGTACACCACCGGCAGGGAATCAATCCCGTGGAAAAAGGTGCTGTAGGCGATGGATACCGTAAAATGGAGATACGTATCCAGATTCTCCTGGATGGAAGAAAAAAGCGCTTCCAGCTCCTGTTCCAGCAACGCTTCGTCCAGCTCCTGGGGAATTGCCATCAGCAGCACGAACTTGTCGTCGGCGTGGCTGAAGGCATTACAGGAGAGCCGGGCAGACACCAGCTCCTCCACGATATTAATGACAGAGAAGCGTGTGGCCCACAGCTCGTCCGCGTTGTGGCTTCTTAAATACTGCTGGTACTGGTCGATCTTAATTACCGCCATACAGAGCTTTTCCCGGGTCAGATAGGCGAGGCCGAAATGCTCCATTTTTTCCTGGGCCAGGGCAGGGGCATCCGTATCCCGCCCCAGAAGAAGGCTGTTGAGATAATCCTGGGTCTGGGAATACCGTGTCTTCTGCTGCAGGGAACGGAGCTGCTGGTTGTTCTCCTGGAGCAGGGAAACGGCGGACAGGATCTTCTGGAATTCCCTGGGGGCGGCGGGGTCCTGCGAACGGGGCGGCAGCTTCTTCTCGTTCAGAAAACGGGCCAGGGTCTCCACGGGAGTGTTCAGCCGCCGGCTGAAATGGAGACAGAAGAAGAAGGTAACGCAAAGGACGCAGGTGAACAGCAAAAGGCCGATCAGCGTCGTGGAGATCACATGGCTGAAAATTTCCCGGGCCGGAATGTAATTCAAAAGATTCCAGCCATAGGTATTGTCCGCTGTATGTACCTGAAAATAGCTGGTATCGTCGATTTTCACAAAAGCAGTATCCAGAACGCCCCGGGATAACAAAACCTCCCGGGTGGAAGCCTTCCAGGCTTCTTTGTCCGGAATGGAGTTCTCCAGGACGCCGGTGAGATATTTCTGGTTTTCATCCAGAATAATGAAATTGGATTCCATATCCGTGGTAAGCTGCTTCATGGAGGCGATGGAATCAGTAAGGGAGGAGGTATGGACGTTAATCACAATGGCATGATCCAGGCGGTCCCCGTAAAAGGTGGGAAAATAGTAGCTGAGGATCTTAGCGTCGTTGGTGATTGGATCCCGGTTGGAGGGAACGGGCCGTTTGGAGTGGGAACGCAGAAACTCATCGTCCATCAGCCGGTCTGCGGCCTCGCTGTCCTCGAAGCCGGAGAGGGGCTGCTGATAGCCGGCCCGGGTGGAAAAGGCGCATCCGGTGGAGGAATTGTAGAGATAAATGCTTTCTACATAGGGAAGAGTCATCATCTGGTTAGTTAGCTCCCGACCGGTCAGTACCGGAACCGTATTTTCAATGTCCGGAATTGCCAGATAGGCATTGATGTTATTGCTGTTCATCAGGGAGCTGGCTAAGCGCTCCACATTCTCATCGATCTGGTCGATGGCATAGTTGGTCTGGGCCAGAAGCTGCTGATTGGACTCCTCCAGAGAGTTTTTCATGGAATGAAAATAGTTAATTGTCAGAAATATGGTCAACAATAAGGTAGAAGCAGCGGAAATTAGAATGAATGAAATCAAAAGTGTGGAAAAAAAGCTTCTGCTGTTCTGGTTTCCTCTGATATATGGTCTGCTCATGTGAAAATCCTCCCCGTAAAATTGAACAAGTAACTACTCTGAATTATAATCAAATCAAGTATTTTTTTCAATATTTCTCCCCATAAAAAATAAAAATTGGAGAAAACAACACTTTTCAGAGGGCGGATTTTCAAGTAAAAGGGAGATATACACGAATATCTTTGTTGAAAAAATAAGGAGGGTGCGCAATAATGAACCCAACAAAGCACAAAGGATCGCACGGATACAAATCCGGCG
The DNA here is from genome assembly GCA_949738465.1 of uncultured Lachnospiraceae bacterium. Lineage (GTDB taxonomy): Bacteria > Bacillota > Clostridia > Lachnospirales > Lachnospiraceae > 14-2. The sequence goes on from CATJBQ010000158.1 coordinate 7,233, forward strand.
GGTCTTACGCACATAAAAGCGAGGAGGAATGCATATGAAAAAACGCAACAAGGCGATGCGGCGGAAGGTCCCCTTGAAACGCCAACTGCCATTCTACATTATGATGGCGCCGGGACTGCTTCTGATTGCGCTGCTGTTTTACTGTCCCCTTCCTGGGATTCTGATCGCCTTTAAGGATTTCAATCCCAACGACGGAATTCTGGGAAGCCCCTGGATGGATCCCTGGTTTAAGAATTTTGAATTCTTTTTCAAATCCGATACGGCGCGGATCGTAACCTTCAACACCATCTTCTACAATATTCTGGAGATGCTGCTGGTTACGCTGGGGGCTGTTACGCTGGCGATCCTCTTAAATGAGGTCAAGGGAAAGGTCAGCTCTACCATTTATAAAGGAGCGATCCTGCTGCCCACCTTCCTGTCCTGGATCGTCATCCAGTACATCCTGTTCGCGCTCCTCAGTGTTGACCGTGGGATTATCAACAATTCCTTTGGCATGGACATTGCCTGGTACAGCGATGCGGGCTACTGGCGGTTCATTATGCCGCTGGCCTATATGTGGAAAAATATTGGATACTATTCCGTATTGTACATGGCGGCCATCGCGGGCATCAATACCGACTACTATGAGGCGGCACAGTTAGACGGGGCCACCAAATGGCAGCAGATCAAAAAGATTACCCTGCCCCTGATTAAGCCCACCATCATCGTATTGTCCCTGCTGTGGGTAGGAAAGCTGTTCAACGGCGGATTGGGAGACTGGAACGCTTTTTTCTCCCTGCCGAACAATTCCGGGGCCTTGTACCGTACCACGGACGTGATCGACACCTATGTATACCGGTCGCTGCGGACCTTAGGCGATTATGGCATGTCAACCGCAGCCGGGCTGTATCAGTCGCTGATGGGGCTTGTGCTGGTCTTTGGCGCCAACACGGTCATCAAAAAGGTCGATCCGGACAGCGCGTTATTCTAGGAGGTGGAAGATGAAAACGGGAAAATTTAAAATTTCATATGCGGTGATACATATTCTTTTCATCCTGCTGGCCCTGGCTTGTATCATCCCGCTTCTGCTGGTGCTGGGGATCTCCCTGACCGATGAGAAGACGCTGCTGGCGGAAGGCTACCATCTGATCCCCAGGCAGTTCAGCACCTTTGCCTACAAATATGTATTTGCAGGGGCGACTTCCGTAATCCGGGCCTATGGAGTGACGATTTTTGTCACGGCGGTGGGAACTGTTTTACACCTGCTGTTTATGTCCATGCTGGCCTACGGCCTTACCAGGGAAGAAGTGACGGCCAGAAATAAGCTGGCGCTGTTCGTATATCTCCCGGTGCTGTTCAATGGCGGAATGATTCCTACCTATATGATGATGACCAAGTATCTGCATTTGAAAAATACCCTTACGGTATTGATCCTGATTTACCTGGCGTCCGTCACCAACGTACTGATTATGAAGAACTTTTTCAGGAGCATTCCCAATTCCCTGCTGGAGTCGGCCAGGATTGACGGGTCCGGGGAGATCCGCACATTTTTTAAGATTGTGCTCCCCCTGTCCAAGCCCTCCCTGGCATCCATCGGATTGTTTGTGGCCATCGCATACTGGAACGACTGGACGACCTGTTCTCTGTACATTGAGACGCCCAAGCTTCAGACCCTGCAGTATCTGCTGCAGTCTCTGATGAACAATATCCGGTATCTGCAGCAGAACGCCAGCGCATCCCGCTCCATGGAGTTTGCTATTGCGGAGCTGCCCAACGAGGGGGCCAGAATGGCAACCTGTATCCTGGCGGTGGGGCCCATCATTCTCCTGTATCCGTTTTTACAGAAGTATTTCGAATCGGGCCTGACCATCGGGGCGGTCAAGGAATAGGCGGGGCCGGAATAAATGTTACATATATATTACATATTTATTACAAAAAGGTATTAGAAGTCATACCGGGCAAAACGCCGGCAGATTTTAAAAATACAAAAACAAAAATCTCGAAGGAGGAAACAAAATGAAAAGAAAAGTATTGGCACTTTTACTGGCAGGAGCTATGGCATGTAGCGTTTTTGCGGGCTGCGGCGGAGAAAAGGATTCTGGAAATGACAGCCAGAAGGTGCAGTCAGACGACGCCCAGAAGGATGAAACGAAGGATGAGGAAGGCCAGGAGCCTTCCGGGGAAGAAACCGGAGACATCGTAGAACTGAATTTCTACTACTCCAACAGCCCGGTGGCAGACCAGGACCGGATTATGGATAAGGCAAACGAGATCATCGAGAAGGAGATCGGCGTTCACCTGAACCTGATTCCGGTGGACGGGGCCCAGTATGCCGAGAAAATGAACCTGATGATCAACACCGGCGACGATTGGGATCTGTGCTTCACCGCTCACTGGATGGACTTTTACAATCATACCGCCAAGGGCGCTTACGCAGACCTGACCGACCTTTTGCCAACGCTGGCTCCCGAGACCTATTCCAGAATTCCGGAAGGCCTGTGGGAAGGCGTGAAGGTAGACGGCAAGATCGTTGCGGTTGTCAACTACCAGCAGTGGGGCGCAGCCCAGAGAAAGGGCTTTAGGGTACGCTCCGATATCGCAGAGGAGGTTGGATTTGATTGGAAGCAGTTGGAGGATAAGCCCACTCTGGAAGCTCTGGAGATCCTTGGCGACTTCATTGGAAAGGCTTTAGAGGCGCATCCCGATATGATCGGTTGGGAAACCGCACAGGGCGGAAACTTATTCAAGAGCGACTGCCTGTACTGGGATATGGACGCGGTAGGCGATACCGAGGTGCCAGGATGGATCCGTCTGGATGATCCCAAGACCGTAATCAACCAGTTTGAAACCGATGAATTCATGGAATTCTGCAAGATCATGCGTGACTGGTACGAGAAAGGATATGTAAGAAAGGACGGCGCTACCGTTACCGATACCACTCCCGACAGAACCGCCGCCAAGTTTGTGGCAGAGCTGTGCTACGGATGGCCGGATTCCATCGATTTTCCGGGAAATGCAGATGTGGCTAAGATGAGTATGTGTACACCGGAAAATGCTCCCGCAGTGGCAGTATCTACCACCAGAACGATCATCCCGGCAGGAGCAGGGGCCAATGCGGCCGTAGCAGTAAACGCCAACTCCAAGAACATTGAGAAGGCCGTAGAGCTCATCGAGCTTCTCAACACCAACGACGAGCTGTATATGCTGATTACCCAGGGCGAGGAAGGCGTTGACCATGTATACGACGAGGAAGGTAACTACTCCCTGGTAGACGGAATGTACAACTTCAACTACAACGAGTGGCAGATCGGACAGTCCTACAGCCCCACCTTCACCCGCGCTCTTTACAACAGAAATGAGGCCGGCGAGATGGCCAAGGAGTCTCAGGGTATCGTATTTGAGGCAGATAAGACGGCAGATGTGTCCCCCTTGTCCGGATTCGTATTCAATTCCGAGCCGGTGAAGACCCAGATCGCCAACTGCTCCGCAGTGATCGACGAGATGCTCCCGTCTCTGTGCAGCGGTTCCATTGATCCGGAGGAGAATATTCCGCAGTTCTTAGAAAGACTGGAGTCTGCAGGCGTGAATGATATCATTGCCGAGAAGCAGGCACAGATCGAGGCATGGATGAACTAAATAGGAAGCTTAGCAGAGTGCCCCAGTGACAGATCCATAGGGAGGCGTCACTGGGGCGTTCTCTATCATAAGGAGGCTATATGAAGACAGTAAAAATAGGCGTGATCGGCTACGGCGTGCGGATTGACATGCTGATGGACCAGCTTGCGGACCAGCCTGTCAAGGCCGAAATCACCGCAGTGGCAGACAAAAACCCGGAGCGGGTCAAAGAGCTGATGCGCAAGGACGGAAACGCGGCAAGACAGCATGAGATGGAGATCGATAAGATCGACGGTCTGCTGCGCAGGTGCCCCATGGATCCGGAAAAAATCCGGTTTTACCATTCGGCGGAGGAGATGCTCTCCCGGGAGGAGCTGGACGGCGTGATGGTGGGAACCAACTGCGATACCCACGCGCATTTTGCCAAAATAGTACTGGAAAAAGAGATTCCGCTGTTTTTGGAAAAACCGGTGGGGATCTGCCGGGAAGATTTAGAGCTCCTAAAGGACTGTGACAGCCGAGAGCACGCGCCGGTGGTGGTATCCTTCCCCCTGCGGGTCACACGGCTGGTCCAGGAGGCAAAACGGATTCTTGACGCCGGAACCATCGGCAAGGTGGACCATGTCCAGGCCTTTAACGACGTGTCCTACGGATTCGTCTATTTCCATGACTGGTACCGGAACGAGGCGGTGGCCCATGGGCTGTTCCTGCAAAAGGCCACCCACGATGTGGACGTCATTAACTATCTGGTGGGGGAGAAGCCGGTGAAGGTGTGCGCCATGAAGTCCAAGCAGATTTTCAAGGGCGATCTGCCGGCGGGGCTCCGGTGCAGTCAGTGCGACCGTACGCTGACCTGTATGGAGAGCACCTACAACATTGAGAAGACCAGGAATGACACCCCTCGCAGCGACTACTGCTGCTATGCGGTGGATACCGGAAATGAGGACAGCGGCAGCATGATCATCCGCTACGAATCCGGAATGCACGCCGTCTATTCCCAGAACTTTTTTGCCAGGAAGGGGGCGGCCCGCAGAGGGGCCAGGCTGTACGGCTACAAGGGAACATTAGAATTTGACTTTGTAAAAGATGAAATTAAAGTCTATGATCATATGAGCGATCAGATTACTACCATTCAGCTCCACACGCCCCCGCAGGGACATGGCGGCGGGGATCAGTACCTGATGGACAATTTTGTACGGCTGATAACCGGCCACGACAAGGAGTCCATAGCGCCCCTGGCGGCGGGAATCGAGAGCGCCGGATTGTGCCTGGGGGCCAAGGAGAGCGCAGAGACAGAGGAGTTTCGAAGCGTGTAGGATTTTGGAAGCAGTAGAGGAGAAAGAAAGGAGAACGAGTATGAAGCGTTTTATTGGACGGATCACAGGATTAGCTCTGGCAGCGGCCTTGACGATCACGGCCATAGGCGGTCAGCTTCCGGCTTCAAAGGCCGAGGCGGCGGGCAGTGGAAAGATCCAGGCACAGTTTTTTGTATCGCCCCAGGGAGATGACAAAAATGAGGGAACCTATGACAAGCCATTTGCATCCCTTAAAGCGGCCAGGGATGCGGTCCGTAAGATCAATGGCAGCATGAGCGGCGATATCTATGTCTTTGTGGAAGAAGGCGGCTATTATATGGAAGAAACCCTGACACTGGACCAGCGTGATTCCGGAACAAACGGCTACAAGGTCATCTACCGCAATCTGGACAAAACAGGCAGCGCAGAACTGATCGGAGGCCGGAAGGTGGACACCCCCTGGGAGATGGTGGATGGCTCTGGGGATCCCGCAGTGGATCCAGATGCAGATCTTCCGGCATCGGCACAGGGAAAGGTCTATAAGACCCATGTGGGAGAAGATCTTTCCTTCTACACCCTGTATGTCAATGACAGGCGGGCTACGCTGGCAAGGACGCAGAACCGCCAGAACGAAAACGGTTTTTCTTCGGCCCTGACACCATACATGCGTTCGGCTGGAGGAGGCGTGGGAGACCTGATCTATAAAAGCGGGGATATTGGCGCCGATTCCATAAACGGCCTGGTAAACGCCCAGGCACGTGGCGATCTGAACGCTTCTGTCTATATGTGGGACGGAGGCTATTGGGACTGGATGACAGACACCATCCCGGTTTCTGCCATCGATACGGCGTCCAACAAACTGACTTATAAGACGGTGAGCGGCCATCCGGAAATGTACCGGCCCAAATATGCCACCAGGAATAATGCGAGATACTTTATCCAGGGAAATCTGGGATTTCTTGACGCTCCGGGAGAATATTATTTCAATGAGGTGACCGGCGATTTGTATTACTATCCGGAAGGAGATATCGAGGCGTGTGAATTTGTGATTCCCACGATGCAGGAGATTATCCGGCTGGAAGGGGCTTCCCGGGACAGCATGGTAGAAAATATCGAAATCCGGGGCCTGACCTTGAAGGACGCGGATACTACGGAATGGTATACCTACGGCTGGAACTGGGGAGACGCAGGGGACGGCCTGGGATTTTATCCCGCGGAAGCGGATGGAAGCACGCAGCCCTCCTACTGCGAGCAGACGGAGCGGGCGGAATTCCAATATGGAAATATTACGATGGTCAATACAAAGAATATTTCCATTAACAGGGTTCATATTAAGAATTCCGGAATGTTTGGAATCAATCTGTATCTGGCCAATCAGGGGGCAACGATCCAGGACTGCCTGATCCACTACACCGGCCACGGCGGGATCCAGTTAGACGGCGGTTATCCGGGCGTGGGGGGAGACGCAGGCGGCGATGGGTATTCCAGGGACAATGTGATCAAAAACTGTCTGATCCATGATATCGGCGAGCTGGTGGGGCAGGCTTCCGGAATTACAATCTCACAATCCGGCTACAATACGGTATCCAATGTGGAAGTATACAATTCTCCCAGAAGAGGCGTTTTCTTTACTGCCGGCAACAGCCGCAACAAAGCGGGCGCCGACGCAGGCTATGTCCAGATGCGCGACCTGTATACCCACCACAATACGCTGGAGTACACGTATCTTCATGACTGCCAGCAGGACGGCGGCGACGACGGGGCGTTCTTTGCCTGCTATCTGTACAATAAGAACTGGTATGGGAGCGCGGAATACAAACCGAATTATGTAAACCAGTTAGTGATCGATCGTGTGGCGGCAAACCCCAGCATGACGGATATTGCGCCCAACGGGATTAATCTGGACATGGGCTGCTCCGGTATGGAGCTACGCAATGTGAAGGTGGTCAATCCCCAGCATTTCAATATGGAAGTGGAGACGATTACCAACAACGGCGACCAGATTCTGTTTGAAAATGTAAACGTTGATTTCGGAACCCATACGAATCTGGCGGATTCTTTCGACGATTCTAAGATGGAATATGACAAGATTGGATTGACCATGGACTTCCCGGAGGAATATTCCCAGAGCGTCAAGGGATCCGAGAGGCCGGAAGACATTTATTTTGCAGAAGACTTCGAGGGAGGCCTGGATATCAGCAAGTGGTCCTATAAGGACGGGACGCCGGAGACTACCACCACATGGGCGTCAGAGGGAGCCTTTGGGGGACGTATGGCGCTTGCGATTAACAGCGATAAGGAGAAACCCGTTCTGTACCGGGAATTCGCAAGTCCCTTGAATAAGGTTGTGACCATGAAGCTGTTTGACCGGGCAGGCTTTAATCTGTGCTCTTATACCTCCGGAATCAGTATCAATGACAGGATCACCACCTATGGCCGGGTGGACGACGGAACCACAGAGGTAGCCATGGGAATCGACCAGGCAGCGGGCGGCGGAAGCGACGGCGTGTATGTCCTTAAGGTGGGAGATACAAAGATTCCAACCGATATCGGCCGGTTCTATGGATGGCATGAGCTGAAATGGGATTACAGCAGCGGAACCGATGTGAAGCTGTACTTTGACGGGAAGCTGGTAAAGACGCTGACAGCAGCGGACGGCGTCAGCACCTCCTTTGGCTATGTGGCTATGGGAAGTGAAAACGGAAGCGGCATTACCTATTTTGACGAACTGTATATCTACGGCGGACAGCCGGCAGCCCAGGAGCCTGGCACGGTTCCATTGCCGGAGGTTCCGGAGTATGATAATACCCATGATAATGTGGAACAGTTGAATCTTGATTTTGAGGATGGGCAGCTTCCTTCGTTCTACTTCACGACCACGGATACGGACCGGTTAGCCCAGGAATTGGTATCGGAAGGCGCCAATACGGTTCTGAAGCATTTCAGTGGCGATGGCCATGCCTTTTATCAGACCAATGCAGACTGGAAGAACTATCTGGTGAAATTCAAGTGGAAATTCGGCGGATGGGGAAATAAAACCGTTCTTGGGGGGGCCTATGATAACTTTACGATTTATGTGATGACGACTTCCGATGGGGCAAGTAATCACGATAATAATCCGGCTTCATACCAGGTGGTATACCGCAAGAATCAGAGCGGCAACGGAGACTTTGCAGCAGGAACGCCTTATTTTGAGATCTGTAAGCATACGTACAGTTCTGATTCTTCCCTGGGAAAGGTGGCCGTTCCGGAAGGATTTAATGTTGAGGAATGGCATGAGTTCCAGATTCAGACCTTTGACGGCAAGGTGGGCTTCAGCTTGGACGGTCAGACGATGCTCAGTGTAAACGACGGACAATATACCAGCGGCGGGATTGGATTTGGAGGGATTAACTGTACCTCTTATATTGATGATATCCAGATTATTACCAATCCGACAAACGTGGCCTATGAGAGCAATCTGGGATTAGACAACATCAATCTGAACGGCGAGTTCAATCCCAACCATTACAACTATTATGTGACGGTTGACGATCCTACCCAGCCGGTAACCCTTACCCTGCCCGAGGTCAACGACCCCACGGTGACGGTTAAGGCGGAACTCAACGGCCAGGAGATTGCCAACAGCGCGGACAGCACAAAGCAGGCGAAAGCAGCGGTAGTAAGCGGGATGAGTCCGGGGCTTACAGAAGAAGTTCCGCAGGAAGAAGCCCCGAAAGAGGAAGCTCTGAAAGAGGAAGCCCCGCAGGAAGAAGCTCCGAAAGAGGAAGCCCCGCAGGAAGAAGCTCCGCAAGAAGCGGACGCCGCGGCAGAGACTGCGGAGGCGATGGAGGAAGCAGAAGACGAGGAAAGCCCTAAGGAAGTAATCCTGGATGGGGAAAAACGGAATGCGGCAGTCCTCGGGGATGCAGACCAGGATCAGGCAGGCACCGATGCGAATGGTCAGAACCAGGCGGACATCAATGAGGGCGGTCAGGATCAGGCAGATGTGGATGGAAACGGCCAGAATCAGGCAGATGCCGATCAGAACGGCCAGGATCAAGAGACTTCCCAGGAAGACGGCCAGGATCAGACAGATGTAAAGGAAGACACGAAGGACCAGGAGACAGAAGACCAGAATCAGGCGGATACAGAGGAGGGCTTCAAGGAGCAGGAATCAGAAATCTCCAGAGCACCCCAGATGGGAACAGATCAGAAGGCGATAAATGCAGTTATGGCGCTGGCAGACACCAGAAGTACGCCGATTGTCCTGGACCTGAAACGGGGCGTCAACGAATTGGTTCTCACCGAGTCGGCGTTGGCAGGCAAAAAGGAGTATCGGATCCTGATCAACAAGTTGGTAGGAATTAGCAGCATTGGCCAGATTCCTGCCGTAGCCACAGAGCGGGGGGTTGCCCCTGTCCTTCCGGAAACGGTGAAGGTAGATTTTACAGACGGAGGCAGCGAGGATGTTGCTATCATCTGGAGAATGGTGAGCCCCATGCTGTACCGGCAGAACGGAACCTTTACGGTTTATGGAACCCTGGACGGCTTTGCGGATGGAAGCGTGTCGGTTGACGTGACGGTAAACGGTCTGGAGGGCACGACAGGAAGCAGCTCTACGTCCTTTGGCACGTTGCCGGTGGTGACGACCCAGGTGGGGAAGGCTCCCGTACTCTCGTCCACCATTACGGTGTACCGTTCGGACGGGCAGCAGAGCGCAGCGCTATCCTTCGCGGAATTATCTCCGGAACTCTATGCAAAACCGGGGGTGGTGTTTGCTGTCGGCAGCGTGGAGGGCTATGAAAAGATTGTTCTCCAGGAGGTCCATGTAACGGAGGCGGATCTGGCAAGCCTGGCGGATCTGGTGAAGCGGGCTGAGGAGATTGCAGGCAAAAAGGGCGAATATACGGATACAGGCTGGCAGGAGTTTGAGGAGGCCCTGGCGCAGGCGAAGGCAGTCTTAGAGACCACCGATCCCGATTCTGCGGATGTGCAGGCAGCCATTGAGCGGCTGCAGAAGGCAATGGACGCCCTGCGGCGCAAGGCAGATAAGAGCCAGTTAAAGCAGGCAGTGGAATGGGCTGAAAGCATCGATACCTCCGGGTATACCAGGGAATCGGTAGAGGCGTTCCAGAAGGCGTTGGAGCAGGCGAAGGCCCTTCTGGAGGACGCGGACTTAAGCGAGGACGACCAGGCGCGGATCGACGCGGCGGTGCAGGCCTTGAAGGACGCCATCCAGAACCTGAAAAAGACAGACAGCAGTAATAACAATGATAACGGCAATCATAATGGGAATTCCGGCCAGAATACCGGCGGAACCCAGTCCGGGAAACCCAAAACCGGAGATACCACATCCGTAGCTACCTGGATCCTGATTGGAGCGGCGGCAGCTCTGCTGTTTGCGGCAACGGCTGCATCCGGGTATCGGAAAAAGAGAAAAGGAGTGTGAGCAGATGCGCAGGAAGAAGAAGTCCGTTGTTACCATGCTTGCAGCCACGGTTATGGCTGCCTCCATGGCAGCGACCATGCTGCCCGCAGAAGCGCGGGCAGCGGGCTCTCCTGCCGGGGAGCAGAAGGACCTTTATGTATCCGTAAATGGGGACGATAAGAACGACGGATCCTCCCAGGCGCCGTTTCAGACAATAGAGCGGGCTCAGCAGGAGGTCCGGAAGCTGAATGGGGATATGGACGGGGATATTGTGGTCCATATCGGCGCAGGAGAATATTTTCTGAAGGACACCATCGTATTTACGGAGGAGGATTCCGGGACAAACGGGTATGAGGTGGTTTACCAGAGCGCCGACGGGCCGGGAAGGGCCAGTCTCATTGGGGGCGAGGCGGTTACCGGCTGGGAGCTGGCGGATGAAAGCGATCTTACATATGATCTGGACGCTTCCCTGCTGGGGAAGATCTATAAGGTCCAGTTGGATCCCGGGGACGATGATTTTAATACCTTGTATGTCAACGACCGGCGGGCCACCATGGCCAGAACCTTAAACCGTGACAACAACCCGAATTTTCCCATGGCCAAGGGAGCGTACCTGCGGTCCGCAGGGGGACATAATAATAACCGGAACATGAACTATTATGCCGGGGATCTGGACCAGAAGGCCATCGACGGCATGGTCCATGCCATGGAGCGGGGAGAAGATGAGATCGCACAGGTGTTCGTATGGGACGGCGGAGACTGGGACTGGTTCACCAATACGGTTCCGGTTACGACCATCGATACCGGCAAAAGGGAGTTAAAATTCCCCCAGGCGCCGGCGGATTATCCGGAAAAATACCGGACGAAATACAACATCGGCTCCGGCGCCAGATATTTCCTGCAGGGAAACCTGGCGTTCCTGGATGTGGAGGGAGAATATCACTATCGTAAGTCCACGGGTGTGCTTTACTATTATCCCAAGGCGGAGGACGGACCCATAGAAACCCAGACCGTGGTTGTCCCCAGGATGCAGACGGTCCTGCATTTTCAGGGAGCGCAGAAGGCCAATCTGGCCGACGAGCCGGATCCACAAAAGCAGGTTCATAACATCACCATCGACGGGCTGGCGGTAAAGGATACGGAGTTTGCGGATTATTTTACCTATTCCTGGAATTGGGGGGACGCGGGAGCCGGTATTGGCTATCATCCCAAGGCGTCGGAAGGCAGCACCAATCCTTCCTATTGTGAATCCGTGGACCGGGAGGAATTCCGGACAGGCTCCATTACCCTGGAGGGAACCCATGATATCACCATCACCAATACCAGGGTGAAAAATTCTGGTCTGTACGGGATTATTTACGCGGGAGACAACCAGTATAATACCTTGACAAAATCGGTGATTGAGAATACCGGTTACGGCGGCCTGATCTTTGAGGGCGGCTACCCGGCCATCGGAAAATACAACAATCACAACACCGTGGAGGACGTTTTGATCCATGAGGTGGGCGAACTGGTGGGACATGCGGTGGGTATGACCGTGATGAGCTCCGGCCAGAATCATTTCACCAATATGGAGATCTATGACACGCCCAAGCGGGCCATTCTGGTGCTGGGGGGCTATCGCAGAGACTGGAACGGAGCCGACAGCGGTTACGACGAGATCCGGGATATGTACACCGTAGGCAACCATTTTGACTATATTCATGTCCATGACGCCCAGCAGGATGCCGGGGAGGACAGCGCGGTATTTTTAAGCTGGCTGCTGGCGGGCCGGGATGTGAACCGGCTCCATGGCTCCAACGATCCCAACGACCTGAAAACCAATCTGGACGGGATCGATACTTCTATTGACCGGTACAATTATTTTAACCAGATGCTGATTACGGATGTGGGCGCGGATCCTTCTGTCATTGAAAAATGTACGGTGGGGGGCTTAGATACCGCGATGGGAGCCACCGGCAGCCAGTTTACCAACATCAAGGCGGCCAATACCCAGCATCATCTGATGGCCATCCGGGACAGGTCCGGCGGGGATGGGTACGGCGATATGTATTATTTTGAAAATTGTACCAACAACCTGTACACGGACGATTATCTGAAGACCTTTGACGACGATAAGCTGGAGTATGACAGGATCGGCTTGACGGAGAATTTCCCCTCTGCCTATCGGACCAGCAAGCGGGAGTATACCCAGGCGCCGGAGGATCTGTATTTTTACGATGACTTCGAAGCTTCCCGGAACCTGGATCTGAGAAAATGGACCGTGGAGAAGGGTACGCTGGAGATGCACATCGGCTACGGCTATATGTCGGAGGACCCCCGGATCGGGAAACGTTCTCTGCCCATTAACGCGGATCTGAACAGCGGCGGGATTGTGGTGAGCCGGACCTTTAAGGATGAGCTGAACAAGATCGTCGAGGTAAAATATCTGGACCGGAGAAAGGATTATGCCAATAACGACCGGGGGGACGCCGTTCCCACCGAGATCCTGCCCAACTCTTTCCTGCGTGTGGACGACGGGGTGAATGCGTTGGGAATCGGCGCGGCAGGCCGTGTTTCCAAGGATTACTACCAGATCAAGAAGGGGAACGAGCTCATAGAGACGAATGTAAAGCGGTGTTTTGGCTGGCATACCTTCAAGTTTGATTACAGTTCGGGAACCGATGTGAAGCTGTACATCGACGACCAGCTTGTGGCGGCCTATACGGAAGCGGACGGCGTGGCTACGTCCTTCACCTATATCGGAATGGGCGACTGGGAAGGAATTGGCGGAAAAGCGTTTTTTGACCAACTGTACGTGTACGGCGGACAGTATGCGCCTCCGGCCGGGGATCTGGAATCGCCGCTGCCACCGGAGAGTCCGGCGGCCGAATTGCTGGAGGAGGATTTTGAGTCGGAGAATCCCATTGGTTTTATGAAAAACAAGGGGAATGCAACCGTTGAAGTGATTGCGGATCCGGCGGACAGTGATAACAAGGTGCTGCATGTGGTTTCTCCGGACGACCTGATTTATTATGAGGGCGGCATGGACTGGTCCAATTATACCTTTTCCTGCCGGATTAAGATCGATAACTGGAATGCCGGGAGCGCGCAATTTGCCTGGGATAATATGGCGCCGGCCTGGTATATCAATTCTCCGGACACCAAAGGGAATTTCAAGCGTTATACGGTGAAGCTGCGCCGGGCCAACAATGATTTCTCTCTTTACCGGAGAGACAGCAGCGACACCGATATGGTTACCGCCAGTGCGCCTGCTGATTTTGCCGGCCAGTGGCATGATTATACAATGTCTGCGGTGAACGGACTGATTACCGTTTTCATTGACGGGGAGGAAGTGTTCTCCCACCAGGATTCTGCCAATACGGCAGGAACCATCGGGTTCGACGGCATTGGCGTGGAGTACTATGTGGATGATATCCGTGTGACCCGTCCCAAGACCGAGGCTCCCACGGTAGACATAGAGAGCGGTACTTATGGGGAGGCCTTTGACCTGCGGATTCTTCCGGCGGACGACAGCCATAAGATATTTTATACCTTAGACGGCACGGATCCCAGAGATCCCGACCATGGCCAGTACTATATCCATGGGGAGAGCATTGTAATCCGTAAGAGTACCACGTTAAAATACGTTGCCATTATGGAAGGCGCCCAGTACAGCGACGTGATGGAAGCGGAGTATATCATTGAGACCGACGGCTACCTGAAGGAGGATTTCGAGTCCGAATATCCGGCGGTGTTTAAGGCAAACAAAGGAAAAGCCACCTCCGAGGTGATTACGGATCCGGAGGATGCTTCTAACCGGGTGCTGTTTGTAACCTCTCTGGACGATCTGGTCTACTATGAAGACGGGATGGAGTGGGAGAATTACGTATTTGAATGCAGGGTGAAGGCTGTAAGCTGGGATGCGGCAGATCCCCAGCCCTGGGATAATCTGTCTCCCACCTGGTGCATCAATTCTCCGGATTCGAAGGGGAATTATAACCGCTATGCGGTGAAGATGAAGCGGGAAGGCAGTGATTTTATCTTATACCGGAGGACACCGTCCCTGGATAAGGAGCTTGAGGCCGCTGCGCGGCCGACGGATTTCCTGGACGGCTGGCATACCTACCGGATGTACGCTGTGAACGGCGTGGTTACGGCGTATATTGACGGCGAGAAGATCTTTGAATATTGCGATTCTGAAAATACAAAGGGTACCATCGGTTTTGAAGGGATCAATATTAAATATTATGTAGATGATATCTATGTAAGTCCTTATAAGGAAGATGCGCCCCAGCAATATCAGATTACGATAGCCAGTATGGAAAACGGCAGCGTGACGGCAGATCGGCAGCAGGCGGCAGAGGGCGAGGAAGTAACCCTTGAGGTTACGCCTGCGGAGGGTTATCGCCTTACAGAGGGCAGCCTTGCGGTATCCGGCGTTTCCGGCGACGTGGTGGTGACAGATGGAAAATTTATTATGCCGGCGGAGGATGTATTCCTCTTCGCAGCCTTTGAGCTGATTCCGGAAAAATATACCCTGACTGTGGAGTCTGGTACCGGGGCAGGGGAATACGAAGCAGGGGAAACGGTAACGGTTACCGCGGACGCGGCTTTGGAAGGAATGCAGTTCGCATACTGGACAGCGGAGGGAATGACCTTGACCGTGGAGGAAACGAAGGCGAACCCCCTGACCATATCCATGCCGGCGGGCCCGGTGAGCCTGAAGGCAGTATTTGAAGAGATTCCCGAAGGGACGGTACCGGTGGAGAGCGTCAGCCTGGATCAGGAAGCCCTTACCTTAAAGGAAGGCGAATCCGCAA
>CATJBQ010000159.1 GCA_949738465.1 uncultured Lachnospiraceae bacterium
GACCCGGTTCATTTCCATGGAGCTGCAGAAGGACAGCTTTTTCAGCCAGAACAAGGACGTGATGTTCTCTTATTTTCTGGCAGATCTTCTGGACAACCCGGAGCTTAATTTTCCCAATGTGCGGGACCGCCTGCATACCCTGGGCTTCGACCTGAAGGAGGACCTGTACATTATGACGATCTCCTCCACCAGCTACCGGGACACCAATTCCAAGCTGGAGGTCATCGTCCGGGAGCTGAACAATATCCTGGTAGGCTCCCTGTACGCCATTTATGAAAATACGCTGGTGATGCTGTTTTCCCGTTCCCGGGAGAGCGGTCTGTCCGCCTATGAACTGAAAAACCTGGAAAGTTACTTAAGGGCCAACCACCTGAATGCCGGCATGAGCAACTTTTTCACAAACCTTCGTACGGCCCGAAGGTTCTACCTGCAGGCCAAAAAGGCGGCGGAGATCGGGCGACGGCTAGGAGAGGCGGGCCCCATCCACTATTACTCCGACGCCTATTTTTACCATATTATCGAGATCTGCGAGCAGTCTGAGGATCTTTTGTTCTTCATTCATCCGGCGATGATGAAGCTGCTGTATCATGACCAGGACCGGCATTCCGAGCTTCTTAAGACCATGCACTGCTTCCTGCAGACGCCGGGCAATCCGGCGAAGATTGCGGAGAACCTGCATATCCATAAAAATACGCTTTTATACCGTATGAACAAGATCAAGGCCCTCACCGGCTGCTCCCTGGAGGATGGCGATGAGATCATGTCCATGGGGCTTTCCTATAAGCTGATGCGCTACTTGAAAATGCTGCCCGGGGATCATGAGGGAGGGCCTGATCCTGCCCTGGAACGGCCGTAGAAGCTGTTGGGACGGTTCTGGCCCCGCGCGGACATGACGGCCACAGGGTGGTTCTGCCCCCGCGTGGACCGGGGAGCTGGGAAAGAGGTTTTTCAAAGAGGGAGGTTCCGATGAATCGGATTTTGCTGGTGGAGGATGACCCTGACATCCTGGACAATTTAACAAGTTTTCTCCATGGGGAGCAGTTTGCCGTGGATACCGCCTGCGGGCAGAAGACGGCCTTGGAGCAGATTTCCCGGAACGACTATGATCTGGTGCTTCTGGACGTCTCCCTGAAGGACGGTAACGGCTTCGGGGTCTGCACGGCCATCAAGAGCAACAGTCAGATTCCGGTGATTTTTCTGACTGCCTCCGACGATGAATATTCCGTGGTCACCGGGCTGGATCTTGGCGCCGACGATTATATTACCAAACCCTTCCGCCCGCGGGAGCTGGTGTCCCGCATCCGCAGCGTGCTCCGGCGCTGCGGCGGTTCTTCCCCGGTATTGTCCTGCCAGGGGCTGTCGGTGGATACCGGGCGGGGCCTGGTCAGCAAAAACGGCCGGGAAGTGATCCTGTCGGCCCTGGAATACCGGCTGCTTTTGTATTTTTTCCATAACCGGGGACATATTTTATCCCGGAACCAGCTTCTGGAGGAGATCTGGGATGTGGCCGGGGAATTTGTCAATGACAATACCCTTACCGTTTATATTAAGCGGATCCGGGAAAAGATTGAGGACGATCCGGCGGATCCACAGATGATAAAAACAGTGCGCGGACTGGGATACCGGATGGATTGAGGCGGATATTTTCCGCTTTAAACATGATTGGGAGGATAGATTATGCACTTTTTTCGCAACCCTGAAATTCGAGACAGCCTCATGATTTATCTGGCCGCCACGGTGTTCTTTTCTGCCGCCGGCCTTTTTCTTTTCGCTCTGCTGCCCCTGGCAGGAACCAGAGCGGCCTTTTTCCGGCTACTCCTGGCCATCTTTCTCCTGCTGGTCTGCCTAAGCTTTGGTTTCCTTCATTTTGGAATCACCTACCGCCGCTACCGTTATCTTCATAAACTCTGTGGCAGCATTGACCGGATGCTTCACAGCGGCTGTGCCCTGGAATTTGAGGATTACCGGGAGGGGGAGCTTTCCATCCTGCAAAATGAGATCCAGAAGCTGTTCCTGCGGATTCGGGAGCAGAGCAGCCAGCTTCTGGCCGATAAGCAGCAGCTTGCCGATTCCATGGCGGACATCTCCCACCAGATCCGCACCCCCTTAACCTCCATGCACCTTTTGATTTCCCGTTTAAACGACCCGTCCCTTCCTTATGAGGAACGCCGGGATCTTCTGCGCCAGATGACGCTTCTGATCCACCGGATCGACTGGCTCATCGAAGCGCTGCTGAAAATGTCCCGGCTGGATGCCGGGATCGTGGTCTTCCATCTGGAGGAGCATTCCCTGCAGGAACTGGTACGTGAAGCCGCCGCGCCCCTGGCCATTCCCATGGAGCTTCACTGCCAGCAGCTTCTGGTGGAAGCGGCTACCGGAACGGAAACCTTCCGGGGAGACCTGGCCTGGACCGTGGAGGCCGTGGGAAACATCTTGAAAAACTGTACGGAGCATACGCCCCCGGAAGGAACCATTTCCATCCGCATCTCGGAAAATGCTATCTACTCCCAGCTTGTCATTGAGGACAACGGCCCTGGCTTTGCGCCGGAGGATCTGCCTCATTTGTTCGAACGGTTTTACAAGGGAAAAAACGCTTCCTCCAAAAGCGTGGGCATCGGACTGGCCCTGTGCCGGATGATTTTGTTTAGGGAGAATGCTTCGGTAAAGGTGGAGAACCGTAAGGAGGGCGGGGCGCGGTTTGTAGTGCGGTTTTATAAGGATATGGCGGTGTGATGTGGGGTATCATACCTTATATGACAAATCTGTCACCCAAAAGTCATGGCCCTGTCATTTTCCTGCCGTATACTAAGCGTATCACAATGATAACGGAGGTTTTTTATGGATATTTTAAAAGTAGAGCATCTGACAAAAATATACGGCAAAGGCGAAAACGCCGTCTACGCCCTAAACGATGTCTCTTTTTCCGTGCGCAAAGGAGAATTCGTTGCCATCATCGGGCCCTCGGGCTCCGGAAAATCCACCCTGCTGCACATCTTAGGAGGCGTAGATAAGCCCACGGCCGGAAAGGTGTACCTGGAGGACAACGACGTCTACGCCCAGAACGAATCCCAGCTTGCCATCTTCCGGCGGCGGCAGGTGGGGCTGATTTATCAGTTCTACAACCTGATCCCCGTGCTGAACGTGACAGAAAATATTACCCTTCCGGTATTGATGGACGGGCGCGAGATCAACCAGGAACGCTTAAACGAGCTTCTCGATATCTTAAGCCTCCGGGGCCGGGAAGGACATCTGCCCAACCAGCTCTCCGGCGGACAGCAGCAGCGTGTCTCCATCGGCCGCGCCCTGATGAACGCACCGGCGGTGGTATTGGCCGACGAGCCCACCGGTAACCTGGACTCCAAAAACAGTCAGGAGATCGTATCACTGCTGAAATTCAGCAACCAGAAATATAATCAAACTTTAATTATTATTACACACGATGAAAATATAGCGCTTCAGGCCGACCGGATCATTGCCATTGAAGACGGGCAAATCACCAGAGACGAGGAGATCCGTCCATGAAAATTTTCCGGAAAGTCGTATTGAAAAATTTAAAAGAAAATAAAACCCGGACCATCGTCACGATTATCGGGATCATCCTGTCCCTGTCCATGTTCACCGCCGTCACCACCAGCGTATCCTCCGGCCAGCATTATCTGCTGACCACCGCCATTATGCGGGAGGGCAACTGGCATGGCTGCATGGACGTCACACGGGAAGAACGCAAAACCCTGCTGAACCACTATTTTACCATCGATAAGGTTACCTACCTAGAGCACATCGGCTATGCGCGCCTTACAGACGGCGCCAATCCGGATAAGCCTTATCTCTATATTTCCGGTATGGATGAATCCACAACCGACATGCTGCCCATCCATGTCACCAGCGGGCGGCTGCCGGAAAATGACCGGGAGCTGCTGATCCCGGAGCATCTGTCCTACAACGGCGGCGTCAACCTGGCCCTGGGAGATGTCCTCACCCTGCAGGTGGGCAGCCGTCTTTCGGTGGACAGTGAAGGAAATCCCTGGATCCTGGACCAGCAAATGTCCTATCTCTACACGGAAGAAGAACGCAAATCCCAGGAGGACTATGACGGCTCCCCCATTGACCCGGAGACGGTGGAGCAGCTTACGGATACCAGGGAACAGACCTACACGGTGGTGGGCTTCTACGAGCGCCCCTCCTTTGAAAATTACAGCGCTCCCGGCTACACGGCCCTGACCTTCCGTTCCTCCCTGGCCAATGCGGACGGCGATCCGGACACCATGTACGATGCCTACATTCTCTTTGCGGATCCACTGGAAGCGGAAGGCTGGCTTGCCGCAAACGCGCCCCGCTGGTCTGCCACCAATTCCGACGTCCTGCGCCAGCTAGGAGGCGGGGAAAGCTCCTATCGCGCCGTCCTTTACAGCCTGGCCGCCATATTGATCTTTATCATTATATTTGGCTCGGTTGCCTTGATTTACAACGCCTTTTCCATCTCCGTGACAGAGCGCACCAAGCAGTTTGGCCTGCTGTCCTCCATCGGAGCTACCAGACGCCAGTTGATCCACAGCGTGCTGTTTGAAGCTGCGTTTCTGTGCATTATCGGCATTCCCATCGGGATCCTTTCGGGAATTGCAGGCATTGGAATCACCTTCCATTTCCTGGGGGCAACGGTGGCCAGCTTTGTCAACGGAAACACCAGTTGGAATGTGCCGCTGACCCTGCATATCGCGCCAGGCGCATTGGCCATCGCGGCAGCCATCGGACTGGCAACGGTGCTGGTCTCCGCATTTTTTCCGATCCTTCGGACCACGCGGCTGTCGCCCATCGAAGCCATCCGCATGACCGCCGACATCAACGTACGGCCCAGAAAAGTGCGTACCTCCAGGCTGACCTTGAAGCTGTTCGGCCTTCCCGGAATGCTTGCCAGCAAAAACTTTAAACGAAACCGGCGGAAATACCGGGCCACGGTCATTTCCCTGTTTGTGAGCCTGGTGCTGTTTATCTCCGCCAGCAGCTTTTCCAGCTACCTGATGGATGCGGCCGACAACGTTCTCTCGGATACGGAGGCAGATATTTCCTATTCTTATTATCCCACCCAGTGGGAGGACGTTTCCCGCAGCCAGCGGCTGCTGAGCCAGTTTTACAGCCTGGACAGTATTACCCAGGCCGCGGCAATCATCCGCAGCACCACCTTCCTGTACCTGGATCCTAATGACCTTTCCAGGGAATATTTAAACTACTACGGTGGCACAGTTCCAGAGGATGACGGCAGGCTCCGGCTCTACACCAATCTGTACTTTGTGGACGACGATGCCTTCCAGGCTTATCTGGAGCAGCAAGGGCTCTCCCCGGCAGATTTTATGGATCCCTCCCATCCCCGGGCGCTGATCTCGGATTTTATCCGGGTCTATGACGATACCAGCGGAAAGTACAAAACCTGCCATGTATTTGCCTCCTCTGCTTCCGACATTTCTATGGAAATAGAGCAGATAGTCATTCCGGAGGGGATTGAAGCAGAGTATTATAACGTAAACTACGATGACGACCACAAACCCTCCTATGAATTTTACGATTCTGTGCGGGAGGACTATGTATCTTTCCCCCTGGAGGATTGTACTGTTAAGGCTCCGGCGGACATCGGCAGCCTCCTTACGGATGTTCCTTATTTCCTGGGGGACCTCTACTCAAGCTCCCTGCTGCTGATCTACCCGGAAAGCTGCCGCACATCCATACTTCCGGAGACAGCGCCCAACCTGCACAACATCAACGGTAATTTTATGTTTACAGCCAGCGACCACACCAAGGCCATGGACGATCTGGCACAGATCCTGCGGGACAATCATATGGAGACCCACATGCTCTTTGATTATGTGGCGGAAAAAGCCCAGAACCGCAGCCTGGTGATTGCCATCACGGTATTTTCCTACGGCTTTATTATCCTGATCTCGCTGATCGCCGCGGCAAATGTGTTTAACACCATCTCCACCAATATTTTACTGCGGCGGCGGGATTTCGCCATGCTGCGTTCCACCGGCATGGACCGGACGGGTTTCCGGCGGATGATGTGTTTCGAGTGCCTGCTCTACGGCTTAAAGGGCATGCTCTACGGCCTCCCGGTCTCCCTGCTGATCAATCTGTGGATCTACCACAGTATCGCCAAGGGCTGGGATACCCCCTTCTATCTGCCCTGGCAGAATTATGTGATCGCCATTTTCAGCGTGTTTGCGGTGGTGGGGAGTACGATGATTTATTCCATGAACAAGATTAAGAAAGAAAATATTGTGGATGAACTGAAGGTTGATTGATGAGAGGAGGGCGCCTATGGGGGCGCCCCTCTTTGATTCCTAGCGGCTATTCATTAAATAATCGCCGGATACCTCTCAATCCTACAAGTGTGCTTCTTCGTTTTCGTACTATAATTGATGCCCACCAGCAAAAGTTCTCCATTATAATGGAATCTTTGGGTCAACTTCACATATTCCTTATCGGCAATTTGCATAATTGCCCCCTCCGCACTTTTGTCCCATTTTAGTTCAATTAATAATGCCGGTTTTGTGGATGTTTTTGCCGGCAAAAACAAAAGATCCAAATATCCCTTACCGCTTGCAAGCTCCTCCAGCCTGATATAATGATCCACACAGCTCAAATACGCCATAACTACCACCGAACGAAGTGCCTGTTCATTATTATAAAATCTGGGTGTGGTATTTTCTTCATGCACATCTTCCAGAATCTCAGCAACCGTATCGCCATCTAACCGTAGCGTGGCATCCAATAATTGATCCGATCGTTCAATGGATCTCACTAATTCCTGTCGTGAACCATTTTTCACCGCCCGGACAAACTCCTCCCGTACTTCCTCATTTGGAATAAAAACTTCTTTCTCATTATTATCATACGCCAGATACCCCAGATGGACCAGCAATGTCAGAACATCGTCTCTGCTTTCTAAAGACGTCATATCATTTTGAAATGTTCCTGCATCAATCCTGCTTCTCTGCCCACCCAGCATATCTATGATCGTATCTTTCAGCTTATCCATATTCAAATCAATGTAGATCCTTAGTGATTCATATGTTTCCGTCTGATTCCAATAATTATGAAACCGCTTATGAAAAATTGCTTCTATAATTGAATTCGGACTATACACATGCCCAATCTGCTCAAACTGGTATCCGTCATACCATCTTCTTGCTTGTTCAAAATCAAGGCCATGCCTGGTACATAACTCCTGCACTTCTCCCTCCGTAAATCCGACAAATTCTGCCAGCGTCCCCGGTTCCAGCATGGTAAATTCCCGAAAATCTGTCAATGCCGACTGGGTCCCATATTTCTTGATGGGAAGAATTCCTGTCATATAGGCTCCCACAACCAGCTGTGAGGTCTGCCCGCTCTTAAATAAGCTTCTCAGCAGTTGGATATATGCCTGTTGTACTTCAAGATCATTTTTTGCTTCCCGAAACAATGCATCCCACTCGTCAATAATAATGAAAAATTTTCTTCCTGTTTTTCCATTAATCTGTACCAGTGCCTTAAGCAGAGATCTGGTATCTTCTTTTATACATTCAGGAAATGCTTCTTTCAATTCCTCAATTACATCTCTCTGTATCTCATTTACTGTCTCACTTACTTTTTCAGCGACAGCTATAAATGTTGCGATATCCAAAAACAGCACATCATATTGATTCAGATTCTCTTCAAAATGCCCTTGGGGATCCTTCGCTATTTTCAGATTCTCAAATAACTGTCGCGCATCTGCCCCTCTGGAATAATAGGCGGCCAGCATCTTTACAGCAAACGATTTTCCAAAACGTCTCGGACGGCTAAAACAGGTCAGCTTTTTTGCCGTGCCAAGAACATGATTTGTATAAGCAATCAATCCCGATTTGTCAACGTATAACCCCGTTTTTAATATTTCAGCAAATCCATCCGCCGGCGGATTTAAATAAAATCCCATCTACATCTGCTCCTTCCTACCATATCTATTCACTGCTCCAGACCTCCGATCTGCGGATTCTCCGGCTGCCCGCCACCTTCCGCATCCTCCCCTTCCTCCGGCTCGCCGCCTTCCACATCTTCCCCTTCTTCCGGCTCGCCGCCTTCCGCATCTCCTTCCCCTGTCTCACCGTCTTGTGCCTCTCCTTCTTCTGCCTCGCCGCCTTCCGGTTCTTCCTCTCCCTCCGGATCTTCCACTTCTTCCTCCTCCGGCTTCGGCGGCTCCACCGGCGGAATATAAGGCAGAAATTCCATGGGCTCCAGCCCCTGGTGAATTGTCTCCATAAAATGGTTCCAGATCACGCCGGGGAAGGAGGAACCCGACAGGCCCGGCAGCTCCTTGGGCATATCGTAGCCGACCCACACGCTGGTAGTATAGTAGGGCGTATAGCCCACAAACCAGCCGTCCTTATTATCGTTGGTGGTCCCGGTCTTCCCGGCGCTGGGCATATCCGTCAGCGCCAGCCCCTTTCCGGTTCCGGTCAGAAGAACTCCCTTCATCAGGTCCGTCATCATCCGTGCAGCATTCTGCTCATAAACCCGTTCTTCCAGGATATCTGCCTCGTACAGCACATTCCCGTCGGAGTCCGTAATGCGTTTCACGCAATCCGGCCTGCGGTAAATGCCGTCATTTTCCAACGCCTCATAAGCTGATGCCATCTCCAGCGCCGATACGCCCTTGGTAAATCCTCCCAGAGAAGACGTCAATCGGATATCGTCGGGATTCAGCTTCAAAAAACCCATCTCTTTTAAATAGCTAAGCCCCGTCTCCGGCGTCAGCTCCTCAAACAGCTTCCAGGCAACGGTATTCTTGGACTTCTCCACCGCTTCCCGCAAGGTCATCTCCCCTGCAAAGCTGTTGTCCGCATTTTGAGGACCGCCCTCAATGGGCTCATCCACCACCACACTGTCGGGATAATAGCCCCGCTCCAGCGCCGGCGTATACACGATCAGCGGCTTAACGGCACTGCCCGGCTGACGGAAGCTCTGATAGGCCCGGTTTAAGGTGTAGCCCGGAAGCCCCTGGTCCCGGCCTCCCACAATGGCTTTTACCATCCCGGTATGATTATCCAGACAGACCGCAGAGCTCTGGAGGGTAAACACTCCTTCCTCATTGGTCTCGGTATAGCCCGCCAGCACGCCGTCCACCGTCTCCTGAAGCTCCGTCTGCATCTCCATATCAATGGAAGTATAGATCCGGTAGCCCTTCTGGTATAAGCTGGCCTGACAGCTTCCGTACAACTCATCGTATGCCCGCTGATAGGCCTGACGCTCCTTTTCACCGGCAAATTCCGTCTGAAATACAAATCCCTGCTGCTCCATCAAAATCCTGGTAGCGCAATAATAAATATAGGTCTCCACATAATCGTGCTTGATCCGCTCGGTACGGTTTAATACGATCACATCCCGCTTCGCCCCCAGACAGGTTATCTCTGTAATCTTCCCGTCCTTCTTCATCTGATCCAGAATCCGGTCCCGGCGGCCCAGGGTATTCTCCATATGAACCAGCGGATCGTAAAGACTGGGATTATTGGGAATCGCACAGAGAAACGCCTGTTCCGACAGGTTCAGCTCCCAGACCTCCCGGCCAAAATATCCCTTGCTGGCAGCCTGGATCCCATAATAGCCATTGCCAAAATAAATATTATTAAGATAAAATTCCAGGATATCATCCTTGGAATATTTTTTTTCCAGCTCCACCGCCAGAAAAATCTCCTCCACCTTCCGCTGCCAGGTCCGCTCCTGGGTCAGGTAAATCGTCCGGGCCAATTGCTGGGTGATGGTACTGCCCCCCTGGGTAACCTCGCCGTTTTCCAAAAGAGCCTTCGCCGCTCGCAAAATCGCTTTCAGATCGTATCCCGGATGGGAATAAAATTTCTTATCTTCAATACTGATAATCGCCGCCTTGGTATATTCCGGAATCTCGTCAAATTCCAGATAATACACATCCTTCTCGCCCTTCAGCGTGGAGATCAGCTTACCGTCGTCATCGTACACCAGGCTGGTTTCCACCGCCCGGAAGCTTTCTTCGGTGGACGCCGCCGCCAGCGTACGGGCTTCCTCCTGCAATGCGCTGACCGTCTCCCCGTAGCCACCCATAAAATAAAAAAGCAGCGCCGCCACCACAGCCACCATCAATAGTAGCTGCATTACTACAAATATCTTAAATCCAATCCTTCTTTTTTTCCGCTTGTGCCTTGCCATATGCTGTCCTCGTTTATCCTTTTCGCCGTTCCTCACATATTGTATTTTAAGGTAGGAAAAATTCCATCCGTCATATGCAGAATCATCAGCTTTGTAAATTCATCCGCATCCACCTGCTGTCCTTCCGTAAACCACCAGCGGACGCTGACCATCATATTTCCCAAAAACAATCTTGCATACAGGGAATAGTATTGACGCTTCCGCATGCTGATATCCGGCGCCCGCTCAAACTCCGCCACCAGCTTATGTACGCCCCTGTCGATCATTTCCTCAAACACATTGCGCTCCTGCAGATTATGTCCCCACAGGATCAGATATTCCTCCTGCCGCTTGCGGAACGCCTCCAGGCAGGCCCGCAGGTCCCCGTAATAATTCTCAACGGTAATCCGGGGCAGCCCAATAAAATGCACATCCAGATGCTCCACAAAATCCGCAATCACATCATCCACATATCTGTCCCGCAAATCATATTTGTCCGCATAATGCTTATAAAACGTGGAGCGGTTAATCCTGGCCTTCTCGGTAATATTCTTCACCGTCATTTCCAGAAATCCGTACTCCACCAGGCACTGTAAAAAGCTGTCCCTGATATTTTCCTGGGTCTTGACCACCCGCAAATCTGTCTCCCGCATATCCTCACCATATTGCACAATTTTAAATTTATCCTATTTTACTAATTTTATCAAATTTTACAAAAAAATCAACACTTTTTTCAAAAAGTGTTGATTAAGCGACATTTTCCTTTTTATATATGTTTGCGGCCTACTGTTCCATCTGCCGGCCCAAAAATCCTGCCGCCACCTGGGCCAGCTTCAGCTCCGTATCGGTAGGCTTGTTATCCTTCACATACAGCACCACAGAACCAATGGCGTCGCCTTCCGAGATCACCGTACACATGGCCTGCCCAATATGCTCCTCCTTATCGTCTAAGGTCACCTTCACATACTGCTTCTCATCCCTGGCCGCCACAAAGTTCTCCCGGTCCTCAATGGCCGATTCCATCTGCTTGCTCAAGGGCTTTCCGTCAAAATCACGCTTTCCGCTCCCCGCTGCAGCGATTACATGATCCCGGTCCGTAATACATACCAGACAGCCGCTGGTAGACGCAAGGGCCTCCGCATACTGGCCGGCAAATTGTCCCAGCTCACCAATGGGCGAATATTTTTTCAAAATGATCTCGCCTTCCCGGTCGGTAAATATTTCCAGCGGGTCCCCCTCGCGGATCCGTAGGGTCCGGCGGATTTCCTTGGGGACTACCACACGGCCAAGATCATCAATTCTTCTCACAATTCCTGTTGCTTTCATAAATAAAATTCCTCCATTTACATTTTCTGCCGTTAGTATTTGTAACTGGGGGAATTTTATACCTCTTACTTTTTATCCCTATTTCATTTGTTTTTCTCTAATCTCAAGTAAATCTGCCACATCACTTGGATGCTATGTAAAATACCCCGGGAACCCCATAGCTTGATAAAAGAAGGAGAAAAAGGGCGAATCAGAGATTCAATATACGAAAGGCCCTCCAACAATCACTCGCTTTGGCTGGCAATATGGATCACTTTCGGAGCCTTTTTACATCTGCTATCCAAGCATAATCTTTTTTTCAAAAAAGCCGATAATCTCTTTATAAGATTGTTTTTATAGATGGAAATTTTTTCAGACGTAACATTCTGCAAAAACAGGATCGTGGGAGGATATGCTATGACAGATATGAAACAGGTCATGAATTCAATGGAAAATTCTATGAAATTACAGATCCAGGCCAAGTCTGAGCGGCGGGCCAGGAAAGCCGAGGAGGAAGAAAAGGATTTCCTGGAAAAGCTTCGGCAGGCTGCTGCCAGCCAGGCGGAGATTGAGGGAAAGGCAATGAAGGTCAAGGGCTCTCAGGCCGCCACCCAACGGGATCAGCTGATGGGGCTGATGATGAATACGCTCTGAAACTGCGTAAAGGGGGGGCCGATTTATTGCTTAGGACACCTCTTCCTCCGGCTCCCCAAAATGCTTCATCATATCCTGCAAAACCTTCGCCTGCTGATACTGCTGGTAAAGCCCCGACCGCAGATAATCCTTTCCCATTTTTGATTTTCAAGTGTCCTTCCGCAAAATGTCCAGATATTTCGTATATGCAAACACTCTGTTGCGGCTCGCATTATT
Source organism: uncultured Lachnospiraceae bacterium (assembly GCA_949738465.1). GTDB lineage: Bacteria > Bacillota > Clostridia > Lachnospirales > Lachnospiraceae > 14-2. The sequence continues at coordinate 12,343 of CATJBQ010000159.1, forward strand.
TGTCTGCGTCAGGATAGACGATTCCACAAAACGGTTCACTGTGGCAGACACGGTGCTGTATGCCAGTCCGAGTTCATCAGATGTTTTCCGGATATCTATAATCGGGTTCTGCTCCAGATAGGAAAACAGCCGGATGCCCGTCTTCGCTCCTCCAAAGGATTCATGCGCATATTGCAGTAAATCGCGATGCAGCTACAAAATATAGGAATGACGGATAGGAATATAGTCATGGCCCTCATGTATGGTGTTCAGCACATCACGATACCCCATAATTTCTCTTTCATCCCGGTTTCTTGGCGCTGTTTTATCTTCAAAGCTGCCGGATATATAATTCCTGCCTCCCTTTATATTCATGAATCTGCGCTATATAGGACAGAATCTCGCTATCCCACAACTTACTTTTAAGTTTCATATATTCAAAATCCCGCATATGCCTGGTCGCCCTCCTTTTCTCCCATATGGTAACCGTGTTTGGGAGAAAAATCAATGTCTATGAAAAAAACCATTCCAGATTTCGACCTTTTTCTTTTGCTGAACCAGACGCAGCTTCTGCATCAGCATGGGGTTTTTTATCACATAATCGATCACGTATACCATTTTTTCATAATCCCCTTCTGAAAATATGCAGCCCTTCAAGAGAAGCTCCCTGTGGTGCAGGGTATTTTCAAAACCCATAATCAGCAAATTGTTCTGGTGCGCTGTATTTACCGCGTCATGAATCTCCCTCCGGTGATTAATATCGAGATAAAAGCTGCATTTTTCCCACAATGACTTTAACGTATCCTGGCTCACGCAGGGATAAATATTCACATTTTCCTGCTCCCCTAATTTTTCAAGCTTTTCCGATACCAGGGTATTGGCAGCGACATGAAACGTCACACCCGGCAATTCCCGGGTAATTTCCTGTATTTTTTCGATCTGGTCGGACATCGTCAGAATCAATGCTTCCGGGCGGACATCATTCTCCGGATAAAACTCCGGTATGGCATAAAACCGGAAGCCGTTCTGCCCGCCCATGCTTGTATATTGATGCAATAACCCGTCATCCGGCAGAAGGACATAATCCCACATATGCTTTTCGGAATTTAAATCCAGAGATTCCAGTTCTTTTTCATTCTGCAAAAACAGCACGCATTCTTCTTTTGAAGCCAGTTCGGCCATAAAGTTTTTCAAGAATGCATCATGGGATTGAAACAGCGCTTTGACGCTCCCATCCTCCAGCAGGGTGACCACGTCATTTCCCTGCTGCTCCACAATGATTTCCTGGTTTTTGCCGGAATAAAATGCCTTTGACGCCACGTTTCCATCCACGTCCCGGAATTCGCTTGCATATTTTGTCCCATATTTGTCATAAAAATCCACCCGGTAGATCCAGCCATTTTCCATACGCCATTCAACACGCTGGACAATTTTCTTTTCCACCGGCCCGATCAAATGTATGACAGCCCTCTCCTGACCCATATAGTAAATGCCGCCCGTTGCGCCATAATAGCGGATCTCCCAGAATTCCGGCGCCTCCAGAAATTGGTAAAACTTTTTTCTTTCTACCTGTTCTTCTTGATTCTTCCGGGAAATATAGTATTCGTAGGGGGAGGAAATCCCTTCCGGCAGGAAACCATTGTCCTCTAAGACAACGATCCTGGCGTCTATTTTCAGGTTTTTCATCGTTCTCTGCAGTTTTCTTGTGTTTTCTGTTAATTTGTCAAAAAAAATGATCATTTTTTGTTCCCTTCTGGGTTTGAATTTCTGCTTAGAGATCAAATAATTTTGTCAATCCATTTTCACTATGATACATATCTGTAAGCTTATCCGGCGGAAGCATAGCGTCTTGATTCAGAAAGCCAATATATTCCCCTTTGGCATATTCAATTCCCTTATCCCGCGCAGCAGAATTCCCACTATTTTCCTGATGAATCCCCAGCACATTCACAAAATTCTTTGCATACCATTCGATAATACTTAAAGTAGAATCCGTGCTTCCGTCGTCTACCACAATGATTTCCAGATCGGCGAACGACTGGGCCAGGGCATTGTCAATTGTCCTGGCGATAAACGCTTCCGCGTTATAGGCGGGTATCACAAGACTAACCCTGGGCTTCTCATATTGCCTCTCGCTGAGAAAGACCGGATCGGATTCTGCAATCACTATTTTTCCTTTTGATGTATCTGCATATGCTTTCAAAACAAAACCGCTGTTTTTCTCATATCCTTCGATCAAAAAATAATGCTGCTGTACATTTGCCGTTTCATAAATTCTCGCTCCGGATGTGTCACAGATCCGGAAGCCATCCGGTTTTCCGCGAAACGTCCACGATAACGCAAGCTTCCCTTGATAGGACTCGTACAGGGCGGTAAACCCGAACGCTCCATCTATGGGCGCAATTTTGATAACCGGAACTTTGCAATGATACTTTTTCAAATCTTCCATCAGAATTTTCTTCTGCACTTCGGAGGAGACGATCATCGTATCGATCGACTCCGAAAACGGAAACCAATGGTAAAAACCGTTTTCATCCTTCGCATCACTGCGCCCGGCGTGATTTAGCACAACGATTCTGGCAGCTTTGCCGTAGGTAAATATCCCCTGTATCCATATATGGGGAACGGAACGGTCCAAAATTACAGTATCCTCCGCCGACAGATTCAGCTTTTTGATGAACTCTGTTATCAATTGCGGCTTTGTGTAGCGTTTGCCATCCGGAAATAAAAACCACTCTTTTTCCCCTTCAAAGATCTGGTCATAGGCAGCGGATCCATCGCTGTTGTGAAAGGTACGTCTTGCTAATCTGGCATAGAGGCCATGTTCTGATTTTGCTGTTACGTAATAGTTTACGTAGGAGACTGTATCGGTATATAGTTCCATGCGCAAAAGCTTTCCGTACTTAAAATAACGTATTCCCCAAAAATACTCCTTATTTTCTTCCAGTAAAATGGCAGCAACCATGGATCCGTCTTTCAACAATTGAATTTCCGTCTCCCGTTCATTTCGTCCCGTAGCCTGCAAACAATTCTCCAGTTCCTCTAATTTATCTCTTGTCCTGATCGAACACTCGGACTTGTGGTTATCAGTAAAATATTGATAAATAGCTATGATCTGCTCCGGAACAATTCCTGCTTTTTTGTATGTATCAATGTCCTTTTTGTCCGGTATATCATCAAAAATATATTTGACCGGAGCAGATATTTCCCCAAGCATCTGCTCCTTATAGTTCTTTATACAATCTGCACGATCTGCTATCTGTTGACTAAATAGATAAACTGCCACCTTTTCTCCACCCTTTATTCTTTTCCAAGATTCTGATAGCTTTTCACGGTATCAGCCAATGCAGCCTTCTTCTGCTTTTGTAGCTGTTTTTTCACGATCTTCCCATCCGCCATAGCCGCTTCTATATCAGCAGCCATTTTCTCCCATTCGCTGGCCGGAAAAATCTGTTCCTCCGCCACATAGGTTTCATTGTGAAGAGTTTCACGAAAAGCATAGATCAGTTGATTATGCAAAAATGCCTTACGCACTGCCGAAGCGATTTCCGCCTCATGGTTAATGTCGAAATAGTAGTCGCATTGCTGAAACAGTCCCTCCAAAATATGTGCCTTTACATTGGGATATAAGCTTACATTATCATAGAATCCCAGGCTCATCAGCTTTGAGGACATCTCCGTAAGGGCCGCAATCCGAAAATGCATTTGTGGCAATGCCTGAATCAGATCCTCGCAGTGTTCAATGTTGTCGGAATTTGTACAAATCAACGCCTCCGGCTGCTGCGCATTTTCCTTCTTAAAGGGATAGATGAAGCCAAGCTTATGCACCATATTTTTGGGCGCGCCAAGAGCGATGAGCTTATCATAGGCTTTCTTCTTTTGCACAATAACCGTTGCTGTACGGCTGGCCTGGCCGTTAAAAATAGACTGCATATTCCCCGGAATATCGTCCCTTGCCGGCTCCTGCCAAAAAAGGATGTCTTTCTTGTCCTCCGATTTCAGGCGGTTTGAGACAAAAAATGGAATTGACAGGGAGTTGAAGTAGATTTGGCTCTGCCGAAAACCCGCTTTTACAAAAAAGTACAGCACCAGCTCTGTCTTATTCCGGAAAATCCTCACCTCATCCTCATCATTTAAAATGATATCGCCTGTAACAAAATTCTCTACAATTACTTCCTGGCCTGTTGCTGAAAAATAAGTCTTATTTACTTTCTGCCCCTTTGCGCTAAAAATTGTCCGGCCATAAATAGCCCCATAACGATTATAATGATCGCTGGAGCGGACAATACCACGCTCATCATACCAATCTACAACTCTTACTAAACGCTTGTTCCTTGGCTCTGCATAAAAAATCTTTCCTCTTTCTTTATGCAAATCCTGCACCTTTCCAATACTATTTGTACCGCTTATCTCCCAATAATCCGGTACCGTAATCTCGTTGAAATATTTCGGCTTTGCCTTATCCCCCAAAACAGCCTTAAAGTCTCCGAGAAAAAATCCATATACCGACATCACATCATCCGGTAAAAAACCATCGTCTTCAATCACCACCGCCGGGCAGTCGAAACCTGCCAGCTTAAAGGATGTGTGTAAATCCTGGCTTTCCTGATTATAATTATCTAAAAGTAATATAGCATCTTCTAAATTCGAGATTCCATCTACTTTAATATTTTTTTCCATTTTTGCTTGACCTCCTCTGTAAAATATGTTCTTGCTTTATTATAAGAA
>CATJBQ010000160.1 GCA_949738465.1 uncultured Lachnospiraceae bacterium
GCAATCTGCCAGCAGGGGAAGAAGGCGGCGGGGAGCCCCAGGCGGATCCGGATCCCAGCCAGCCTCCAGATTCCCAGAGACCTGTGATTGCCGTGGAAGTGGGGCCGGGAGAATACTCGGACAAGATCAGCAAGAAGCTGAAGGAAGCAGGATTAATTGAGGATGCGGAGGATTTTAACCGGTATCTGGTCGCTTCCGGCCGGGACAATCTGATTGCCGTGGGGACACATCTGATTCCCCAGGGGGCCTCCTATGAGGAGATCAGCAGGATTTTAAGTGAGGAGGAGGGAGATCCGGAATCCTAAGCGCAATCTTCCGGAATCAATTTGCACCAGACAGCAGTCAGACATCAATTTTTGAAAAAGCCCTTGTCAGAGGGGAAAGACTGTGGTATAATCCATAAGTCTATAGTAAGCAAACACATATGTGGATCCGGGGGATGGTGCCCTGAGGTTTCCTCCGGATGAGAAGCATATGGAAGAATTTAACCAATGGAGGTAAAGAAAATGGGCGTTATTTCAATGAAACAGTTACTCGAAGCAGGTGTTCATTTCGGACATCAGACCAGAAGATGGAACCCCAAGATGGCTCCCTACATCTACACAGAGCGGAATGGTATTTATATTATTGATCTGCAGAAGTCCGTGGGAAAGGTAGACGAGGCTTACAAGGCGGTTGCGGATATCGCGGCAGAGGGTGGCACCATCCTTTTTGTGGGAACCAAGAAGCAGGCGCAGGATGCCATCCGTACCGAGGCGGAGCGCTGCGGTATGTTCTATGTGAACGAGAGATGGTTAGGCGGAATGCTGACCAACTTCAAGACCATCCAGAGCCGTGTGGCAAGACTGAAGGCCATTGAGACCATGGCTGAGGACGGAACCTTTGACGTTCTTCCCAAGAAGGAGGTTATCGCCCTGCGTAAGGAGTGGGAGAAGCTGGAGCGCAATCTTGGCGGTATCAAGGATATGAAGCGGATTCCGGATGCCATCTTTGTGGTAGATCCCAAGAAGGAGCGGATCTGTGTGCAGGAGGCCCACACCCTTGGCATTCCGCTGATCGGTATCGCGGATACCAACTGTGACCCGGAGGAGCTGGATTATGTGATTCCTGGTAATGATGATGCAATCCGTGCAGTGAAGCTGATCGTTTCCAAGATGGCAGATGCCGTGGTTGAGGCCAACCAGGGCAACATCGAGACCGAAGAGGAAGCGTATGCGGCGGAAGAAGCAGCCATCGAAACAGAGACAGCAGAAGCATAATCAATCATTATCCGGAGGTATAGAACAATGGCTATTACAGCAGCAATGGTAAAAGAATTAAGAGAGATGACCGGTGCAGGCATGATGGACTGCAAGAAGGCATTGAATGAGACCAACGGCGATATGGACGCGGCCGTGGAGTTTTTAAGGAAGAACGGACAGGCGAAGGCAGAGAAGAAGGCCGGAAGAATCGCGGCTGAGGGACTTTGTACCGTGGTGCTCAAGGGCGATACGACAGCGGCAGTGGTTGAGGTGAATTCCGAGACTGACTTTGTTGCCAAGAACGAGACCTTCCAGAGCTATGTGAAGGCGGTGGCCCGTCAGGCGGTGGAGTCGGATGCGGCAGATCTGGACGCGTTCATGGCAGAACCCTGGATCGAGGATGGCAGCAAGTCCGTGAAGGATGCGCTGGTGGAGAAGATCGCGGTGATCGGGGAGAACCTGAATATCCGCAGATTCCAGAAGATTACCGCAGAAGAGGGCTGTGTCGTTTCCTATATTCATGGAGGCGGAAGAATCGGTGTCATCGTTGAGGCGAAGACTGAGGTTGTCAATGATGCGGTGAAGGAAGCTATGACCAACGTGGCAATGCAGATTGCGGCATTGAATCCCAGATATGTTTCCAGGGAGGAGATCAGCGAGGATTATATTGCGCATGAGAAGGAGATCCTGCTGGCGCAGATCATGAACGATCCCAAGGAATCCCAGAAGCCGGAGAAGGTGATCAACGGCATGATCGAAGGACGTGTCAACAAGGAGCTGAAGGAGATCTGTCTGGTAGACCAGGTTTATGTCAAGGCAGAGGACGGCAAGCAGACCGTGGCAAAGTATCTGGAGCAGGTATCCAAGGAGGCCGGCGCCTCTGTAACCGTGAAGCGCTTTGTTCGTTTTGAGACTGGCGAGGGTCTGGAGAAGAAGCAGGAAGATTTTGCTGCAGAGGTTGCAGCGCAGATGAACGCTTAGACAATTTTAGATTTGGAAAGAAGTTCTATTCCCGCAGGTGCGGGCGGATGACAGACACTTTATCATCTGACCGTGCCTGTGGAGAGGAAGGGCCCTGCGTTAAGATGGATACTCTGTCGATCTGCTGCGGGGTCTTTTGTGGAGAATAGAACTTTTTTATTTTTAAGACCGGAGAATGTTTTCCGGAAAAATGTATATAATAGAGAATACATGCAGGGGTAAAAACGTCAAATTGGTGGAAACGTGTAAAAAAAACATGTATCCTCTCTGAAAAATACAAATTATCTGACAATTCAGAAAAATCAGAGAAATAATAGTACAGATTTTTTTCGATTTTTTTAATACGATTTGGCAAAAATGTGTTACAATAGATATAGTAGTAGAATTTGACCGAGGGAGGTCTACGCATGGAAGATAAAAGATCCCCTGGCATGAAGGAGCAGCGTCTGCGCCGTCAAAGAATCAATCGGATGAAGAAGATGATTGTTGCTGTGATGAGTTTTGGATTTTTGTCTGCGATCGCTTTGTGTATAGGGTTGACGGTACAAGTGGTTCGGTTGAACCAGAGAATAGATGCTCTTACAGAGGAACGGATTCTGGTACAGGAGAGCGGACAGCCGGAGAATCCGGTCAGCGTGCTGGCCGGCGGTGACACCATACAGAGCAAGGCGCTGGATGAGGGCAGTGTTTCCGAAAAGCAGAAGGACAGCGCTGCCGGAGAGGACCCGGAAGCGGAGAATGCGCCGCAAGAGGATGCCAAAAGTCCGGCGGCAAAGCAGGAGCCGTCCCGGATGGACAACCCGTCTGAGGAGGATACGGCCAAGAAGGTTTATCTGACCTTTGACGACGGCCCCAGCCAGGTGAATACGGCGGCCATCCTTGATATTTTGAAGGAGAAGAATGTCAAGGCAACCTTTTTCGTGATCGGGAATGACAATGACTACGCACCGGATCTGTACCGGCGGATTGTGGAGGAAGGGCATACCCTGGGGATGCATTCCTATACCCATAAGTACAGTTCTATATATGATTCCCTGGAGGCTTTTCAGGAGGATTTCTACCGGCTGCGGGGATATCTGGGGGAGGTTACCGGCGTGGAGCCCGATATCATGCGTTTTCCGGGGGGAAGCAGCAATTCGGTCAGCAATATTGACATGAGGGAATGCATCCGTTTTCTGAATGAGGAAGGGATTACATACTATGACTGGAATGTCATCAGCGGAGATGCCACCAGCCAGGTATATACTGCAGATGAACTGATTGACAACGTGATGAAGGATGTGGCGAAGAATCAGACCTCCATTGTCCTGATGCACGACGCGGAGACCAAGGCCACAACCGTGGAGGCGTTAGGTCCCATGATCGATCAGCTTCAGGAGATGGGCTGCGAGCTTCTGCCCATCGATGAAAATACGAAAGTAATACAGCATATTTCGGCTGATCAGATAGATTGAAAAAGTGTATGGAGGTACATAACATATGAGTTTTTTTAAAGATTTCAAAGAAGACTTTTCGCAGGCAGTGAATGAATTGATGTCTGAGGAGTTGCCGGAGGAAAACGATATGGTCGTGAATACTTTGGAACAGGAGGTAGACGCCAAGACCGAACTGGATAAGCTGGAGGGACTGCTTGAGAAGGTGCATACACCCACGGAGGAGGATTCCCGCAAGGCGGAGGATACGGCTCTGAAAGCGGCGGAGGCCAAGAAGCTGGAGGCGGCCAGGAGAACGGCCGTGGAGGCTGCGAAGCCGGAAGAACCCAGGAAGGCAGAAGTGTCCGGGAAGACGGAGGAATCCAGGAAGGCAGAAGGGGCCGGAAAAGCGGAGGGATCCGCTAAGCCTGCTGCGAAGGCGCCAAAGACGGAGGTTCCGAAGAAGGAGGAACGGCCGGGGGCGGCTGTCCTGCCGAAGAAGGATGCACCGGTGGAGGAGAAGCCTGCTGCCGCGGCACAGAAGCCCCGTGAGGAAGTTACAGAACAAGTGAAAGAAAAGAAGGAGGATAAAATCATGAATACAGAGGAAGTAAAGGAGACAGAAGTTGTTGAGACCGTGGAGGCACTGCCCAGAGAGGTATCGGATGAGGTGACCGTGATTACGGAGGGAACCGGTATCAACGGTAATATGCAGTCCACCGGCTCCATTGAGATCCGGGGGAAGGTAACCGGAAATGTGGAATGTAACGGTAAGCTGACGGTTACAGGCACCATCAAGGGCAACAGCAACGCGGCGGAATTTTTCGCGGACGCGGCGAAGATTGAGGGAGAGATCAGTACCGACGGTACGGTGAAGATCGGTCTTGGCTCTGTGGTGATCGGTAATATTTCTGCGACCTCCGCAGTGATTGCAGGCGCAATCAAGGGCGATATCGATGTGCAGGGTCCGGTGGTAGTGGATACCTCTGCCGTTGTGATGGGCAACATCAAGTCCCGTTCCGTACAGATCAACAATGGCGCGGTGATCGAGGGCTTCTGCTCCCAGTGCTATGCGGAAGTAGATGTAAACAAGATTTTTGACTAATACAGGTGTCCTATATGAAGAGGGTATTATTAAAGCTGAGCGGCGAGGCGCTGGCCGGCGGGAAGAAGACCGGTTTTGACGAGCCTACGGTTACGGAGGTAGCCAGGCAGGTGAAGGAGCTGGTGGACGCCGGGACGCAGGTGGGGATTGTGATTGGCGGCGGTAATTTCTGGAGAGGCAGAACCAGCGAGACCATCGACCGGACCAAGGCGGATCAGATTGGGATGCTGGCTACGGTGATGAACTGTATTTATGTGTCGGAGATTTTCCGTTCGGTGGGAATGATGACACAGATACTGACACCCTTTGAATGCGGCTCCTTTACGAAGCTTTTTTCCAAGGATCGTGCCAATAAATATTTTGCACATAACATGGTGGTATTTTTTGCCGGCGGGACCGGTCATCCCTATTTTTCGACGGATACGGCCACGGTGCTTCGTGCCCTAGAGATTGAAGCAGAGGGAATTCTGCTGGCCAAGTCCATTGACGGGGTTTATGACAGTGATCCCAAGACCAATCCGGCGGCCAGGAAGTATGATGAGATCTCCATCCAGGATGTCATCGACCGGAAGCTGGCAGTGGTGGATCTGGCGGCCTCCATTCTCTGTATGGAGAATCGGATGCCCATGTATGTCTTTGGCCTAAATGAGGAGAACAGCATTGTGAATGCCATATCGGGTTCCTTTGCCGGGACGAAGGTAACGGTATAAAAGTGGAGGGATAATTAAGATGGATGAGAGATTACAGCAATATGATACGAAGATGCAGAAGTCTTTCCAGAATCTGTTGGATGAGTTTGGCTCCATTCGTGCTGGCCGTGCCAATCCGCATGTGCTGGACAAGGTGCGGGTGGATTATTACGGGACGCCGACTCCCATTCAGCAGATTGCGAATGTGACGGTTCCGGAGGCACGGATGCTTCAGATCCAGCCCTGGGAGGCTTCTATGGTGAAGGACATTGAGAAGGCAATCCTGACGTCGGATCTTGGGATTAATCCCAGCAATGACGGAAGGCTGATCCGCCTGGTATTTCCGGAACTGACGGAGGAGCGGAGAAAAGAGCTGACCAAGGATGTGAAGAAGAAGGGCGAGAATGCCAAGGTTGCTATCCGCAATATCCGGCGGGATGCCAACGATGCGTTCAAGAAGCTGAAGGGGTCGGATGTATCGGAGGATGAGATCAAGCAGTTGGAAGATAAGATGCAGAAACTGACGGATAAATATATTGCAGAGATTGACAAAGCCATCGACGAGAAGAACAAAGAACTTCTCACCGTGTAGCGCGGTTGAAGTGGCGCCCACAGTCCGCTGTGGGAATACGTAAGTGGGGACATGAGGGACATAGCGTTTGCGCCGTGTCCCATTTCCTTGTATCTTAACCGGAAGCGGATTACCCTTATGGGGATGCGCTTTAGGAGGAGCCTTTGGCTTAAGAGAGCTGTGGAGGTGTAGGATGAGAGTACCGGCACATGTAGCGATTATTCTGGATGGCAATGGAAGATGGGCAAAGAGTAAGGGGATGCCCCGCAATTACGGTCATACCCAGGGCGCGAAGAACGTGGAGGTCATCTGTGAGGAAGCCTGGAATCTTGGCATCCGGTATCTGACGGTGTATGCGTTTTCCACCGAGAACTGGAGCCGGCCGGAGAATGAGGTAAACGCGCTGATGAAGCTTTTGCGCAATTATATGAAGAATTGTGTGAAGACGGCTCATAAAAATCATATGCGGGTCCGTGTCATCGGGGATAAGACAAGGCTGGATGCGGATATCCAGAAAAGCATCGCGGAGCTGGAGTATGAGACCAGGAACAATGACGGCCTGAATTTCCAGATCGCCATCAATTACGGCAGCCGGGACGAGCTGGTGCGGGCCATAGGCCGGATGCTGAAGGATTGCCGGGATGGGGCGTTTCTGCCGGAGGAACTGGATGAACAGCGGTTTGCCTCGTACCTGGATACCGCTGGTATACCAGATCCGGATCTGCTGATCCGCACCAGCGGCGAGGAGCGGATCTCCAACTTCCTGCTGTGGCAGCTTGCGTACAGCGAATTGTATTTCTGCCCGGTACCCTGGCCGGATTTTGACAAAGAGGAATTGATACATGCGATCGAGGAATATAATAGGAGAGATCGCAGATACGGCGGGATTTAGGCGTGAGGAGGAGAAAAGAGTGTTTAAGACACGTTTGCTCAGTGGAATTATATTAGTGGCCGTGCTGCTTGCCCTGGGGATCCTGGGGGGTGACGTGCTGCTGGCCGGGCTCTGCATCGTTTCCGAGGTGGGTCTGTTTGAACTGTACCGGGTATGTAAGATTGAAAAGAGCGGCCTTGGAATCATCGGTTATGTGCTGGTGGTGGCGTACTATTTTGGGATCAAGCTGGCGGGGATGGGCATTTCCAGGGAGGTTGTGATCTTTTCCCTGGCGATGGCCCTGCTGATTGCAGTGATGGCGGTTTATGTCTTCACCTATCCGAAATATCATGCCAGCCAGGTGATGGCGGCATTTTTTGGCTTCTTCTATGTTGCCGTGATGCTGTCCTGCATTTATCTTACGCGGATGCTTGTGGGAGGTAACTATTATATCTGGCTTATATTTTTGTGCTCCTGGGGCTGCGATACCTGCGCCTACTGCGTGGGGATGCTGCTTGGGAAGCACAAGATGGCTCCGATCCTAAGCCCCAAGAAATCGGTGGAGGGCGCGGTGGGGGGCGTTGTGGGAGCGGCGCTTTTGACGGTCCTGTATGGATTTGTGTTCCAGAAAAATATGGGACTGACCGTTTCTGAGATCTGGGTCATGGCCGCCATCAGCGCCGCGGGCGCCCTGGTGTCCATGGTGGGAGATCTGGCCGCCTCCGCCATCAAGCGGAATTATGAGATTAAGGATTACGGGAAGCTGATTCCTGGCCACGGAGGGATTCTGGACCGCTTTGACAGTGTGATCTTTACGGCGCCTCTGATTTTCTTCCTGGTTTGCTATTTATGAGGTAGATTGTATGAAAAAAATTGCCATCCTGGGATCTACTGGTTCCATTGGAACCCAGACATTGGAGATTGTGCGCGCACAGAAGGACCTTCAGGTGACGGCGCTGTGTGCCGGCAGGAATGTAACGCTTTTGGAGCGGCAGATCCGGGAATTTCACCCGAAGCTGGCGGTGCTGTGGGAGGAAGCTGCGGCGTCAGACTTAAGAGAGCGGGTGGCGGATCTTGACGTGAAGGTTCTCTCCGGTATGGAGGGGCTTTTGGAGGCCGCCGTACAGACGGAGACGGAGCTTCTGGTGACGGCCATCGTGGGGATGCTGGGCATCCGGCCCACCCTTGCCGCCATCGAGGCCGGGAAGACCATTGCCCTTGCCAACAAGGAGACATTGGTGACGGCCGGCCATCTGATTATGCCCCTGGCAAAGGAACGCCATGTTCCGATCCTGCCGGTGGACAGCGAGCACAGCGCCATTTTCCAGTCCCTTAAGGGGGAGGAGGGAAACCGGATCCACAAGATTCTTCTGACGGCCTCCGGCGGCCCCTTCCGGGGATACAGCAGGGAACGGCTGGCCGATGTCCGGGTGGAGGACGCCTTGAAGCATCCCAACTGGACCATGGGAAGGAAGATTACCATCGATTCGGCCACCCTTGTCAATAAAGGGCTGGAGGTTATGGAGGCCAGATGGCTCTTTGACGTGGATTTATCCCGGATCCAGGTGGTGGTCCATCCCCAGAGCGTGATCCATTCCATGGTGGAGTACGAGGACGGCGGCATTATTGCCCAGCTTGGCACGCCGGATATGCGCCTCCCCATCCAGTATGCCCTGTATTATCCCAGCCGCCGGTTTCTGCCGGGAAAGAGGCTGGACTTCTTCGAACTGGGGACGTTGACCTTTGAAAAGCCGGATACGGATACCTTCCAGGGCCTGGCGCTGGCTTATAGGGCCATGGAGGCCGGGGGCAATCTGCCCACGGTGTACAATGCGGCCAATGAGCGGGCAGTGGCTCTTTTTCTGGAGCGGCGGATTCATTTTCCGGAGATTGCCGGGATCATCCAGGGGGCCATGGAGCAGGCTGTTTTCCGGAAGGATCCCGGTCTGGAGGAGATCCTTTTGACGGAACAGGAGACTTATCAATGGATAGAGAGCAGGTGGTAACTTGAAATTTATAATCGCGATTTTCATTTTCAGTATTCTGGTGCTGTTCCACGAGCTGGGGCATTTCCTGCTGGCCAAGAAGAACGGCATCCGGGTCAATGAATTTTCCCTGGGCTTAGGGCCTACCCTGGCGGGATTTACCCGGGGGGAGACGAAGTATTCCATAAAGCTTCTGCCCTTTGGCGGGGCCTGCATGATGGAGGGAGAGGACGGCGACAGCACGGACGAGAAGGCCTTTAACAACAAATCGGTGTGGGCGCGGATCTCTGTGGTTGTGGCCGGTCCGATTTTCAATTTTATTATGGCCTTTGTCTTTTCGGTGATTCTGGTGCTGTGCATCGGCTATGATAAGCCCCAGGTTTATGATGTGATCGAGGATTATCCGGCCCAGGAGGCCGGGATGCAGGCCGGGGATACCATTTTATCCATGAACGGGAAAAAGATGCATTTTTACCGGGAAGTCACCATGTACAGCATTTTTCATCCGGGGAAGGAGCTGGACATTGTCTATGAACGGGACGGAGAGCGTCATGAGACTACCATCCAGCCCAGATTCGATGAGGAGCAGGGACGGTATCTGATCGGATTTTACGGAAGCGGTGTGCAGAAGAAGGCAAATTTTGTAGAGGCGGTCCAATATGGCGCTTATACGGTGAAGTATTGGATCTCTACCACCATAGACAGCTTGCGGCTGCTGGTGACGGGCGGCGTCAGCATGAAGGAACTTTCCGGGCCGGTGGGGATTGTCAAGACCATCGGGGATACCTATGACGCAAGCCGGGAGGACGGGGTGTTCTACGTGTTTGTCAATATGCTGAATATGGCCATCCTGCTGTCGGCCAACCTGGGGGTGATGAACCTGCTGCCGATTCCGGCCCTGGATGGGGGGCGGCTGGTATTCCTGCTGGTGGAGGTGATCCGCCGCAAGAAGATCGACCCGGAGAAGGAGGGCATGGTCCACTTTGTGGGGCTGATGCTGTTGATGGTGCTGATGGTATTTGTGCTGTTTAACGATATCCGCAATATTTTGTGATGAGCGCTCCTGTATGGAGCGGGAAGGAATGGGAAGGAACATGGAACGGAAAATAACGCGGGAGGTCCGGATCGGGGACCGTATCATCGGCGGGAGACGGCCGGTTCTGATCCAGTCGATGACCAATACCAGGACCCAGGATGTGGCGGCCACCGTGGCCCAGATCCGGGAGCTTACAAAGGCCGGCTGTGAGATTATCCGCTGTGCGGTACCGGATCTTGCGGCGGCCGAGGCCCTTACCGGGATCAAGAAGCAGATTGACATTCCCCTGGTGGCGGACATCCATTTTGATTACCGGCTGGCCATTGCGGCCATAGAGCACGGCGCGGACAAGATCCGCATCAACCCCGGCAATATCGGAGCCAGGGAGCGGGTGAAGGCGGTGGTGGACGCAGCGAGAGAGCGCCGGATTCCCATCCGTGTGGGGGTCAACTCCGGTTCCCTGGAAAAGGAGCTGGTGGAAAAATATCATGGCGTCACCGCCCAGGGCCTGGTGGAAAGCGCCCTGGCCCAGGTGAGGCAGATCGAGGAGCTGGGCTATGACAATCTGGTGATCAGCATCAAAGCTTCCGATGTGCTGATGTGTGTCAAGGCCCATGAATTGATCGCCGCTGAGACAGACTATCCCCTCCATGTGGGGATTACGGAGGCGGGAACGTTAATCAGCGGCAATATCAAGTCCGCCATCGGTCTGGGGCTGATCCTTCACCAGGGAATCGGCGATACCATCCGGGTTTCCCTTACCGGGGATCCCGTCGAGGAGATCAAGTCCGCCAAATTGATTTTGCGGACTCTGGGGCTTCGAACCTGCGGTATTGAGGTGGTGTCCTGCCCCACCTGCGGGAGGACCAGCATCGATCTCATTGGCCTTGCCAACCAGGTGGAGACCATGGTGACAGAGTTCCCGCTGGATCTTAAGGTGGCTGTTATGGGCTGCGTGGTCAACGGGCCGGGGGAAGCGAAGGAAGCTGATATCGGCATTGCAGGCGGCAAAGGCGAGGGCCTGCTGATCAAGCGCGGACAGGTATATAAGAAGGTTCCGGAAGGGGAACTGCTTTCGGCCTTACGCTACGAATTAGAGCATTGGAGTGAATAAGATGAATAAGCTGTTTTTTGAGGTTTTTTCCACGCTGGAGCTGCCGCCGGAGTTAAAGAACCGGCTGTGCGAGGTGGTGATCACCAAGGTTTCCACCAACCGGGCCAGGGATTTTCTGCGGATCTATCTGACAAGCGCACGATTGATTCCCAAGGCGGAGATCTACCAGTTGGAGCGGGCCATCAAGGAGCAGCTTTTTGCCGTCCATCCGCTGACGGTGAAGATCATTGAAAAATATACCCTTTCCGGTCAGTATACCCCGAGGAAGCTTCTGGACATTTACCGGGACTCTGTCCTGACGGAGATGAAGGATTACAGCCTTCTGGATTACAATGTGCTGCGCTGTGCCAGGATGGAATTTCCCCAGGAGAACTGCTTAAAGCTGGTGCTGGAGGATACGGTGATTGCGGCCCAGCGCAGCGAGGAGCTGGTGGAATTCTTAGAAAAGGTGGTCTGTGAGCGCTGCGGGCTGGATATGGCCGTGGAGGTTTCCTATCAAAGCCCCGGGGAAAGCCGTCACAAGCGTAACAGCGATCTTAGAATGGCCAACGAGATCCAGGCCATTGTGGCAAAAGCCGCCCTGGCTTCCGACGGGGAAGGGACAGAAGATGCGGCCAGGGAAAATGCTTTCCCGGAACAGGAGGGAGAGAGTCCGGCGGCCTCAGCTAAAAAAACAGAGAAAAAGCAGGAATTTTCCGCTTCAAAAACGAATGTGGGGAAAAAATCCGCCGAAAACTCTTGGAAGGGCGCAGGCAGGAGAGAGTTTCCACGCCGGGGGGGATTTATCAAACGCTCCGATAACCCGGATGTGGTCTTTGGCCATGATTTTGAGGAGGAGCCCATCCCCATCGAGCAGATCGCCGGAGAGATGGGCGAGGTGGTGGTGAAGGGGAAGATCCTGTCGGTGGAAACCCGGGAGATCCGCAACGAGAAGACCATCATCATGTTTGCCATCACGGATTTTACCGACACCATCATGGTGAAGATGTTTTCCAAAAATGAATTTGTAAAGGAAATTACGGACACGGTGAAGAAGGGGGCCTTTCTGAAAATCAAGGGCGTTACCACCATTGACCGGTTCGATGGGGAGCTGACCATCGGTTCCGTCAACGGGATCAAAAAAATTGCCAATTTTACCACCGGGCGGGTGGACAACAGCCCTGTCAAACGGGTGGAGCTCCATTGCCACACCAAGATGAGCGATATGGACGGCGTATCCGAGGTGAAGGATATCATAGGCCGGGCCATTTCCTGGGGAATGCCGGCGCTGGCGGTGACCGACCATGGAGACGTGCAGGCATTTCCCGACGCCAACCATGCCCTGCCCAAGGGATCGGAGTTTAAGGTGATCTACGGGGTGGAGGCTTACCTGGTGGACGATTTAAAGGACATTGTGGAGAACTCGAAGAATCAGGACCTGGACGACACCTATGTGGTATTCGACCTTGAGACCACAGGCTTCAGCCCGGTGAACAACCGGATCATTGAGATCGGCGCCGTGAAGGTGGAGCAGGGAAAGATCACGGAACGGTTTTCCACCTTTGTGAATCCCGAGGTCCCCATTCCCTTTGAGATCGAGCAGCTCACTAGTATCCGGGACGATATGGTGATGGGCGCCCCGAAGATCGAAGAAATTCTGCCGCAATTTCGAAGTTTCTGTGAGGGGGCCATCATGGTGGCCCACAATGCGGGCTTCGACATGAGCTTTATCAATAAAAACTGTGAGCGGCAGCATATAAGCTGGGATGCCACGGTGATCGATACGGTGGCCTTAGCCCGGGTGCTGCTTCCGGCCTTAAACCGTTTCAAGCTGGATACGGTGGCAAAGGCGCTGAACGTGTCCCTGGACAACCACCACCGGGCGGTGGACGATGCCGCCTGCACGGCGGAGATCTTTGTGAAATTTATCACAATGCTGAAGGAGCGGGGGATTGAGGGGCTGGATGCGGTCAATGACTTAGGGAAAACCTCCCGGGAGAACATCAAGAAGCTGCCCAGCCACCATGCCATTATTTTAGCCACCAACGATATCGGACGGGTGAATCTGTACCGGCTGGTGTCCTATGCCCATCTGGACTATTTCCACCGGCAGCCCCGGATCCCCAAAAGCGATTTTATCAAATACCGGGAGGGGCTCCTGATTGGCTCCGCCTGCGAGGCGGGAGAGCTGCACCAGGCGATCCAAAGGGGAAGCTCCCAGGAGGAGATCGCCCGGCTGGTGCGGTTTTACGATTACCTGGAGATCCAGCCCCTGGGGAACAACGCCTTCATGCTGCGGGGGGATAAGGCGGTGGTGGCAGATATGGAGGAGCTTAGGGATATCAACCGCCGGATCGTAGCCTTAGGAGAGGAGTTCCACAAGCCGGTGGTGGCCACCTGCGACGTCCATTTCTTAGACCCGGAGGATGAGGTCTACCGGCGGATCATCATGGCGGGCAAGGGCTTTAAGGACGCCGACGACCAGGCGCCCCTCTACCTTCGGACTACCGAGGAGATGCTGGCGGAGTTTGCCTACCTGGGCAGCGAGAAGGCAGAGGAGGTGGTGATCACCAACACCAACCGGATCGCCGCCATGTGCGAGCGAATCGAACCGGTGCGGCCGGATAAGTGCCCGCCGGTGATCGAGGACTCCGACCGTACCCTTCGCAGCATCTGCTACAACAAAGCCCATGAGATCTATGGGGAGGAGCTTCCGGAGATCGTGGTGGAGCGG
This sequence comes from uncultured Lachnospiraceae bacterium, assembly GCA_949738465.1. Taxonomy (GTDB): domain Bacteria; phylum Bacillota; class Clostridia; order Lachnospirales; family Lachnospiraceae; genus 14-2. The sequence goes on from CATJBQ010000160.1 coordinate 13,719, forward strand.
CTGGAGCGGGAGTTAAACTCCATTATCTCCAACGGCTTTGCGGTGATGTACATCATTGCCCA
>CATJBQ010000161.1 GCA_949738465.1 uncultured Lachnospiraceae bacterium
CCGAATTCCATGGAAATGTCCGCCTGCTCTGTGCTGGCCGAAAACGGGATATACTGGGAGATATAAAAGGCCTCGTCGTCCCGATAGAGAAGCTTATCTCCATAGGAGGACTGTGCCTGCAGCATGGTGCCGCAGCAGCAGTAAAAGGTATGGTATTTCTCCAGCCATTTCTTCTTTGCGCCGGCACTCATGGGCAGGAAATAACAGGCTTCCCCCGTTCTTTTGTTCTGCTGGGCCAGTACGCCGTTGTAATAGCATTTTTCCATATAATCCCCGTATTTTTTCTCTCCGGTCCAGCGCAGCAGATCGTCCGCAAGACGGATCATATTATACACGGTGCAGAATTCCTGGGTGGAATCGGTGAGGTTTTCGGTCAGATCCTTCACCCAGAGCTCCCGGTTATTCTGTCCCCCGGAAGCATACGAATCCCTGGCCTCCACCGCAAAATGCCAGAACATCTCCACCGCCTTTTTGTATTTTTCTTCTCCGGTCACCTCGTAGGCCCGGGCACAGCCATGGGCTTCCGGGATGGAGGTATTGGCGTGCTTCAAGGTCAGGGCGTCTTCCCCCCGGATCAGGGGATCAAACAGATTCCTGCGGTAATATCTTCCGATCAGCTTTCTGTATTTTTCCTTCCCGGTCATATCATACAGATCTGCCCAGCACTCCATCAGGCCGCCCGATTCCCAGTCCATCAGCCTGGCCAACTGCTCCTCGTCAAATTTGTCCGTCCAGTTTACAAACCAGTCCGCCCAGCGGTCGGCAATCTCCAGGGCCTTTTTATTGCCGGCGAAACGGTACATGTCGATCAGCCCCATAAAGGTTTTATGGATCATGTAATGGGGCGCCCAGACCCACTTATTTCTGGCGATCCGTTCCAGGTATACGGGCGGAATGGATCCCACCCAATGATCCTCTCCCTCCTTCTGGCATTCTTCCAGACAATCTACCATAGCGTCCCCGCGCCGTTTCATTTCCTCATCGCCCTCAAAATGATACAACATGGCGCAGGCCGACATATAATGGCCGGCATAGGATCCCCGGACCTGCTGGTCCGGTTCCTCCCATCCGCCATAATGCTGTGGCATCGTATCATAATGGATATTGGAATTCAATCCTGCCTCATAAAAATAATTTGCCAGTAAACGCCTGGGCTCAAAATCCATCATAAACCTGCGGTTTACATCCATACGGTTTTTAAAAATAGAATCCCGCAGCGTCACACGCACTGCCTTTAACTGATTTTTCATTTCAGGATCCCAGCCTCCTTTAATTGCGCACGGTTCTCTTCCACAAACAGATCGTTAAATTCCCGTACCGTCTCCTCCGTCAGCATATTGTCATCCGCGTACTGGATCAGGTTGGCATATTCCTTCTCGAAGTTCTCCGGCGTGGCCGCCATCACCTTTTTCATCTGGTTTTCAAAGCCTGCGCGGGCTCCCCAGAACTGCTGGAGGCTTTCCAAGGTGGCGCCAAAGCTGTACACATGGCAGTCGGTGGCGACACGGACCACATTTTCATTGAAGGTTTTTCCCGGGAGCGTACCAGGATTAAAGAAATTGTACGCGCCCTCCGGCGTCCGCTCACTGTCCGCTGCCATCAGGTACCCCGGCGACAAAAGCTTTAACGCGGCGCTGCAGATGGGGAACGTCGTAAAGGGCTGCTCCGCCACGCTCTTGGAATACAGGCCAAATTCCATCATGGAGTTGTTGCTCTCCCCATATACCGCGCAGGCCTCTACCTCTTTATTGGTATACGTACGGCTGCCGTCCGCGTTTTCCGTAAATAATCCTGCCGTTTCCGGCCCCCAGATAAAATTATTTGTCCCGACCTTGGAATACAGATAATTGATGGCATGGATCAACTGGTCCAACTGCTGGTCGCTTAAAGAATCCCGGAAGATGCCAAAGCTTTCGCTGCCGGCCCCGGCGGCAAGCCCGCCAAAGCTCTCATCCACGGGCACATCCACCCACAGGGGGCGGTAGGACCAGAGCCCTTCTTCTTTCCCGATCTCGGACGCTACCGTGCCATTCCCGCCATATACCACCGCATACTGGCCGTTTAAATATTTTTCATCAAAGGTTGCCGCATTATCCACCAGGGAATTCTGGGAAATGACATCCTCATTCACCAGGGTATTTAACGACTTCATCCAGTCCTTATACTGCTCCATATCAATGGAGCGGAGCAATACATGATCCTCATCCGCCGCGTTCCGGTCAATATTAACGAAAGGATCTGTTTCATTGGCAAATCCGGCTGCTACTTTTGGAAGATAATAGATCCAGTTCCAGTTGTCGGTTCCGGTGTGGGGTCCATAGGTCACCTCCACCTCTCTGCCGTTTAACCCGGTAAATTCTCCGCTTTTCAGAAGCTCCTTCATATCACGCAGCATATTCATGAAATCCTCCTGGGATGTTAAGGGGACATCATAGATCTGCTCCTGGGTAAAGGAACCATGTTCCATAAAAATATCATCAATGTCTGCCTTGGTCAGCGCATCCGGATACAATGCCTTCAGGATATCATCGCGCACATAGACGGCGAAGATCGGATGAATACCGCTGGGAGACAGGGGGATTGCTCCATAAAGATTATAATACTGGGAATCATATTCCTGGGGGCTATAACCGGCAGAATCATAGAATTCCACAAGGTTGCTGGGCGCCGGCAGCAGATAATAATTTCCCTCCTCCGTTTTGGCATTCCGGTAAACGGAGCTTTCAAACGCATCCAGCGGCATCCAGTACAGCATCTGGTCCAGGTCGCCGTTCTCATAATATTTTGTCAGATCCGCCAGATATCCGTTGTCATAAAGCTCCCGGAACTGCTTGGGAATATCCCACCCGTAAATCATTGTGGGGAAATTTTTCCCGGCGATCAGCCGCGGCAGCACCGCATCAATGTTATCCCCGCCATTGGTGAAGGAATCGTCCACATTGAATCTCACTCCTGTCACACGTTCCAGTTCCTTGAAGGTCACATTGGTATCGGAAATCCCGCCCAGAATTCCGTCCGTTCCTCCTGCGTACCATACCGTTACTTCCAATGTGTCCCCCGTCCAGTCCGGCAGCTCTGAGGTGTCCGAGACCTGATCCAGCAGCTCCCAGTAGTTGGCGCCTCCCTCATTGGTTCCGCCCTCCGGTTCTCCTGTTTCCTTGGAAAGCTCCCCTTTGGGGGCCTCCTGGCCCTTGTCCCCTTCCGTTCCACAGGCCGCCGTGGTCAGGCACGCAGCCGCAAGCAACAGCGCAAGCATTTGTTTCCATTGTTTTTTTCTCATACCTTTCTCCTCCTACGATTTAAAATAATTTTTAAAAACATGTTGTTCTATAACAGGGCTCAGCAGCGCCCGATTATACTTAATCCTTGACGGCTCCCAGCGTAATCCCTTGTATAAAATACTTTTGCAAAAAGGGATACATTATGATGATCGGCACGGTGGTCACGATCAACTGGGCGCTTTTTACGGACTCCGTGGTGATATTGCTCTTGATATTTACCACCTCTCCCCGCATGGCCGCCTCCTTGATAATCGCCTGGATCTTTTCCGCCTCCTTCAGCACCTGCATCAACACATACTGCAGGGTAAACATTTCCTTTTTCGTCACAAAATACAAGGTGGTAAGCCAGTCGTTCCACAGCGCCACAGCCACCCAAAGGGCCACGGTGGCAAGCACCGGCTTTGCCAGGGGCAGAATGATCCGAAATGCGATCCTTAGGTCGTTCGCCCCATCTACCCGGGCCGATTCCGCCAGGCTGGCCGGAATGGAATTGAGATAGGAGCGGATAATAATCATATTGTAGACGCTGAAGCACCCCGGCAGCACATAAACCAGATAGTTATTGAGCAATCCCAGCTTCGAATACAGAATGTACTGCGGGATCAGCCCTCCGCCAAAATACATGGGAACCATAAACAGGTACAGAAGAACCTTATGGCCGATAAACTGCTTATTCATGAAAACATAGGCCGCCATGAACTGTACCAGCAGATTCAGAAGCGTTCCCGCCACCACAATGCAGGCGGAGGTCAGAAAGGCCCGGCCAAAGCTTTTGTCCCCCAGCACCGTGGTGAAATTTTCAAAGGTTGGTCTCCGCGGAAAAATGGTAATCCCTCCCATGGCCGTGTCTTTCCCGTCATTCAAGGCTTTCGCCAGGATATTCAGGTAGGGAAATAACACCACCGCAATCAATAACAGGAAAAAAATTACATTGCAGACATAAAAGATCCGCCTGGATACAGAATCGTGCTTTGTCACCCCAAATCCCCCTCTCCCCTATAAAATACCGTTCCCGGTCATCTTTTTGGCCAGTCCGTTGGACCCCAGCACCAGAACCAGCGCCACCAGGCCCTGGGCAAATCCCAATGCCGTGGACATAGAATAATTCCCTCCTTTGATTCCCGTCTGATACACGATGGTGGAAATCACTTCAAAGTCCACATAAGGGTTCTGCAGGCCATAAATCAATTCAAAGTTACTGTTAAAGATCGTGCCCATCTGGAAGATCAGCAGAATGATCACCGTGGGCTTCATATGGGGCAGCGTGATAAACCGCATTTTCTGCAGGCGCGTGGCCCCGTCGATGCTGGCCGCCTCATACAGCTCCGGGCTGATGGAGGACAGGTTCGCCAGATGGATCACGGTTCCCCATCCGGTCTCCTTCCAGAACACAACGCCGATCACAAACCAGATAAAAAGCTCCTGCCGGGCCAGGAAGGTCACCCGCTCCGCGCCTCCCAGCGCCAGATAAACGTCATTCACAAAGCCGTCCCGCCCAAACAGCATGTACACCAGTCCCACCACGGAAATCATGGAAAGGAAGTGCGGCAGGTAGCTTATGGTCTGGGAAAATTTTTTAAAGATCCCGTCCTTCAGCTCGTTGATCAGAAGCGCCAGGATAATCGGCGCCGGAAAGCAGATCAACAGGCACAGTACGCCGCACATCAGCGTATTCCACACCGATTTCAAAAATTTTGCCTGGGTGAAGATATTGCTGAAATTCTTAAGCCCCACCCACGGGCTGTGCAAAAAGCCCTTAAAAATATCAAAGTCCTGGAATGCCATAATCAGTCCCCCCATGGGAATGTAGGCAAATACGATCGTCACCAGGGCCGCCGGCAGCAACATCAGATACAGATACCGGTCCCTTTTCAATTTTCTCCACACCGCCCGCCGGAAAGCGGCGCTGTCTTTCCCGTTTTCCTTTCTTACTTTCCCCACTTTTTCTCTCCTCTCCTGTCATATTTTTCAGCGGTAATCCGGCTCTAAGCCTGCGCATGCTGCCGCGGTATGGGGGAACCCCTCCTGTCCCGGGCGCTTGTTTACCGTATTCTCACGAAAGATGACTCTTTTGTATCCCTCGTCTATCTGGTTATGGTAATGTAAGGGTACCGCAACGTCATGCAGGACATTCCCGCACACTTCAATGCCGGCGCTCCCTTCGTCCAGATAAATTCCGCCGGGTACCCCGTGGAGCGCAAAATACGGATCCGCCGCAGGGTCATGAACTTTTTCCACATTCCATCCCATGATATTGACTCCCCCATAGCCCTCCCCCGCATAGCCCGCGCTCTCATGGATATAATTTCCCGCAATGACCGTTCCGGTCATACAGCCCAGGGTATAGATGGCTCCTCCGTCACACAAAACCTGCATACAGTGATGGATATGGTTATACATAATCTTATTGCGCATCGAAACGGAAGGCTCCTTCCAGGGCGTGGGACGGTAAGGCCCCACCGATACATCCTCGCTTCCCCAGCCCCATCCAAAGCTGATGGCCGTATAGGGCACCTCGTAAATCAGGTTATGGGACACCTCCACATCCTGGACGTATCCGGCGATCACCGCCACGCTGCCCTTAAAATCCCTGCCAGTATGGTGGATCCGGTTGTTGGCCACCCGGATGGCGCGGACGATCTCCCCACGGTCCGCGGGATGATGGGCGCGTTCCCCGTAAAAATCCCCCATCACAATGGCGCTTCCGCCAATCTCGTAAAAATGGTTTCCAATGATCCTGCAGTCCTCGGCGCCATACTCATACTGTAAAGCGCCTGTCCCCAGCGCCGTGAAGGTGCAGTCCTCAAAGCTCACGTCCCTGGCAGAAAGCACCCGCACCGCCCCGATCACCTTCCGGTAGTCGTTCTCATAAGGCTTTTCTCGTACCAGCTCCCTGGGTATCTCCTCATATCCAAGCTGGTTTGCCTGGATTTCCGGATGGCCGAACCGGGCCGGGCGCAGCCAGGTGGTATCCGAAAACGTAAGGTTGCGAAAGCAGATATGCGCCGGCTTCTCCTCCGGCCTTCCGCTGACTTCGAGCAACTGCTCCGTCATGGGAAATACAATGGTATGGTTTCCGGGGGAATCCCCTTCTGCAAACCCCACATAAAGCATCTTTTCCTCCCGGTCGAAATACCACTCCAGGGGGTTTCCCAGCAGCTCGAACACATTTTCCAGGCAGTTGGGGCAGCCTCCGATCTGCACCCCTGGAAGATTCTGGGCCGCAGTAAATGCCGCCTCCACCGGCTTGAGATACAGTCTGCCATCCGGCAGGCCGCAAGTCCCTTCGATGGGAACGATACGGTGCACCCAGCCCACCTCAAAAACCATCTCCACGTCCCGGATATTCCGCCAAAGCGCAATTTCCGTGTGAGTGGTGGCGATTCCGCTGTAATCCCCTTCCTCCCGTTCTTCTCCCGGGAGATTGCTGAAACAGTAATCCTCCCCGGACAGCTTTTCCCAGCGGCTGACGCTTCGATAGGACGTCGCCGTCCGTTTTGCGGCCTTCCCGTCGATGTACAGATGCCTGGTATACTCCGCCTCCGGCACATGGACGCGCCAGATATTGTCTCTCCAGACGGAAAATCCCTCCAGGATCTTTCCCCCGGATATACAGGCATCGTGGATTCCCTCCACCAGGACCGGATGATGGTGGGAGATGCTATCCTCCCACCGGATCTTAAGGGGCTTACAAAAGTGCAGTGTCCCGTCCACCAGGATACGGATCTTCTCCCCCTCCGGAAGCTTCCCTTCTTCCATGCGGACCGCCTCCAAGGCCTCCTCCAAGGTACCATAGGCTTCCTTGGCCGTCTCGCTTACCAGATATTCCCGCATTGTATGATTCCTCCTCCTGTTTCCTCCCCGCATTCATCGTTGGAAACAAGTGCATTATAACATTTGCCCAGATTTCTCTCAATATCCATAATTATTTAGTTATGATAAATAAAGTACTTATTTAATCCTCTCTTTTTTATCAATATTTTGATGAACAATGCTATCATTTCCCGCGCAGCATCAGCAAATATAACAACACAGTCATTTTTATACCCGAAAAAGTAATATTTTTAATTGCTATCCTGCAAAATATTTTTTATAATGATTTTACAAGGAGGAATGCGTGATGTTTCAACTGATGATTGCCGATGACAATCCATATATCCTTCAGGAATTGTGCCAGGACACGGACTGGGAAGATTTTGATTTTGAACTGACAGGCGCTTACCGGGATGGTAAGACGCTACTTAACGCGGCCAGGGAAGCCATGCCGGATCTGGTGATCACGGATATCTCCATGCCCATCATGGACGGAATGGAATTATCCGCCAGCCTGCACCGTCTCAATCCGGACCTTAAGATCATTTTTATCTCGGAGCATTCCGAGTTTGAATATGCGAAGCGCGCCCTGAACCTTCAGATTCTGGATTATCTCGTCAAACCAATCCGCCAGGAACAATTAGGCGAGGTCATGAACCATGTGCTTGGCCTTCTGCAGCAGGAGCAATGCCAGCGCTTCGAGCAGATGAAGCTCTGGTCGCAGCAGGATTTTTACCGCAGGAGCGCCTTATCCCACTATGCTTCCAGGCTTCTTTTCCACGCGGACCCGGAACAGCAGATCCGGGAAGAATTTGTACGTCTCGGCTTCCCCCCTGGAGGCTTTAGCCGGTTTTATGTGGTATGTTATCACCTGAATCCGCCTACCCCCTGCAGTTATCTGGAATCCATTCTGGAAACATCCGCCTCCGGGGCACGGATCCTCTCCATGGATTCCAGGGCCAGCCACGGTGTATTCCTTCTGCTTGCTTCCCATGAGACGATATCCGTCTCCAATCTGCTCTCCCAGTTGTGCATCGATGTGGAAGCCGGCCTGGGACTGTCCATCACCATAGGCTACAGCAATCCCTCCACCTGTTTTTCAGAGCTGCCGTCCCTCTACACCCAGGCAAAGGCGGCGCTTTCGTCCATTGCCGGTACCACCGTTCCCCTGGCCTCCTACCGGGATACGCATGCGGAATCCGATCCATCGGCGGATCTTACGTCCGGCCCCGCCGTTTCCGGTACCTACAGCAAAAATGTGGCCGCCATGCGCGCCTTTGTAAAAAAGAATTACATGGAGCAGATCACCACCAGCGATGTGGCCCAGAGCGTATACCTGTCTCCCAGCTATGCCAATCTCTGTTTCCACAACGAATGCGGCATCACCATTTTCGCTTATATTACACAATACCGGATCCAGCGTGCCAAAGAGCTCCTGCGCGATACGGAGGAACATGTCACCCGCATTGCAGAGCTGGTGGGCTACAGCGGAAAAACAAGCTTCTATCTGGCTTTCAAGCGCAGCACCGGCATCTCGCCTTCGGAGTATCGGAGGAAAAATGTCGTTTTTTCATAAAAGATTCGGGCGTCAAAAGGGGCTTTTTAAATTGTATCCGGCAAATGGCACAAAATGTGTTCCTCTTTTGTTCCGGTTCCGAATCCAAGACCCTCTAAATGTCCTGTTATAGGTAGAATTCGCGGACGCAACCGCCCTCTATGCGACGTCCTGTCGCAAATCGGGCTTTCGCCGGCATCCATGCCGGCAAATTGCTGGAATTCGGACAGGACATTAAGAGGCTCTAAGATTCTCCACAGTCACAAATCAGAATACATTTTGTGCCATTTGCCAATATCAGTTTTGAAAAGCCCCTTTTGACGCCCGAATCATAAAAAAGGAATGACGCGAATGAGAAAAAAATTGAGAAAGCTCTCCTACAGCCATCGGATTGCCCTGACGATTCTGTTATTTACATTGCTTCCATGTATCCTGCTGGAGGCCGTATACCTGCGGAATGCGCGCTCGGACTGGTCCCGGGCGGTTCTCCTGGCCCATCAGAATGAGGTCGATTCCAATGCGCTGCTGCTGTCTGCCACCGTAGGCTCTCTGCAATCCAAAATGAACTATGTTTTAAACAGCGCCTCCGTCCGCTCCTCCATCGCCCAGGTCAACCGTTTGTCCCTTGTCCAGGCATTGGACTTTATCACGGTGCTCAATGAAACAGAGGCTTCCATTACAGCCGACAGCCCCCATCTGACGGTACGCTGGTATCCCTATCTCTGCACCCGGCCCTATGGGAATTACTGCTACCCGCTCCGGCAGTTCACGGAAGAATTTTCCGCCGCAGACCCCTGCTGCCAGGAAATCCTGTCCCTGCACGAGGGCCAGTTTCTCTGGATGGAGCGGGAGCTGTCCCGGGAAATGAATAACTCCGGCGCCCTGGAAAAACGCTTATGCCTCTATACCAGAATGACCAATTTAAACGGCTCCGACTGCCTGCTGGAATTCACGCTCCCGCTTTCCGACACCCTTGCCTTCCATCCTCTGGATCCGGTCCCCGGAAGCCTCTCTGCCATTTATTTTGACCAGGAAAGCGCCCCCTTCGTGATCCTTCTGGATTCTTCCCTTAAGGTTGAAGAAGCGGAGGAACTCGTTGTGCGCTGCCGAAAAGCGGGCCAGTTACCCGGTTATCATGCCGTTACCACGCCCATCCAGAATGCCGCCGGCAGCCAGGCGCTTCTCCTTCTGCCCTCCTCTTACGTCAACCGGCTGACGCGCCCTTATACTGTTTCCTTTGTACTGATATCCTTACTCAGCGCTGTTTTCATTATCGGCGCCAGCTACCTGACCTCGCACCTTCTCACCAAACGCATCCTGCACACGGTAAATGACATCAACAACGATCTGAACCGCATCCTCCTTACGCCTGGAAATGAGGAGGACAGCCAGGATGATATCCGCCGGATCTCCCTGGGCGTCCGCAGGCTGGTACAAAATACCCAGGAATACTGTGCCAGGTTAGAACGCTACGAGGCGGAAGCCCTGCGCATGGAGCTGGAGCTTTTGCAAGCACGCTTTAATCCCCATCTTTTATACAATTCCTTAAGCGCAATCCGCTACCAGGTGAAAAATCCGGCGGTCATAAGCTCCATCGATTCCCTGTGCCACTATTACCGGATCGTCCTCAACAATGGCAATCTGTTCCTGCCGCTAAAGGAGGAATTCGACATGGTGAAGGAATACCTGGCCATCGAAAAATTTGCCTACCAGCTTACGGATATCCAATATGTGTTCCATATGGAGGAAGCAATTGCAGAATGTGCCATCATCAAGCACCTGCTGCAGCCCATTGTGGAAAATGCCTTAAAACACGGCATCCGCCCTTTAAAAAGCGGCGGATGTCTGAAGCTGCATGCATTTTTGGACAAGGACTGCATCTGTATCTGTGTGGCGGACAACGGAGTTGGTATGTCCGTCGAAGCCGCACAGAAGCTGCTGGCCGCACCGGAGCCGGGCGCTTCCCACGGATACGGGATCTACAATGTGCAGCAACGGATCCAGGTGTACTATGGGATGGAATATGGCCTGACAATTGACAGCAGACCCGGGGAGGGAACTACAGTTCTGGTGCGGATTCCCAGGAGGTAAAAACTTTCTTTTTTCCAAAAGCATCCATAAATTATGGATTGAACATTTCTCTCAGATAGGATATACTAAGTATACACCAGATAATAAGGAGGCTTTGTATGCAGACGCAAATAAAGGAATGGGGAAACAGCCAGGGAATACGGCTGCCAAAGGAACTGTTAAATCCGTTTCGTCATAAAACGCTGGAAGAACGGGCTGCGGAATTTGACGGAAAGCTAATGCTTGACGGCGAATATGATTGGGGCGGACCTGCCGGAAGAGAGGTGTGGTAGTGGATCGCCTGTATCAGGGAGATATATTAAAAATAGAGAAAATCAAGCATCCGGTATTAGTTGCCAGTAAAGACTTTTTCAATACCAGCGGTGAAATAATCGGATGCCCTATCATTCATCATTCAAAACCAGGTCCCCTGCATATATGGGTCTCCACAGAACATACGGAAGGATATATACATTGTGAAAAACTTGCATTGTTAGACCTATCGATTCGCGGTTATAAAAAAATTGACCGATTGCCCTTTTCCGATCTGATGAATGTTTCTGATGCGATTCAAGGTATTTTTGAATATATCTGATGTTATAAATTATAGCCTGACAATTGACAGCAGACCGGGGGAGGGAACTACAGTTCTGGTGCGGATTCCCAGGAGATAAAAACTGCTGCCAAAGCCGCATTCATCCCGCTCCGGCAGCAGAATCTCCGTTCTCCTAATACCTCCCATACCTGTGTACGGCTTCCACTAACGCTTCGATATTTTCATAGGGGACCTCCGGCTCCAGCAAATGGGTCGGCGCCAGGCACAAACCGCCGCCCGCTCCCACCGTTTCGATCCTTTCCTTCACCACGTCCCGCACCTCCTTCGGGCTTCCGAAGGGCATGGTGGTCTGGGTTCCGATGGTTCCCCAGAAGGAAAGCCTGTCCCCATACAGCTCCTTAAGCTTCTTAGGATCCACACATTCGGGCTGTACAGGATTCAGCACATCCACGCCGATCCCGATCAGATCCTCAATCACATCGTAAATCACCCCGTCCGAATGATAAACCGCCAGAATATCCGGCTTTACCTCCTTTGCCGCGGCAATGGCCCGGCCCATATCCGGCTTGAGCCATTTTCTCCACAATTCCCGGCTCATCATAAGCTCCCTCTGTGTTCCGATATCATCCCCGAAAAGGATCAGGTCAAACCCGCACGCCGCAGCCCTCCTGGCCACCTGCACCTGATAGTCCGCCATTTTTTTCAGACACGCCTCCGCCATCTCCTCATCGGTCATCATATCGCAAAGCAGATTATCAAGCCCCCGAAGGTACCAGGCCGGCTCAAAAATCTGGACCGAGCGGAACATTGCCGCATATCCCGCTCTCTGGCAGGCCTCCACCCGTTCCTTTACTCCCTCCCAGCGATAATCCGCCAGAATATCCGGCACGGGAAAGGCATATACCTCCTCCGGCGTCTGGAAATTCTCCATGGGATGCAGAAATCTTGTAAAATGCGCAACGCTTCCGGGCTCATGGCCCACGCCCCATTCATTGATCACCGTGCCGGGTTTTAGCCGGCCAAAATAGGCGGAATAATCGTTCTTATGCTGTGTGGGCAGATAAGAAAACGTACGCATATCAAAATCATAATATTCCTCGTAGCTCTCCGTTCCGGTCCGTTTACGGAACTTTTGCGCAAGCTTTGGGCATAAATCGAAGCAGAAGGGTACATGCTCCGGCTGCTCCCGCAAAAGCGCCGCCAGCAGATTCTCTCTCGGTGTCATACCGCTCCTCCTTTTTGCCCTGTCCTTTGGTCGCTTCCTCCTTGTAGAAAGCATTTTAATTCATCCAGTATTCTTTCCCGCAGGCGGAAGAGATACGTTTCATCCTCCGGCATGGAAGCAAACCGCACGTCCTTTCCGGCAACCTCGTCGATCAGGCCCGCCACATGCGCATGGTCCGTTTTTTGTTCCAGCAGCCGGCAAAGGGCAACATCCTGCAGCGCCTCATAGAATACAAAGGCACGCATGGAAGGCAGCACGCCCCTGGGGGTGGGATAGACAGAAAATGCATCCCCGGAAGGAAAGGTGCCATCCGCCGAGGTCGTGAGGTACGGATTCACCAGATATCTGCCATGCTGTGCAAAATAGGAATTAAAGCCCCAGTGCAAAAAGCCGGCGATCTGGAATTTGTACATTTGTATTCCCATGATGCGGTTGCGGTGAGCGCTCATGGCCAGAAAACGGTTGGAGGTGTCTTTTCCCTGTTCGCAGCAATAGTAAACCCAGCGTTCCTCTATGTCTTCCTCCAAAAAAGGCTCTATGTGATTGGAGGCAGCCACCGGAACAGGAACCAGCCCGTTTTTATAAAAATCCACATGGGACAAAGCGTCGATCACCTTTCCTTCGCTCACCAGGCTATGGAACAGGCGCGCCATTTTTCCATAGGTTTCCTGGTGCTCCCAGAACGGTTCATCCGAAATATGGAAACAGGTGTGTTCAAATACCCCAAGCTCCTTTAATTTTGCCGTCAGAACCGGCAGGTACTCCCGAAGAAACCCCACATATTCCTCCGAATCCGAAGCAGTATGCCATCCGAACATATGTTTTCTTTCTCCATTTTCCCAAACATAAATATTGGGCGCCGCCTTTGCTCCCCACTGGGTACAGAGATGGGGGATTTCAAAACGGGAGATTCCGTTTTTTCTGCAGATAGAAACCCACCTCTCCAGCAGAGAAAAATCAAAGCGGTAATGGCCCTCTGTTTTCTCAATGGATACAAGCTGCACATCCGGCCGTTCCTTCCCAACCGCCGTATCCAGGGGCGGATTATGCACCGGCGTCAAAAGCATATTGGTCCCGCAATCTGCCGCCGTTTGTATATAGGCCTCCACAAGCTTCCAGTAATCCTCGGAAAAAACATCTGTCTCATGCCATGCCGCAATGCAGTCACAGTACATCCACTGGGTATAAATCAGGCCGCTCTCCGGCAGTTCAAGGGGCAGCACCGTAAGAACCATCGTCTTACTGTAGCTGTTCCCCTCCTCATCCTTAAGACGGATTCTGATTTCATACTCCCCGCTTTCCGTTTCCCGGGGCACATCGACCCGTACCCATAAAAGACAAGACTCCTCCCTAAGCCTTACGAGCTTCCCCCCTTCCGAAACCGGCTGCAGAATATCCGGGATCAGGCAGGGTCGGAACGTCAGATAATTTTCATCCACACAGTCCTTCTTCCCTTCTGCAAAAGACGGCATATCGCAGTTGGCAAATCCCTCCCTGTAAAGGCGCACCGCTTCCGGAAGCTCCGATTCCACCTCCACCGATGCCAGCATTGCTTTCCTGGAATAAATCGCAAGCTGATAGGAAAAACGTTCGCCCTTTAACACTTCCGCCCGTTCTATTTCGGAAGCCTTCCGGGGATTTTCTTTAAAAATTTTGTCCAGAGACGAAATCTGGCGTATCGTTACACACATACCTTCTCACTCCTTTCCAAATATATGTTCTATTCTATCCCTTAATCCCGCTCAAAGCAATCCCCTCCACAAATTGTCTCTGCAGAAAAAGATACAGAACAAAGGGAACAAGGAAGGAAATGGACGCGCCGGCCATAATCAGCCCGAAATTACTGACATCCAACAGCTTCAAAAGGGACAGGGAAACCGTAAGCGTGTACATCTCGGAGCTGGTCGTCGCAATCAGCGGCCACAAAAAACTGTTCCAGGAATTTACGAACGTAAAGATCACCAACGACACCAGCACCGGCTTAATCAACGGGATTACAATTTGAATAAAAATCCGGTACTCCGGACATCCGTCAATCTGCGCCGATTCCAGCAGCTCATCCGGCACCCCCTTCATAAACTGACGGATCAGAAATACCCCAAATGCGTTCACAATTGTAATAATCAGCGACGTATAGGTATTCAGCAGATGCATTTGATCCATCATGATAAATACCGGAATCATCGTTACCTGGCCGGGAATCATCAAGGTCAGCAGATAGATCTGAAAAAGCGCTTCCTTGCCCGGAAAATTCTTCTTTTCGAACCCATAGGCCGCCATGGAGGATATTACGCAGTTCAGGACGCAGGAACCGATCACAACCACACAGCTATTGAGGGTCGCCCGGAAGAAACCGTTTCTGGTAAAAACCTGTATATAATTGCTAAAATCCGTAAAATCAATATCTGCCAATCGAAGCGCCGGCGTCTTCGACTGTGTAAAAGACATCAGGAACATATAAAGAAACGGCGCGGCGCAGACCACCGCAAACAGGATGACCAGGCAAAGCCCCAAAACGGACAGGGGCGTCCAGCCTCCAACGGTTTTCCTCTTCTTCATTTTCCGTTTTCCCCTTTTTCTTTAAAAAATACATTCTCAACCATGTTGATCACAAGGATAACAACAAACAATACCATTGCCACCGCGCAGGCATATCCCATACGGCCCTCCTTAAACGCCGCATTATAAATGGCCATAACCAGCGTCACCGTTGATCTCCCCGGACCGCCGCCGGTCATCATATAGGAGATGTCAAATACCTGGAAGGACCAGATGATTCCCAATGTGACCACCAGATATGTGACCGGTCGAAGCATCGGCAGGGTAATCCGCCAAAAGCGCTGCAGGGCCGAAGCCCCGTCCACCCGGGCCGATTCATAGATTTCTCTGGAAATCCCCATGATTCCGGCGTAGTAAATCACCAGAAAGTATCCGACATTCTTCCAGACGGCCACCAGGCAGACGCTTAAGAGCGCCGTAAACCTGCTTCCCAGCCAATTGACCGCTGGAAGGTGGAACACTTTCAGAAGTTCATTGAGCATTCCGCCATCCGCATTTAAGATCACCCGCCAGACAGCCGCAGCGCTTACCCCCGAAGCAATCACCGGAATAAACATCACGCTTCGCAGGAATCCGCCCATTTTAAGCTTCGCCCTCTTTTCTGCCAGAAAGGCCGCAAACGCCAGCGCCATCCCCGTCTGCACTGGTACCGTCAGGCATACATAAACCGCCGTATTTTTGAAGGCTGCCGCCACATAGCTGTCCTTAAGCAGCCTTCTGTAATTTTCCAGTCCCAGAAATTCCGCCGGGCGCATAATATTATATTTTGTGAAGCCAAAATACGTGGATGCAAAAATCGGTATCACGCTAAATAGCAGGATCAATAGCAGACTGGGAAGCACATAAAGAATCCCCTCCACCGCTTCCAACCGTTTTCTCTTCATCTCGTTCCTTCCTCTGTTACTTTATGTTGGTATTGTAATAGTCCGTAGTTTCCTCAAGAACCTCCTTCGGCGTCAAATCTCCCATCATCATAGACTGCAGATTTTTATACAGGATGTCATAAATCGCCCCGGCTCCCTTAAATACCGGCGTCGCCTTAAAATGATCGGCATATTCCCTGTACATGACTTCAAACCGCTCATCACCCACATACTCCTCATCCTTATTGATGGGCGGGAACTGCACCACCTGCTTGTGCCAGGCCGTCATCACGTCGGTGCTTGTCATATATTTCATCAATTTCGCCGCCAGCTCCTTGTTTTTGCAGGATTCAAACAGCACCAGGGAATCGCAGGCCACGAAGGTCTCCGCCGCCTTGGATCCCTGAAGAACCGGCGAATAATCCCAGCGGATTCCTTCCAGCTCCGCCGGTATCACGGTTCCCGAGATAAACATAGCCGCTTCCCCGTTTTTGAAGGGTGTCAGGGAATCGTCGCAGGAGGTAACCGTTTCCGGCAAATATCCTTCTTCATACAGCGTATGCAGAAACTCCACCGCCTCAAGGCCCGCTTCCGAATCAAGGGTCATATTCCCATTCTCATCTACAATCGCTCCTCCCGCTCCCCATAAAAACGGCCAGAAACCGCCGTTTAAGACAACGTAATTGGCAGCCCCCCAAACGTCAATAAATGGATACACCTCCGGATTGGATTCCTTGACTGCTTTGCAGACCTCCAGAAATTCTTCCGTGGTTTCCGGCATTTTTGTAACGCCCGCTTCATTCAAAATATCCATATTTCCATATATGACCCGCGCGTTTCCTACGACGAAGGGCAGCGCATACTGCCCGTCCACCAAATGTCCCATGTCATAATACAGATAGTTCTCTTTTTCCTCCTGGGTGAAATAGGAATCAAAATCTGTGAGCGCTCCCATCTCGATGTAGTCATAAAACATTTCCATATACATATAGCCAACGTCGGGACCGTTACTGGAATTCACCCCTGTGAGGTATTTTTCCTCGTAGTTCTGCCAGGGTATGATTTCTAAATGCACCTCACAGTTGTTTTCCGCCTCGAAATCAGCCAGCTTTTCCGTCCAGAATTCTTCTTCGTTTTCCCCATTGGGCGGCAGCCACAGGGTCAGTTCTGATTTCCCACCGGTGTCCTGCGCCTCTCCTGATCCGGCGTTCTCCTCTCCCGTCTCCGGCTGGCCAGGCCCTGACCCGGTATCCCCGTTTCTGGCATCGCCGCAGCCCCCAAGTACGCCCAGCATCATTCCAATTGTAACCATAAACACAACTGCTTTTCTTCGCATATACCTTTCCTCCCTACTTGTTTTTGTTGGTTCCGGACAGAGCTTTCCCATGGAAACTTAAATTTTTCCATAATTTGTATTTTTCTGTTCCGGTTATTTTTTTGGTTTTATATCATCGTCGACGAATGAGTATCCATGATTATTCATAAGTAATATATCTTTTCCCATTATAACATATAGCAATTAAACGAATATCTTTTCCTATTTTCTATTTTGTATCATTATTATATTGCATATTTTCCCAAAAGTATATATACTAATAAAGGTAAAACATGTAATATTGTAAGATACCAGGCCCGCTATTCGAGGAGGAAGCATGGAAACCACAACGAAAAAAATACAATACGATTTTAACGACATTAAGCTGGGAGACCTGTCCCTGCTGTTCTGCGGATACCAGAACTGCCCGCCCGGCCAGTTTAACATTCCCCATGTCCGGCATTATTATCTTCTCGTTTACATCTGTTCCGGAAAGGGAATCTTCCATTCTTCCCGCGCCAGCTACCTGCTGTCCGCAGGCGGTACCTTCTGTATCTTCCCGGGAGAAGTGATCTACTATCAGGCGGACGAGCGGGATCCCTGGGAATATTACTGGATTGCCTTTGACGGCAGAATCAACGAAAAAAGCATGGAGCACATTTTGCTGAAGGCAGCCATCACCAAGCGTTCGCCCATCCATATGGCCAAAGCTCCAACGGCCTTAAAGCAGCTCTATGTATCCATGTTCGGGCTCTGCAGGGATGCAGATTCCTTTACGGATTTTAAAATATTTTCCCTGTTCCTGGATTTACTGCACCATTACGTTACGATCCCCAACGGTTACTCCCACAGCTCTCCCGGCTCCGATTTCTTTTTCAACCACTATATTATTGACGCCCTGGACTATATCCGGCTCCACTATCACGAAAACATTTCGGTGTCCGCCATAGCCGCCCACCTTGGTATTTCCAGAGAATATTTCAGCAGCATTTTCAGTCGGCAGATCCATGTCTCGCCCGCCTGCTTCCTGCGGGAATACCGCTTAAAATGCTCCTCCACACTGCTTACCACCACCGATTTGCCCATCGCACAGATCGCTTACATGGTGGGCTTTAACGATTACAATTATTATTCCAATCAATTCCGGAAATTATTTGGGATTGCCCCCAGGCAATACCGCCGCCATTTTGAGATGGAAGCGGTCCGGTCCAATGATTTTTAGATTCCGGAAACAGACAGGAAAAAAGCCCTCCAGGCCGCACACATCCCGGCCTGGAGGGCTTTCCTCCTTCTCGTATACCTTTTGACTAGAGCTTCCTCAACGGCCTTCGCGCCGTCCTCTTCTACCCAAGCTGAACTTCCAGCGCAGCCCTGGCCTCCGCCACCGCCTCGGGAATCCCCGCCGGGTTCTTCCCGCCGGCCTGGGCCATGTTGGGACGTCCGCCGCCACCGCCGCCTACCTTACCGGCAATGGCCTTGATCAGGTTGCCCGCATGGGCTCCCGCAGCCTGTGCGCCGTCGGTGGCCATGGCAACCAGGCTCACCTTCCCGTCCACCGCGGAGGCTAAGACCACAACGCCCTCGCCAAGCTTCTCCTTCAGGGAATCGCCCAGCTCCCTGAGGGCGTTCATGTCCACGTTCTCCACGCTGGCAGATAAAAGCTTCACGCCCTTCACTTCCGCCACCTGGTCCATAACGTCACCCAAAGCGTCCTTGGCCGCCTTGCTCTTTAAGGACTCATTCTCACTCTGCACCGCCTTAAGATCCGCCAGAAGATGGCTGACCTTGTCCACCAGGCCCGTCGGGGTAGTCTTTACCAATCCCGCGGCCTCATTGACAATCTCCTCCAGCCTGTCGTAATAAGCAAACAACGCTTCGCTGGTCACCGCCTCAATCCGGCGCACACCGGCGGCAATCCCGGACTCCGACAGAATCTTAAAGGCGCTGATCGAACTGGTGTTCGCAACATGGGTACCGCCGCAAAGCTCCACAGAAAAATCTCCCATCCGCACTACCCGGACCGTCTCACCGTACTTCTCGCCAAAAAGAGCCATCGCCCCGGTCTTCTTGGCTTCATCTAAGGTCATCTCCTCCGTCACCACCGGCAGCGCAAGCGCAATCTTCTCATTGACGATGGCCTCCACCCGGGAAATCTCCTCCGCTGTCATGGCCGCAAAATGGGAAAAATCAAACCGCAGCCTGTCCGCATTCACATCGGAGCCGTGCTGCTCCACATGCGTACCCAACACCTCCCGAAGAGCCTTCTGCAGCAAATGCGTGGCGCTGTGGTTCCGTCCAATCAACCCCCGCTTATGGGCGTCCACCGACAGGCGTACCACGTCGCCCACCTTAAACATTCCCCTGGTAACGGTTCCCACATGGGCGATCTTACCGCCGCGAAGGTTTAC
>CATJBQ010000162.1 GCA_949738465.1 uncultured Lachnospiraceae bacterium
ATCTACTACATCGTAGAAGGCACCATGCTGTTCAAGGGCGAGGACGGCACGGAGACCGTTCTGGAAAAGGGCGACAGCGTACATATCGCTTCCAATTCCCCCAAGTGCGTTACCAACATCGGATCTACCACTGCACAGATGCTGGTGATCCTGCTGCCTCCCGCACAATAAGACGTTCGTATAGCGAGGGACCGGCGTTGTTCTTTCAGAACAGGCCGGCCCCTTGAAATTTTGCATGATTCCTCACAGCTCATGCATCCAAAGCTTCTTCCAGGCCAAGCTTTCCCTCAAAAATCTGGTCCAGCACATTGCAGGCGGCCCCGGCTAACTGCTGCTCCTCCCCAAAGGTGGCCCGAAGAACCCGGATTCTCCGATAGCCGTCAGAAAGCTTCCCCTCATTGATGCGCTTCTCCATCCGCTCCAGATAGCAATCCGGCAGATGGACGCTCTCATGTCCCAGGAATACCACCTCCGGATTCACCAGATTCACCACATTCACCAGACATACCGCAAGCTTTTCCAGGGCATCCTTAAAAACAGCATCCACCTCCGGCTCCCGGTACCTCCTGCAGCATTCCGGAAAATCCACCGGCCGGCCCAGCGCGCGGCCCACCTGTTCACAGATCACATTGACGCTGGCATACGTCTCCACACAGCCCAGATTCCCGCATTCACAGGGATTTCCCCGGTAATCGATGCTCATATGCCCCAGCTCGCTGCCCAGCCCGTTGGCGCTTCCAAGGAGCCTGCCGTCCACATAGATCCCGGCGCCGATTCCATTTGTGATCCCCACAAAAAGAAAGGAATGGTACTCCCTTCCGATACCGAACAAATGTTCTGCTCTGGCTGCGCTATTGTACTGATGATCCAGAAACACCGGAAGGCCGTACCGTTCCTGGAAAAGCTCCCGCAAAGATACATTTCTGATCCCATAAAAACGGGGCGGATTCAGAAGGATCCCCCGTTCCACATCCAGCGGCCCGATGGAGGCCGCCCCAATGCCAAGAACCTTCGTTTCCCCTGCAAGCATCCGGTCCACCAGCTCATAGAGGCAGGACAGGAATTCCTCCTCCGCAACAGCATGCAAGGGCCGGATCTCCTTTTTGCAGACTCCAAGCTTTAAATCGCACAGCACCGCCCCGCAGGACTCCCGGTTGATGAGGAGGCCCACAATCCGCGGCCCGCCCCCGGAAAGCTTCAGGGTTACCGGGTTGCGCCCCTTCTGGCCCTGATATTCCATTTCCCCTTCCTCCACCAGCCCCTGCTTTAAAAATTCGTCCACAATGTTGGTGACGGACATCTTGGTGAGGCCGCTTTTTTTCGCCAGGCTGATCCTGGTGCTGGCCTCCGCCGTGGCAATCAGCCGAAGCAGCAGACCGCGGTTTTTCCTGCGCAGGTCGTCATTGTTATATCCCTTCACACGTTCCTCCCTCTAAGCTCTCTTGGGCCAGCCCCTTGCGATCCGCTCCCGAAGCTCCTCAAAGGATTTTAAGCCGCTTAGCGCGTCATACGCCGCCACGCAGCAGGCTCCGGTGGCCGCCGAAAGCTGCAGGCACTCCTGGCAGGAGCAGCCTTTGACCACCGCATAGAGAAAGGCCGCAATGCTGGTGTCCCCCGCCCCGGTTCCCGATAATACCTGATCCGGCTGGTAGCTTTTTTCAAACATGCGCAGATCCGCCCAGGCATCGGCGCCCCCGGCAAGAATCCCCGCCATATCAGTTAGTCTCTCCTTACTTCCTGTGGCCAGATACAGCCCCGGCGCGCCGCATTTGATCAGCACAACCCTGGCGCCAAACCCTAGAAGCTTCTCCGCTAAGGGCCGGATATCCTCTTCCGCATCCAGGAAATCCGTGATATCCCCTCCGTCTGCCCGCTGCTGCCACGCAAGAAACCGCTCCCGGTCGATCATGTAGGCCAGCTCCTCCACACTGGGCACAAAAAAGTCCACATAGGGAAGCACCCGTTCCAAAATTCCCTCCCAGTCCACCTTGCCGGCCGGGGCGTCCGCATCCACCGCCGCCAGATCCAGGGAGGTATAAACGCCCAGGGATCTGACCTCCCGAAACAGTTCCAGAAGCTCCTGTCCCTCCCGCTCATACATGCTCTGCATCAGCGGCGGGTAGCCAAAATGAAACAGCTTTCCCTGCCGGATCCGGGAAAAATCCAGATCCTTCTTGTAAAAATGGTCGTTTGCGCCGGAGTGATGCAGGAAAATCCGGTCGATGCCCTTTGGCGCAATCACTACGGAGTAGGAGGTATCCACGTCCTCCGCACAGATCATGCCGTCTTCCGCCCCGTATTCCTGAATCTGGGAGAGCACCATTTTTCCAAAGGCGTCGTTGCCGATCTTGCCCATCAGGGTCACATCCGCCCCCAGGCATTTTAGCGCAAGGCCGGTATTGGCCACCGCTCCTCCGGTATGTACGTCGGCACTTCCCATCGGCAAAAGCCGCCCGGGCTTTAAGATCTCCCCCACGGTCTTTCCGGATTTTTCCAGGAAGGCCGGCGTAATATCCAGGCAGATATGGCCTGCCACAATGATTTTATCTGCCATTTTTCTCCTCCAATACCCTCTGTACAACCGCCTTCACGATCTCATCCACATCCGCCCCCGGCCAGGGCGCTTTTCCCACGGATCCAAAAAGCGTCAGCTTCTTTGCCACCTCCTGGCGGATGGCCTCCACCGCCGCCGGGATCAGGTCGATCAGCCCCTTGTCCATGGAATGGAAGGCCCGGAACTCCGCTTCCACCGCCGCGATATTGATATCCGTAAAAATATTCACCTTGCTGATGCCCGCGGCAATGGCCTTCTGGAAATCCTGGTCGGTAAGGCCGGAGCCGCCGTGCAGCACCAGAGGAACGTCCACCGTCCTCGCAATGGTGCGGATCCGTTCAAAATCCAGCTTGGGCGGCAGCTTATAGGCGCCGTGGGCCGTGCCCACGGCAATGGCCAGGGCGTCTACCCCTGTCTTTTCCACAAAATCCTTTGCCTGCTTAGGATCGGTGTAAAAGGCGGAAGGGTCCGTCAAGCGGAAATTTCCCTCTGCCGAGCCCTCGTTGTCCCCCACATGCCCCAGCTCCCCTTCAATGGTCGCTCCATAGGAATGGGCCAGTTCCGCCATCTCCCGCACCTTTTCCACATTGACCTCATAAGGGTCGGTGGAGCAGTCGTACATAATGGAAGAAAATCCCAACTGCAGCGCCTGGATGCAGGTCTCCCGGTTCAGCCCGTGGTCCAGGTGCACCACCACCGGGACGCTGGCCTTCTTCGCCATGGGGATCAGGTAATAGGATACCTCCTCCAGAGGGCCATAGGGAAACAACACCTCCGCAGTCCCCATAATCACCGGGGAACGGTTCTTCTCCGCCGCCGCCAGGATCCCCCGGGCCAGCTCCAGGTTCACCGCGTTAAAAAGCCCCACCGCATAGCCCCCCTGCCGGGCCGGCTTCAATACTTTGTTCAGATTGACTAACATTGTACCATCTCCTTCTTTTGGTATAAGCGTTTTACCATTACAGTATAAAGAAGGGAAAGAAAAAAGTCAAGGGGTTCTTCGGAAAGCCCTTGACTTTTTCTTGCAAAGCATCTTATACGTTCTAAAACCGCTTAATCTTCCGGGTGGTATTTTTCTCAAACTCCACTTCCCGTACCTTCAGGCCGTAGATCCGCTTATACAGCGGCGCACCCTCATTATACTGGTCGATGAGCTTCTGCAGGGCCGCCGGCACATCCTTGATCCGCTTCTTTGCCGCATACTCCAGATCCGGGAAGATCTCCGCCTCCAGGACGCCGTCCGTATCCCGCACCAGCACCTCGGCCACCAGACGCTCCTTCGAAAGCTTGTTCTCGATCTCCTCCGGCGAGACGTTCTCCCCGTTTTTGGTAATAATCAGGTTTTTCTTACGTCCTGTCAGAAACAGGAAACCGTCCTGGTCTATGTAACCTAAGTCGCCTGTTTTCAGCCATCCGTCCTCTAAGGCTTCCGCCGTCTCCTCTGGCATCTTATAATAACCCTGCATCACGCTGGAGCCCTTCACCCAGATCTCCTCCTCCACAATCTGCACCTGGCAGTTGGGCATGGGCCTGCCGATGGAACCAGGCCTTGAGGCAGACTTACAATTTGTGCTGATCACCGGCGCGCACTCTGTCATGCCGTAGCCCTGTAAAATCGTGATGCCAAACCGCTTGAACAAATCGATATAGGCCGGATTCAGATAGGCGCCGCCGCTGCAGATGGTGTGGAACTGTCTGCCAAATACCTTGGCCTTTAAGATAGGCGCCGGGATCAGGGAAGCGTCCTCCAGCTTTTTGGCAAGAGTCTCCACCATCAGGGGCACCATCAGAATCATATCCGGCTCAAACAGCTTGATGTTTTTGGCCACCCGGAGCAAAGAATCGTTGATACAGATCACAGCCCCCACGGAAAGGCCTTTCAGAATATCCATGGAAAGACAGTAGGCGTGGTGGATGGGCAGCACGCTCATCAGCACCGTTCCCGGCTCATAGCCCATGTCAAGGGCCGTGGCATTCTCCGCAAGGTTTTGGTGGGTGAGCATCACGCCCTTGCTCTTTCCGGTGGTGCCGGAGGTAAACATAATCGTTGCCAGATCCTCCGGGCGGGGACGGAGGATTTCCTGCGACGCAGCAGCTTTTCTGCCCGCCTCCTCCACCAGCTTCCAAAAGAATAAGGCCCCAGGCACATCGCTTCCCTCCTCCATGGCGATGCAGTAAGCCAGCTTGGGGCACTGCTCCCTGGCACGGCGGGCCGTCTCCGCCTTGGTCTCATCGAAGACAAGAGCCGTAACGTCCGCCCGGTCCAAAAGCTCACAGAGCTCCTCCGCCGGAAGGTTCGCGTCTAAGGGCACTGCCACGCTGCCGCTACCCACAATGCCAAAATAGGCGGTGATCCAGGAATAGGAGGTGGCTCCCAGGACGGCAATATGCTTTCCCTGCTGCCCCAGATCCAGCAATGCCTGCCCAAAATTCCCACTGTCATTTTTAAGCTGGGTATAGGTTCTGGCTTCCACCGCCGTCTCCCGCTTTCCATTCTCCCCGGCACGCTTTACCTTGTAGCGGATGGCGTCCCTGGGGCCGTAAGCCTCCTCCGCCTTTTCCAGCAGCTCATATATGGTGCTTCGCAATTCGTTCATAATCTGCTCCCTCCTGCTTTGGTGCACACTGCATGTTCCGGTAGTTACCGGGATAACTCTGCCAGGTAATCCGCTGCCTCCTGGACGGTACGGATATTGGCAGCCTTCTCCTGGTCAATCTCCACATCCAGGGTATCCTCAACCTCTCCCAGCATGCTCATAAAATCAAAGGACGTAAATCCCAGGTCCTCCATAAAACGAGACTCCGGCTTAATATCCTCTTTCCTGACTTCCACATAATTTACAATGATTTCTACCAGTTCCTCAAACATTCTCTCGTCTCCTTATACTAATTTGATGATATCGCCAATGGTAAGATTGGGGCGCTCCACTCCCTTAAACATAATCTTACAGATGTAGTAATAAAAGTATTCCAACTGCTGGCGGCTATACGCCTTCGTCTGGTGCTCAAAACTGAAATCCAGCCCGTTGTCCTCCGGCCGGTGCATCACCGTCAGGTACATCCCGTCGGAATAATAGCCGTTGCCGTACCGTTTCGTCTTGTAGCGGATCTCCCCCAGATCGGTGAGCCCCTTCTCCCGCAGGGTGGCGGGCTGGTAGGTGAGGGATACGGTTTCGTAGCCCATTCCCCGGGGCGGGTTGTAAAGCTCCCTCCGGTAGGCCAGATACTCTGCCGGGTTGAAATTCACATACCGGAACACCTCGTTCTGCTTATCCCGGATTTCCAGCACGCCCTCCAAAAAGGTATGGTTTTCCGGGATCACCGTCCGGAAGGGGAAGCAGTGGATCCGGGTGCCGCCGGATTTTTTCTCCAGAAGAGTGGCCCTGCGGGCGTAAGCCACCTGCATGGACACATCGTCGCACTGGTTCAGCTTCTGCAGATAGGTGCGGATTCCCATAATCAGCAGGCACTGGAGAGAAACGTGATGCTGCTCACAAAAACCCATCAGCCGTTGTGTGGGCTCCTCCTCCAGATGGAAAATATCGATGGCCGCCGCAAAGCTGTCGGACCCTGTGGGGGCTGTCCGAAGAACGGGATTGCCCAGCGCCTCTCTGGCCGCCTCCAATTTTGCCGGTCCCTCAATGCCGTTATAAACAGGCTCCGATTCCTCGATCTGCCTGCGGAAATACGCCCGGTCCCTGGCCTGGGCCTTGCTGCCGGCCTCGTAGGCCAGATCCTTTTCCAACTGCTCAATGTAAGAACGCTGCTCCGCCGGATAAGGAATATTTTCAAAATTCGCGCTGCAGTAAAGCTCGATCACGTCCTTGAGAAAGCCAATCAGAGACTGGGCATCCAGAAACCGGTGGTCCCCCGCAATGTACATGCCCTCAAAGCCGTCCGGCGTCTTGATGATCACCACCTTGTTCATGGGCATATCCTCCTGATCGAAGGGAACCCGCGTCCAGGCGGTCATCTCCGCCTCGGCCTCCTCCATGGTCTTCCCGGAAAAATCCACAAAGGGAATCTCCCGCTCCTCCCGGTCCGCAATATACTGGTACCACTCCTGTTCCTTCTTGTCGTAGACCAGCCGCGCCCGCATGAACTCGCTGCGCTCATACGCCTTGTAAATGGCCTTCCGAAGCTCATTCAGATCCAGTTGGAACTCGATGGTCAAGCTGGATCCGATATTTAAAATCTCCTTCCCAGGGCAGTACTGGGCGTAATAATTGTGGAATTTCTGGGCCACCGTCAACGGGTAGGTCCTGTATCCTTTTCTTGTTTTCATTATCTATCTCCTTCATCAGAACGGGTAGTGTCCCGGTAGTTAGTATTGGCTAACTCATAACTTTATCTGCAAATTTTGTCAAAGCGTTTTCATACGCTTCCATCTCTTTATAATAGCTCTCCGCATGGGCCGCCCCCTCCACAATCAGCAGTTCCTTGGGCGAACTGCAGTTCTCGTAGATCTCATAACACATGCTGCAGGGCACAAAGGTGTCCGCCGAACCGTGGATAAACAGGATCGGCACCGTGGCCTTACGTACCTCCCGGCTGGCGTTGCACTCGTCCATACCATAGCCCGCCAAGCGCCTGTTGAGCACATCTGCCCCCTGGATCGCCGGAAAGGCAGGAAGATGGTACATGTGGTGCAGCACATGGGTAAATACCTCCTTGGGAGACGTAAACCCACAGTCGGACACGATTCCCTTCACATTCTCCGGCAGGCGAAGGCCGCTGGCCATCAGCACCGTGGCCCCTCCCATGGAGGTTCCGTGAAGCAGAATCCGCACGTTGTGGCCGCATTCTCCAATGGCCCAGTCAATCCAGCTTAAGGCGTCCTTCCGGTCCAGGCAGCCGAATCCGATGTACTCGCCCTCGCTCCCTCCATGGGCCCGGGCGTCCGGCATCAGCATGGCATAGCCACGCTTCAGAAAATAGTCGGCGATGGCTACATGGTTGCTCAGTCCCTCTCCGGTGTACCCGTGAAAACAGATCACCAGCTTATTTTCCGCATTTTCCGCCGGAAAATACGTGGCATGGAGCTTCAGTCCGTCAAAGGAGGTCAGGTACACGTCCCGGTGCTCCTGTGCAAGCACATACTTCTTGCGCTCCTCCATCAACGGAAAATATTTTTCCCAGTCTGTCCCCGACATCTTAGTGGTCCGCTCCGTCCTGGCATTCCCGCGCTTCATGGTCCGGTTGTAAAAATATACGGTCTCGCCGATTCCCGCCGCTGCCAGAAGCCCGGCCGTTGTTGCAATTTTCTTCCATACTCCCATAACGATCCGCCTCTTTTCCCGTTTCCTATTCCTTCCTGCCCTTGCCCCGCTTCATCTCGATGATGTCCTTTAAACGCAGGGCCTTGTCAATATTGCCCTCCACCTTCAGCTTCTGCATGGTGAAGGCCGTCACCGGGTTCATCTTCCCCTCGGCAATCTTCCTTAACACCTCCGGCGAGCAGGTAAACATAGCGTCCCGGTCATAATACTCATAGGGCTCCACGTAAAGCTGCCCCTCCTTCACCTCCACATAAAAAGAGCCGCCCGCCTCGGGGTCCTCAATGTTGAACTGGAAGGCCAGATGCTCCGGAATGTCGCTGACGTCGGCTCCCATAAACTTTCCTTTGATCTCATAAAAAAAATCTGCATATGTCATAACTTTTCCTCCTCTTTCTTCTATCGACCATAGGTCGAATTGCTTTACTGTGATATTATCACACTTTTCGACCATCGGTCAATTGGCGTTTTCCCAAATTCTACTACCAGCTTTTCCTTTTTTTTGGTCATTATTCATAGTTGTTCTAAGGCGGGTTTTGTGCTATGATTTTTGTATCTATCTACAACAAGAAATGATTACGGAGAGTGACTGCTATGCCGGACTTGAAAAAATACGACAGAATTTTAGATGCGCTCCAGCAGCTCCTGGAGGATGAGACCATACAGAATATTTCTGTAAGCGATATTGCCAGAAAGGCGCAGATGGGAAAGGGAAGCATCTATTACTACTTCCCCTCCAAGGAGGCGATCTTAGACGCTTTGGTGGAGCGGAATTACGAAGCGCCTTTAAGCACCGCCAAGAACCTGGCGGCCCGCACGGAGATTTCCCCCTTTACCAGGATGGCTATGATCCTGCAGGCCTGCCGCAATTCCTCCGCCGCCTTCCTGCGCCACAACAGCGACGAGGCCACCGTAACCACCGCCCAGGATTCCGCCTTTCTCCACCAGAAATACATGAACCATCTGATCTCGGAATTAAAGCCGGATCTGACGGAGATCATCAGACAGGGCATCGACGCCGGTGAGATTCATTTTGAGTACCCCGCCGCGCTGGCGGAGATTGTGTTGATCGTGCTGGCGGTAAAGCTCAACCATACCTTCCTCTCCGCCACCGCCGAGGACTCGGAGGAGACCATCCGGGGGCTCATCGCCCTGCTGGAGCGGGGAACCGGGGTGCCCACGGGAGTGCTGAATTATCTGGCGGTTCCTTAGAGCGTGTTTGAAAATTGCTTTCTGCCGGATGTATTCCACAAATTGTGGGAGATTTGTGCCAAATAAGGGAGGCGTAGCGGGCTACGTTGACCGCATTTGGTGCAAATATACCGCAAAGTGGGGGATGCAGACGGTGGGAATGAATTTTCAAACACGCTCTAGTATTTGCTGTACTAAGGGGGCGCTTCAAGGTACAGGCAGATCCAGCATCTGTAAAATGGGGTCAAAATATCTTTCTTCCGTAACATATTGATGGCCATTTGTCACAAGAAAGCTTGAATCCAGCATAACATCGACTGCTTCTCCGTTCACAATAAAATCAAACATATGCCCACCTTGACGATAATCCTCCGGATCCAACATTTCATATTCTCCGTTCTTAAGAATTAGAAGTATCGCCTGAATGGTATCAGGATCCGTATAAGTGGTTATGGTCTCATCAAATGCATAATGAACGATTGCCGTTGTATCCTGGAAGAAGTTGTCCGGAAAAATCCCGGAAACATCATACGTTTTCGTGTGGCCCTTCCCGGTGCATCCGCATAAATAGATGATACAAATAGTGGTAAAAACAGCAAGCATTGATTTTTTCATGATGTTTTATCTCCTCGGTCCATATGCTTCATTATATTGAGACAAGCTCTTTGACCAGATCCATGTTTATGATTCATACCACAATGGAAACACCTCCCTCTGGATTTCGTTATTGCAATAAAATCGTGTCAATGTATACAACATCAAGCCGGACACGATAATGCATCTGCCTGTGATTGCTTATATAATACATTACATTTTATGTATTTGTCAATATTTTTCTGAATAATGAACTATATTTCAGAAAAATGTCAGTAAAATATAAGATAATGTTAAAAGCAATCGCTGGAAAAATGATAGACTTTGTCGTCCAATTACGGTATACTAAGGCCAATACAAAGTGTGTCTCATAATTGGGAGGTGACATGATGCCTGATAACGGTGCGATTATCAGAGATGCAATCAACGATTTCCAAAAAGTACAGCGGCACATGCTTTTGGCAAAAGAAGAAAATGCAGTAAAGACTTACGAGGATCTGAAGGAAGATTACATTTCCTTAAAAGCATTATTAACAAGTATGGGTGTAAACCTAACGGAACTTGACAAGATTAAAGAATAAAACGGAAGCAATGTCAATTCCTTAAGAAGGAAAGATGCAATAAAGGAAAAGGAGTGCCATTTCCAGCACTCCTTTCCGGTTATTCTGATTGGATCGGCGGTTTTTGATAAAGCTTACGCTCCACAAATTTCTTTTCAATTGCAAGTTGTTTTTTCACCGCCTCAATGTTGTTGTCCTCGATTACCATTTCCAACCGTTCAATTAATTCAAGCTGATCAAGCAGATAACCATTATACTCTTTTTCATTATTTGGCATATCCTTTTCTCCTCCATTCTGCAGGCAAGAAGTGTCTTTGTGATGCCTTTATTGTATCACATTTCCGGTATGGTTTCTATATTTATCTATACAATTTTTCTGTGAAACCTACCCCTTCACCACACCCACCGTCTTCAATCTGCGTACCGGCGTCACCAGGTCCGTCTGCCGGGCCATCACCTGTTCGATATCCTTGTAGGCAAAGCGGCACTCCTCCGCCACGTCGTTCTTCTTGCGTTTGCCCAGCACCACGCCCTGCTCCCGCAGGTCCAGAATCACCTTCTCTATGGAAAATTCCTTCATGGCCCCACTGCGGGAATAGCTTCTGCCGGCGCCGTGGGAGGAGGTGCAGAAGGACTCGGGGTTTCCCTTCCCCTCCACCACGTAGCTGTAAGAGCCCATGGCTCCCGGGATCACCGCCAGCTCGCCCTCCCGGACCCGGGTTGCGCCTTTTCTGTGCACCCAGACATTTTCCCCATAATGGTTCTCCAAAGCCGCGTAATTGTGATGGCAGTTGATCTCCTGCCCAAACTCCACCGAAAGACCCGCATGCTTTCCGATCAGCTCCGCCACAATCCCGCAGGTTACCTCCAGCATCCTGGCCCGGTTTTCGAAGGCGTAATCCATGGCAAGACGCATCCAGCGGATGTACTGCTCTCCCTCCGGCATGGATACCGGCAGGAACGCCAGGGCATATTCCTCCGGCACCTGGCTGTACCACCGGCGGTTCAGCTCCCTTGCCTTATTGTGAAAATAATCACAAACTGCCTTGCCCAGGTGACGGCTGCCGGAGTGGATCATCAGGCACAGATATCCTTCCGTGTCCTCCTGAAGCTCAATGAAATGGTTGCCGCCTCCTAAGCTTCCCACCTGGAAATAGCCGTCCTCGATCAGAGGCAGAAGCTCCCCGTCGGGCTCATATTTTTCCAGCTCCTGCCGGGCTCTGTCCAGAACCTCCGACGCCTGGGGCTTTTTATAGCGCTCCGTATTGAGCGGGATCGCCCGCATGATGTTGCCGATCATGGACTGGATCAGGCTGCCGTTTCCCGTCTGGATGCCCTGGATTTCCTCCAGGCGGATATTGGTGGGGATAAAATCCATGCCGCAGCCGATGTCCACGCCCACCGCATTGGGAATCACCACATCCTTGAGGGCAAGCACGCCGCCGATGGGCATTCCCTTGCCCGCGTGGGTATCCGGCATCAGGCAGACGCACATATGTACGAAGGGGAGCCGGGACAGATGATAGGCCTGCTCCAGACAATTTTCGTCCAGACAGCTCATATCCTCCAGCCAGACCTTCAGGGGAAACCTTGTATTCTCGTTATACAGTACAAACATCTCTCTCATCCTCTCTTTCTTTTTCCTGTCGGGTTGATACGTTTATTATAGACAGGATTTTCCAGAACATCATTTCAAAAAAGGTGCGAGCTTTCCATTTTCATTGTAGGATCCGATAGAGTATGATATGATAAATATAAAATTCAAATGCAAAATTCCAAAGAGGTGAAAAAAATGTCCGACTTCCAGGAGCTGGTCAAAAGCTTCCCCAAAATAAGAGAATATGTCCGGGATTTTTTCGTCTACGGCTTTAAGACCCGGCAGGATTTTACGGAAAAAAGCCCCCGTACCTACGACAACCAGCGTAGGCGTTTGGAAAGCTGGCTGATGCCTTTCATCCGGCGGGATTATGTGCCGGAGGGCTCCAACATTTCCCTGGCCATCGACAGCAACCTTCTGGACACCAATCCCCTGTTCCAGGTCTGGAAAACCAGGAGCTTTACCGACAACGATATCGTGCTGCATTTTCTGATCCTGGACCTTCTTGGACAGGGCGGGGCGCTGACAGCGGAGGAGATTACCGACGGTCTGCTGACCAGTTACGAGGCACTATTTGACGTTCAGATCGTCCGGCGCAAGTGCAATGCATATACAAAAGAAGGGCTGCTTGAGAAGCGGACTTCCAGAAAAAAGGTGGTATACAGGCTGGATACCACCCTGGCACGCTGGATCCAGGGGCAGGAGGAGATCCTGGATGCGCTGGATTTTTACCAGATGGCCGGCTGCTTTGGCATTGTGGGAAATGTGCTGGCCCAGCAGATGGACCATCAAAACCACACCTTCCGGGTAAAGCACAGCTTTTTCGTCCATACCCTGGAGGATGAGATTTTACTGGTCCTTCTGGAGGCCATGAACCGGAAATCCCTGGTGGAGCTGACCTTAAAAAGCCCCGGGAGAGACCGCCCGGCCACCGCCGTCTGCGTCCCGCTGCAGATTTTTGCCAGTACCCGCAGCGGCCGCCGTTTTCTCTGCGGCTATGTGACAAAAAGCCGCCGCTTCACCTGTTTCCGCTTAGACTCCGTCAAAAGCGTGGTCATTTCAGAGACAGCGGAGGATTACGACGGGCTGCTCTCCTCCCTTCTGAAAAACCGCCGCTATCTCTGGGGCGTCTCCTTCCAAAACGAGGAGGGACACCACCTGGATACCCTTGTCATGACCCTTAAGATCCAGGAGCCGGAGGAGGATTTTATTGTGGAGCGTCTGGTACGGGAGGGCCGGGGCGGAATCGTTCTGCGCAAGGCTCCCGGCATCTGGGTTTACGAGATCCAGGTCTTCGACTGCCAGGAGCTGCTGCCCTGGATCCGCACCTTTACCGGCCGGATTCTCTCCCTTTCCTGCAGCGCAAAATCGGTGGAGGAATGCTTTTACCGGGATCTTTCTACCATGTACCACAAATACCGGCTGGATAGGACTTCCCAGCAATAAACAACAGGAGAACAACATTATGGATCTTTTTTCAGAAATCTATAGCTGCTACTACCAGGTGATGCGGCATCTGTTATGCAGCCCCCATGCCTTAAGTCTCTCCGATATCCGCCGCCAGATCGGGGCGGAGGGCTTTGAGGAAAGCCTGCTGGCCATCATCCCCAAGATTACGGAGGGCACCTGGAACTTGTTTGAACGCTGTGACGGGCTTTATTATCCCCGGATTTCTTCCGGATTCCTAACGCCCCTTACCGCCTTGGAGCGCGCTTACCTGAAAGCCCTTCTGGCAGATCCAAGGATCGGGCTGTTTCTGCGGCAGGAACAGCAAAACACGCTTGAAGAACTGCTAAAGGACACCGCTCCCTTATGGCGGCCGGAGCAGTTTTACGATTTTGACCGGTTCACCGACGGGGATCCCTATACGGACGAAACCTACCGCCGCCATTTCCAGACGATGCTTTTTGCCCAGAAGCACCGGCGCTATGTGGAGATCGACTATACCTCCCCCAAAGGAAAACGCCTCCACCACCGCTACCTCCCGGCCCGGCTGGAGTATTCCGCCAAAAACGACAAGTTCCGCCTGCTGGCCCTTAAGCACACCAGGGACAACCGTCTGCGGCTGGAGATTCTGAACCTTTCCCGGATGCAGACGGTCCTTCTGACCGATAAAACCTCCGCCGCCCCGGCAGACATAAACGCTATGATCCGCCGTTCCTACTACAAGGAGCCGCTGACGCTGCACATCGTCAACCGGCGCAACGCCCTGGAGCGGGCCATGCTGCATTTTGCGAATTATGAAAAAAATACCCGGAAATTGGATGAGGATACCTATGAATGCCGGATTTACTACAATGAAAGCATGGAAACCGAACTGGTGATCGAAGTCCTGTCCTTTGGCCCCATGCTTACGGTAACCGGAAACGCTCATTTTCTGGAGCTGATAAAGGACAGGCTCCGGCGGCAGATGTCCCTGGCCGCAGAAGCCGCTCCTTCCGGTTAATTACGGATGGACATCGCTCTTGCCAGATCCACCTCCTGCCGGAACATTGTTGCTCTTGCCGGCAAAAACATCCGCAATCTCGGCGATGGATATGTAGGCGTTGTGGTCGACTTCACGGACAATATCCCGCATCTGCCGGATCTGGAACCGGTTGAGGATGATGTATACCACCGTCTTGGCCGTATCGGAATAATAACCGTGGGCGTCGATGGTGGTAATGCCGCAGGCAAAGGTCTCTGACAGCTCCCTGCAGATCTCATCCGGCTTCTCGGTAATGATGGTGGCCGCCTTGGAGCGGTCGATGCCCTCCACCAGAAAGTCCACGGTTTTTAAGGCCGCGCTGTAGGTCACAATGGAATACAGGGGCAGGATCCAGCTTCCCAGGGCAATGCCGCAGACCACATAGAGGGCCAGGTTGTAGACCATCACGAAGGTTCCCACCGTAAGGCCGATCCTCTTGGCAAAAATCACCGCCAGAACCTCGATGCCGTCCATGGCCCCGCCAAAATGGATGGCCAGGCCGCTGCCGATTCCCGAGATCACACCGCCAAAAAGCGCGCACAGCAGAAGGTCCGTCCCCGCTAAAGGCGACGCCATGCTCACATCCACCGGCAGCACATCCACAATCAAAAAGGTTCCCAGCGAATAAATCAGAACCGCATAAATGGCATAGATAGTAAAAACCCACCCCTGCCGCTTTAATCCAAAAAGAAACAACGGCACGTTCAGCACCAGCAAAAACAGAGACAGGCTTAAGTAATCCGGCGTCACCTGGGAGAGAAAAATCGAAGTTCCCGAAATCCCGCTGTCATACAGGTTCACCGGGGCGATGAAAATATTGACGCCGATGGCGTTGACAATGCCTGCAAGGGTCAGGCCGATAAAATTGATCCATTTTAATTTCTTTAAGCTGGAAAAATCCAGCTTTTTCGATGTCTTCTTTTTTGTTATTTTTTTCACAAAGTTCCTCCGTTTCCATTTTGCAGCTCATTCATATCCCTTGCATACATCCACCCACTCCAGATACCCGGAATGCTCCTCCAGCTCGGGAATGGTCAGCTCAATGGCGCTGTTGGAACTGCCGCAGGCCGGAAACATGGTCTCAAACCGTTTCATGGACACGTCCAGGTACACCTCTGTGCCCTCCTTCACAGCAAAGGGGCAGACGCCGCCCACCGCGTGGCCCACCAGCTCCTCCACCTGCTGGGGAGATAACATTTTCGCCTTGGTGTGGAACCGGGCCTTGTATTTCGTATTGTCCACCTTGGCGTCCCCGGCGGCCACCACCAGAATGGCGTGATCCTCCACCAGAAAGGACAGCGTCTTGGCAATCCGGGCCGGATCACAGCTTAAGGCTGCAGCAGCCAGCTCCACCGTGGCGCTGGACACCTCAAATTCCTGGATTCTATTTTCCATATTACAGCTTTTAAAATAGGCTCTTACTCGTTCAATTGACATTTTCTTCTCCTCGATTGTTTTTATTTTAGGAACTGCCCGACAACGCCCATGTGCCGGGCACTTTTTTATGATACCATACCCGCCGGTGAAAGAAAAGCTTTTCTTTGCCGCTCTGATATGGTAAACTGATGAGAAAGGAGGCGATCTTATGAGCAATTACCGAAACGCCGGACAGGGACTGCGATACATGTTTGTCTCTGAAATCGGCGCGATTATCTGCACCATTCTGGCACTGATTCCGCTGATCAACATCCTTGCCGTGATCGGGGCCATCGTTCTTGGTATCTTAAGCATCGTGGGGCTGTACATTGCCGGAAAGGATCTGGAGGGCTGCCGGACAGCATTCTGGATTACCATCATCAATCTGATCTTTGGCATACTGGAATCCCTTTTCCGCTCCAGCAGCCTGGGAAGTATTTTTTCCCTGGTGGAAGCCACACTCTCTCTGATGGTGGTGTATTATGTATGCATGTCCGTAAACGGGGCGCTCTCGGAGACCGGTTACCATGATGTGGCCAGAACCGGCAACACCGTCTGGAAGATCAATCTGGCCTGCTTTATCGTCCAGATCGTAATCACTGTCCTTGCCCTGATTCCGTTTATAAATGTTCTCGCCGTGATCTCCAGCTTCCTGGTTCTGATCGCAAAATTTGTCGGCGGGATCCTGTATCTGATCTACCTGCACGGAAGCTATCAGGCGCTGGAATAAGTATTTCCTATAGGAAAAGGAAGGGGTCTTTTAGGAATCCCCTTCCTCTGCCATTCCTTCCAGTTCCGAAGCCGCGCCCTCAAGCCCGGCCGCTTCCCCTTCCTGCTCTGCTTCCGATTCCCCTTCCTGCCCGCTTTCGTTGGGCGCGTCGGTGGGTTCCGAAATCTCCATACTTTTGACGGAAGTGATCACGCCGTTTGTGATGGTGGTGATCACCAGCACCCGGGAGCCGTCGGGCTTCACAATGATCTTAGACTCCGTTTCCGTCTTCTCAACGGCATCTGCCCGGTCCTCCTCCGGTATCTGGGCATCATACTCGTTCCAGATCTTTTCCATGGCGCTTTTGCTCTGTTCTGTCCGGTCCGAAAGCTCCTCCGTGAACATTGCCATCGCCCGGTAGGCCCCGTTACAGCTCTGTGTCATCCGCTGGAAGCTGTCCATCACCGACTCCTGCCCCAGTTTCTTTGCGGCAGGTTTTCTGGCGTAAGCCTCCCGTTCCTTTGCCGGATCATAGTCCGCCGCTTTCTGCTTTTCTTTTTTCTCCTGCCGGGAAGCCGCAGTATAATCTGCCCCCGGTCCGATTCCGCCTGTTTTCATTGCACTGCCCCTTTCCTTGTACTTATAGGAAACGTTACAATTGATACATCGGCAGTCCCGTTTTGGTTCTGAAGCTCCCCGGCACAAAATGCGCTCAAATGGACATGAAATCCCCTTTGCCGTTTACAGCCGGACATCCACCGGCTTGTAGTCCCCTGGCAGATCCGCGTTTTCCTTGACAGGCTTCACGGACGTCCCCTTTTCCCGGGAATCGTCCGCCTCCGTTTTCTTGGGATCCGCTTCTTCTGCTTCCCCACTTTCCGGCTCTGCTTTTGCTGCCTCCTTCAGCTCCTGATTGGCATTCTCCAGCGTGGAAAGCTCTGCAGCGGTAAGCTCCTGGGTTCTCTGCCGGATGTCTGCCAGTTCCTCCTCTTTCCTGCCAACATCGATCCCCAGGGCCTTGTCCTGTCTGATCTCACCTTCAAGGACGCCCTCCCTGCCCTTAAGCCGGGTGGCAGCGCCGCTCTGGGCCTGGGCCTGCTTCAAAGACACATCGGCCGAAATTATGGCTTCCATCCCCGCCTGGGACATCCTGCTTCCCCTGGCCGCAGATCCGGCCGGCGCGGCTTTTGGCCCGCCTCCCAGATACTCTTCCATGGAAGTTCCCTTCTGCTGCCGCTCCTTTCGCTGCTCCATCTGATGCTGCCGCAACTGACGCTCCAATTCGGTGATCTGCTGCTGGATCTCCTGCCGCTTCTTCATTTTCGCTTCCGGCGTCATATCCTGATTCTCAGAAAGCTTCTGTAGCTGCTCCCTGGCTTTGTTAATCTGGTTCTGGATACTTTTGCTGTAGGAATCCTCCTGCATACCGGCTCCCGGCTGGTTTGCCGGCGTGCTGCCTGCTCCTGATACGCCGCTTACATTCATTGTTCTGGTCTCCTTTCCTGAAATCCTTTTGTCTCATGAATTGTTTCGGAGATCTGACACGCCGGCTGAAGATCTATGGTGTAGATGGGCTTTTTTCGGGTGTGAAGCCCGCAGGATGAATCCGCCGTCCTATTGTTTCAGAACAAAGGGCCCCTGTGCATCGTAACAGTACTTATAAATATAGCTGCACTGGCCGTTCTCTGCCGTATGCTCCTCCGAGATCAGATAGGTACCGTCCCCGGCGGCAATGTGATCCGACCCCCCAGGGATTATTATATCTGCTGCGCCGCTTTCCCCTCCACAGACCGGGTGCTGGCTATGGTCATCCCGTACTCGGATATCAGCCGGGTCAGCCGCAGCCTTACCTTTGAAATGATCCTTGTCATGATCGTTTTGTCCGGCATCGCTTATGCCCTGGCCATGTATCTGGCCAATCATATCCTGCGGCGTGTCAAGCAACTGGCAGATACCATGCAGGATGTGGAAAACGGCAACACCAACGTCCTGTTTCCCTGCTCCAGCCAGGACGAAATCGGACAGTTGATTTTACATTTCAACCGTATGATGGACCATATCCAGCAGCTTATGGATGAAAAAGTGCAATACGGCCTTGCCCTTAAGGATCTGGAGCTGAAGGCGCTGCTGGCACAGATCAATCCTCATTTTTTGTACAATACCTTAGACATCATCAATTGTCTTGCCATCCAGAAAAATACGCCGGAAATTGCAGATGTGGTGCTGTCCTTAAGCACCTTTTACAAGATTTCCTTAAGTAAGGGAAAAGAGTATATCTCACTTGGGGACGAAATCACCCACGCCAGGATGTACTTGAAGATTCTGAATATCCGCTTTGACCACCGGATTACGGATACCTGGCGGATTGCGTCGGAAATGGAGGATCTTAAAATCCTCAAACTGATTCTGCAGCCGATCATTGAAAACGCTGCGATTCATGGCATTTTTGAGCGGGAGGACGGCTGCGGCTCCATTCTTGTCACCGGCTGGCAGGAAGGCAGCGATTTCTACCTCTCCGTCGCGGATGACGGCATCGGCATGACACCGGAGGCAGTTGCCACTAACTTCCTGGTTGCCCACGGTGAAATTGCAGACGCCTCCGGCGGATACGGCATCCGCAATATCCGAAGCCGGCTTCTGATCGCCTACGGACCGGAATATGGACTATCCTGCGTAAGCAGGCCGGGAAAGGGAACCGTCATTACCGTACATTTTTCGGCCGCCCAGCCCCCTTCCTAACCGGATTTCCCCGGCTCCCAAATGCCCGCCCTTAAAATTCATAGGAATGCACATAGGGAAGGGCCCGGATCAGGCCTGCCACCTCCCCGCGCTCCTTCTCGGTGGGAATGGCAAAAATGATCTTTAATTTTTCCGTGTCCTTGCCCTGGAATTCACACTTGATCCGCAGCACGTTGATCCCGTTCTCCTCCAGGCGGGTTGTGATGGCATGGACGTCCGTCTTCCCGCTCTGGATGATGAATTCAATCTGGCCTTGCCAGAACCCCCGGGCCAGCTTCATGTTTTTATGAAAAATCGTCTGCCCCACCAGAAGGATCACGGTGGTCATAAGCCCCACCACATACATCCCGGCTCCCAGGGACATCCCGATCGCCACCGTCGCCCAGATTCCTGCCGCTGTTGTGATGCCGCTGGTATAGCCCTGTTTGCCGCTGATGACCAGGCCGCCGCCCATAAGCCCTACGCCCGCCAGGATCCCGGCTGCCACCCGGGAGACGTCCACCCGGGTGGCCTCTGATACCAGCGCATCCAGAAATCCGTATTTTGACACCACCATCATCAATGCCGAGGCCACCGCAATCACAAAATGGGTCTTAATCCCCGCCGCCTTGATCCGCTTCTGCCGCTCCCGGCCAATCAGGATCCCGCAAAGCCCCGCAAGAATGATACGCCCCATATAGATTCCCTGCATCACCCAAAATTCCTTCATCCCAGTCCTCCTTTTTTTCTATAAATATTCTGTCATTTCCTTCAAGGACAAAAATACGCCGTCCGGCCGGATTCCGGAAGCGGCCAGATCCTCCCTCTTTGTCTCCCCGGACAGCACCAGAATCCCCTTAGCCCCGTTGTTGACACCGGCTGCCACATCGGTATAGAGGCGGTCCCCCACAAACGCCACCTCCTCCTTCTTACAGCCGCTTCCCGCAAGAACCATCTGAAGCGTCTGGCCGGCCGGCTTTCCCAGGAACCGGGGCTGTCTGCCGGTGGAGTGGGAAATGGCGCTGCAGATGGCGCCGCAGTCCGGAATCATCCCCTGCTCGGTGGGACAGTTGACGTCCATGTGGGTGGCCAGAAATTCCGCCCCCCGGCGGATAAAGCTGCAGGCCCGCTCCAGCTTCTGGTAGGTGAGGGTCATATCAAATCCCACCATCACAACGTCCGGTTCGTCCTGGGTAAGATAGATCCCCGCCTCTTGAAAGGACTGCTCTAAGGCCGGCGTTCCCAGCAGATACACCGATTTCCCGGGAAAAGATTCCTTCAGATAACGGATCGCCACATCCCCGGAGGTCATAATCTGCTCTCTTGTGATGATACAGTCCAGCCTCCTTAGCTTTTCCATGTAAAGCCTGGGAGACTTGGAGGAATTGTTGGTAAAAAACAAAAACCGCTTCCCGCAGTCCTCCACTTTTTTCAAAAATTCCAGGGATCCGTCCAGGATCTGCTCCCCCAGGTAAAAGGTCCCGTCCATGTCCAGTACAAACAGCCGGATGCCGGCAAGCAGGTTCCTCTTTTCGTCTTCGCTCATTTCGTTTCCTTTCCGCTACTCCAGATATGCGTTATACAGCCACAGCACCGTATACCGGTCCTTCAATTCCCTGGCATACCGGATTGCATCGCCAATTTTTTCCGCTCCGTACATTTTTTCAAATGCAGATAACGTAAGCCCCACGCTGGACAGATCCTCCAGAAGTTCCCGGGAGGAGGGCCCTTCTGAAAGCACGCTGCGGATCTCCTTCCATTTTTCCTGGTAAATCTGCCCAAAATCCTTTTCATGCCAGCCAAGCTGCCGCTGCAGGGCGATCACGCCCTCCGCCGCCTCCTGGTAAATCTCCCGGATCTCCTGCTCCCAGGCCTCCCACGAGAACTGGTGTTCTTTCTGCTGTCCGGGCCAGGTATCCAGAGCGCAAAGCTCCTCCCGCATCTGACAGGTGACATACGCCCCATAAGCCACGTCGATCCCGTGGGCAAAATAGGACTCCTGCCGAAGCAGCCCCACAACCTCGAAGAAATGCGCCAGGTGATGCTCGCTGCCGGAGGCCGGCCGGGAATTCCCCACATAGGACATGGCAATCCCCACTCCCACCAGCGCCTCCATCAGGGTCTGCACCGCCAAGGGATCGCGTTCTAAAAGCTTCGGCCCCAGGATACGGACCTCATGAAGCATCTCATAGGTCAGCCGGTAAACTTCAAGGCAGAAGTATTCCCCGTTTACCACCTGGCCCAGCTTCCAGTCATTGAGGCAGGAATATTTGCCCAGGATGTCCCCGTAGCCGGCCTGGAGCATCTCCAGAGGCGCTTCCTTCAAAAGATCCGTATCCCCGATCACTACCTCCGGCACATGGGCCGGCTTTGTTACCTTCCGGCTGCCCAGAATCAGGGCGGCGCCGCTGGAGGCATAGCCGTCCATGGAGGGGGCGGTTGCCACAATCTGATACGGAAGTCCTGCCTGGAAGCTTACATATTTGCAGAGGTCCTGGATCACCCCGGAGCCGATTCCTACAAGCAAGTCCGTCTCCCCGGTCAGCTTCTGCTCCATGGCTGAAATCGCCGCTTCATCCGGCACCAGATACCCCTCCCCGGTATAGATCAGCAGATCCTCCAGGGAATCCCCCAACAGCGCCTTCACATGTTCCCCACAGACCCGGTAGGTGTTCTGATCCGCCACTACCAGGATCTTGTGATATTCCTTCGTTTCCTCCCGGAGCTTTTTGATGGCGCCAGGGCCGGTATGTACCGCCCTCATTTTGCAGCTATGGGTTCTGCCGCAGGTACAGGTATGGGTTCCCAATAATTTCTGAATCTCCATGATACTCCTCCTTTCAGTCCAGGCCTGCTCCTCCTCCAATTATCTCCAATGCCGGATAGGGATTATTCACCGTCATCAGGGAGACGCCTGCCGCCACCGCCCGTTCAACCTCGCCGGCTGTGTCCGGACACCAGCACCATGGATCGATTCCCTTCCTATGATACTCCTCCACCAGCTCCTTTGTCAAATCCTCCATGCCAATTCCGGAGGCATAATAGTGTTCTTCCGTATCCGCCTTGCAGTTTTTTACCATATGTAAGGGGAAGCCCTGGGTTCTTACGCCGTAGCGTTTGTGGGCCAGCGTGGTAACGTCCCCGTTAAAGCAGGCGATCACGCAGCGGTCCAAAAAGCCGTAGCGGTCCAGGGTTTTCACTGTTTTCTCCAAAGCCTCGGGGCGGTAATCCTTCATCTCAATATTGAGGAAAAAGGAAGGATCCGAAATCCGCTCCAGAAGCTCCTCCAGCCGGGGAATGTACTGCCCCCGGTATTCTTCCGCAAATTTGATTCCGGCATCCAACTGCCGCAGCTCCCCATAGGTATAGTCCTCGATATTCCCCGTGCCGTTGGTGGTCCGCTCCAGCGTACTGTCATGGTGCAGCGCCAACTGGCCGTCCAGCGTCATATGGACGTCCGTCTCAATGCCGTTGAGCCCAAGGTCCATGGCCTTCTGAAACGAAATCATGGTGTTTGCCGGCAAAAGGGCCCGTACCCCCCGGTGGCCCACGATCCAGATATGATCCTTTGATTGATTCCAAAACATGGTATTCCCTCCCTGTCTGTTATGTAAGTTTGTTTTACAAATCTATTTTACTATTTTAATTGTGCAATGTCAAATATTTCTTTTTCTCCAGGAGCATGTCCATTTGTCTATCTTTTACAAACTTTGGAAATTTTCCAGTTTTCTCCCAAAAACAGTTGTATTTCCACCTGACCTGTGATAGCATAAACCAAAGCATATTTTTCCTTTCTTTCACAGCGCGGTCCGCTGTGATTGTCAGATGGCACAGCCATTGTCAGCGTACTCTCGATTCAGAAAATTCATGCTTTTATTCCACATTTTAAAAGCAGGGGTTTTCCGGTCAAAGCTCCTGTGAAATTTCATAGGGGGGGATCGAATGGAGACACCGGTCAAAGGCAGCCTTGGCGTTGCCAGCACCTTCCAGTTGACAGAAAAGATGGAAGGCAGGGACAAGGAAAGTAAAAATCTGCTGATGTATAAAGAGGTTCTGGCTGTGATATTAAAATATACGGTGGCAGAATATTAGGATTACTCTGTGGAGGAGGTCATGGATTTTATCCGGGACGACAGTATCCGTGACAGCCAGGAGGTTTCCAGGAACCGCACCAATACAAGAATCGATGGGCAGGCTACCAAATTCCCGGAGCTCGGGGAGAAGACGTCCTATTTTGATCTGCGCTTTCTGGCACGGAATCCCCTGTTGTCCGGCCCGGATCTTCTGGTGAACCTGCACATCGATCTGGAGCCCCAGAAGAATTACCGGCCAGGCTACCCCATCGAGAAGCGGGGCTTCTACTATCTGGCCCGCTCTTTAAGCGCCCAGTTGGATGTGCTGACGGAGCAGACGGATTACGGGCAGTTGGAAAAATGTATCAGCATCTTTATCTGCCGGGACAGGATTCCCAGGAAGGAACAGATGAGTATCTCCTTCTATGAGATCCGCAATACCGGGAATATTGGAAGCTGCCGTCCAAAACGGGACGATTATGACCTGATGCAG
Organism: uncultured Lachnospiraceae bacterium; assembly: GCA_949738465.1. Lineage (GTDB taxonomy): Bacteria > Bacillota > Clostridia > Lachnospirales > Lachnospiraceae > 14-2. The sequence goes on from CATJBQ010000162.1 coordinate 23,649, forward strand.
TTAATCCTTATCCGGCTGGGTGATCCGGATTATGAGAGTGAGGGGCAGGATGTGCTGGAATTCCTCTCTGCCATCTTCTATCCCCACAGGAAGGGCTTCCGGAAGAAGATCTCAAAATATATCGACCTGGATAGTTGTTTGCAAAAGGAGGCGGGCGACGGTATGTTCAATTTAAATGAATGGTTTTATCAAGATGGTCTGGAGGCCGGGCTTGCACAGGGTATCGGGCAAGGCATCGAAGCCTTCATTCTCGATAACCTGGAGGAACAGATTCCCGAGCAGCGCATCATCCAGAAGCTCCAGCAGCGTTTTGGACTGCAGGAGCAGGAAGCGAGGGCTTACTTTGAAAAATATGCTTTTGCGGTGCAATAAACGGCTGCATCCCTCATTTTTCCCAGCCTCCGAAGGGCAGCATGGGGCAGCCGCCAATCTCAAACAGGTAATCCCTGCTGCGCAGAAGCTCCACCAGTTGTCTGCCGTCCCGCGGCAAGCTTCTGGTCCGCAGGGCCGCGCTGCCTTCATGGCCCGGGTGATGAAGGTCCGTACCGGCTGTAACCACAGAAAAGCCGGTCTCCCTGGCATAGAGAGCGGCCCTTGCCACACGGGAATTGTGATTGGGATGCATATTCATGGTTTCCATGCCGTCCAGGCAGCAGGGCGGCGCCAGGGTCATGCCGTTCCGGAAAGGATGGGCCTGCAGGATCAGCCGGGATGGACTGTGGTATTCCCGGTAAAAGGCTTCGATCCCCAGATCCAGACGGTTTACCGTCTCCCGCAAAAAGGCTTCCTCAATGCCGTAGACCAGATAATCATTCCAATTCTCCCAAAACCGGTACTCGGCTCCCAAAAGCACCTGGATCCCTCTTTTTTCCCCTTCCTCTTTGGCAATTGCATAATCCTCCAGGTAGGCGGCCACCGGATCCTCCGCCTGCATAACCGGGCTGTCCTGATAAAAATGGTTGGTAAGCACCACCGCATCGTAGTGCTGCTCCTCCATCAGCCGGATCAGATCTCTGGGCGGGATCTCACTGCAGGGCGAACAGGGGCTGGTATGGGCATGCAGTTCAAGCTTATAGCGGTAAGCAGATAGGTCCTCTGGATACTGAAAATTCTGAATCATATTCTACCTCCTGTCAGAGAAACAGTACAATAAATGTTTTTTCCTTTTCATATGCTACCATAAAGGCCTTTCCTTTTCAATCCCTTCCATTCCATCCATCCCATCCTTAGGCTTCGCTTTCAGAAGCTTCTATAAGCCTTTTAGCAAAATCCCCACGTCCTTTTTTGTCTCAAACCCGTGCCACGCATAAGCCTCCCCTTTTTCCACCGAGAAGCACAGCATCTGCCCACGCATCCCTCCTTTGGCGTACAGCCCCCGCTCTCCCACCGGCCGGAATTCATAGCCCCGATCCAGCGCAAGCGCCACCCACGCTTCGGATACCACCTGCTTTTCCCCATAGCGGCCGCCGTTTGCATAGACCAGGCCCAGCTTTGCCATATCCCCGGTGGAGAGATACAATCCCGTGGCCCCCATGGGATAGCCATGGGGACAGCAGCTCCAGGCCATCTCCGAAAACTCCATGGTTTCAAGCAGAACCGGCCGCAGAAAATCATCCAGCTTCTCGCCTGTGACAGTCGTCACAATCCGGGAAAGCAGGTAAAATGCCGTATCCGTATACTGCTCAAAGCTCCCCGGCTCATATTCCAGCCTTTCCGAAAGGGCAATTTTTATAGCAATACAGCACCATTGCTGTCATCACTCCGTTTACTCCTTGATGCTTCCCATGGTAAGGCCCTGGACAAAATAACGCTGGAAAAAGGGATAGGCGCAGAGGATGGGAAGAATCGCCGCCACGGTGCAGGCCATCCGCAGGCTGGTCTTCGGCATCGTCCGCAAAAGCTGCAATCCGTCCGGCGTACTGGCAATCCCCGCATTTTGTTTTAAATAATCCACGCTGTTCTGAAGCTTTGTCAAAAGCGTCTGCAGCGGGATCAGTTTCGGATTCTCCACATAGAGCATCCCCGTAAACCAGTCGTTCCATTTCCCCACCACGGTAAACAGAGCCACCGTGGCAAGCCCTGCCTTGGACAGGGGAACAACGATTTGAAAGAAAATCATAAAATGCCCGGCCCCGTCGATTTTCGCCGAATCCAGCAGCGCCTCCGGAACATTTGTTCGAATAAAAGTTCTTAAAATAATCACATTATAAACGCTGCAGATCCCTGGCAGCAGGAAAATCCATATGGTGTCGTCAATATGCAGATACTGCACATTTAAGATATAGGAAGGCACCAGGCCGCCACTGAACAGCATCGTAAAAAACAGATACCAGGTCAGCGGCCGGTGCAGCCAGAAATCCCGCACCGAAATCACATAGGCCACCATGGACATGACAAACACGGACAATACCGTTCCCACCACCGCATAGAAAATGGTAAACACATAGGAATCCAGAAGCTGATCCCCCATCTTCAGCAGATACCGGTACCCTTCCAGGGACCACTCTGCCGGGAAAAAACTGTATCCCACCTTCGCAATACTGGCCTCGCTGGAAAAGGATACGATCAGAATCAGAAGCATCGGCGCTGCCACCAGAATCCCCACCAGAACCAGAAGCAGCGTAAATATCACATTCCATTTCCGGTTCAGCCGGTTAAACTCTTTTTTTCTTCTTCTCTCCTTCATCTCCTGCTTCCCCCTTTCTTAAAACATGGCGCTGTCGGGATCTATTTTACTGACAATCTTATTCACAATCAAAATCAATACAAATCCCACCACCGACTGGTACAGGCCGGCCGCCGTGGTCATCCCCACATTCCCCATGTTTCGCAGGCCCCGGTAGATATAGGTATCGATCACGTCCGTTACCGGATACAGGCTCCCGCTGTTATTGGTAACCGTGTAAAACAGCCCGAAATCCCCCCGGAAAATATCGCTTACCGCCATAATCAGCGAAATAGAGATCACAAACCGCAGATGGGGAACCGTGATGTGCTTTGCCTGCTGGAAACGCGTGGCCCCGTCCAGGGCCGCCGCCTCATAGTACTCCTGGGAAATTCCGGAGATTACCGCCAAGTACAGCACCGTCTGGTAACCGCACTTCGTCCAGGCATTGACAAACACCAGAAGCCCCGGCCAGATCTCCGGCTTCTGGTACCAGTTTACCTTACCGGCCCCTCCCAGCAGGATCATGATCTGATTCACAAGGCCATTGGACCGGTCCAGGAATGCACTGACCACAATGGCAATCACTGCCCAGGACAGGAAATACGGCATCAGGTAGATGGTTTGCAGCGCCTTGGCCGTCCGCCTGGAGCGAAGCTCATTGAGCATCAGTGCAACAGCCACTGCAACCAGCATATTGACGAGAATAAAAACCACATTATATGCCACCGTATTGCGGGTAATCCGCCAGGCGTCGCTGGTAGAAAATAAGAACTCAAAATTCTTGAATCCCACGAATTCTGATCCAAAAATCCTTTTCCCCACATTATAATTCTGAAACGCCATCACCAGCCCGCCCATGGGAAGGTAGCTGAACATAAACAAGGCCACCACGGCCGGCGCCGCCATCAGGTACAGCGGAATATCACGCTTCTTCCAGATCCTTTGTTTTTTTCTTGTAACACCCATTGCCTTCACATTTCTCTCCTCCATTTCCTGCAATTATCATATCATCCATGCAGTATCCCAAACAAGAGACAGATTTCGGTTATTTTTGTGTAAATTTTTCAGCGCCCCTCGACAAATTGCATATTTTTTGCCAAAGAGCGCTAATAAATCATTCTTCTGTCTATTTAAAATGAAAATAAAGCGTAACACTAAAGCACAACAAAATCCAGGGACACCACCGTCCCCTCCCCGGCGCTGCTTGCAATGGACAGCCCATAGGGCAGCCCATAGATCAGGCGGAGCCTCTGGTGGATGTTGCTTAAGCCGATGTGCTGCCGCGAAACGGCCTCCCCGGCCTCCGGCGGCTCCCCGGCCTCTGATGACTCTATCAGCGATTGCCGGATCCGCTCCAGTTCATCGTAAGGGATCCCCACCCCGTCGTCCCTGCACTCAAAATGCAGACGGCCTCCTTCCCCACACTCCCCCTTCAGGGTAAGGCTGCCTTTTCCCGGCCTTGGCTCCAGCCCATGGAAAATAGCATTCTCCACCAGGGGCTGCAGCAGAAACCGCGGCATCCGGTATTCCCTCAATTCCTCCGGAATGTCCAGACAGAACACAAAACGGCCCGGAAAACGGATCCGGATGATGGCCAGATATTTCTGGACACATTGCAGTTCCTCCCGGATCCTGACCATTTCTTCCCCTTTGACGCTGTAGCGGGTCAGGGTGGAAAGGGCCGAAATCACCGTGCGGATCTCATCGGTTTTTCCCAGATAGGAAAGGGCCTGGATGGAGTCTAAGGTATTGTAGAGAAAATGAGGATTGATCTGGCTCTGCAATGCTTTCAGCCGGGCCCGGTCATGGGCCAGCCGGATCTCGTACATGCGGGCCTGGTTCTCGAAGGAGGTTTTCGTCATTTCCTGGATCTGCTCCAGCATCTGGTTGATCTGGTCCGTGAGCTGCCCCAGCTCGTTCTGCTCGTTTACCGGAACGCGGTTTCGCAGGTTATAGTAGGGTCCTTTTTTCACAAAATCCACAATCCGGTTCACCGGCGCAATCAGATTGACCACGGTCTGGCGCTCCAGCACCCCAAAAGCGGCCATCAGTACCAGGAAAAACAATACCGCAAACCAGCGGAAACGATTGAGGCTCCCGCTGATCTCCCCGTAGGGCGTGGCGCTGACCACCCTCCAGCCGCTGAGCCCAAGCCTGGGATACTGGCTCAGAAGGTAGGAGGTTCCATCAACGGCGCCTGAAAACATCTGGGAATCGGTGGCGCAGATCAGATCGATGACACGCGCTTCCACCTCCGCATCCGTCTCATGGCCCCGGATCATCACCTGCCCCTCTCCGTCCAGAACCATAAACAGCGACTGCTCGGTGGACTGGGTGTTGCTGCAGATCTCCTGTAAATTTTCACAGTTACAGAGAATCAGGCAGGTGCCGATCTTGGTTCTGGAATTGTCGAATACTGTCTGGATATGGCAGAAATAGGGCGCGTCGCTCAAGGAGTCATAAAATACCCCGGTAAAGCCGTCCGGATGGGAAAACAGGGAAAACAGGTCGTACTGGGCGTTCAGCTTGCTGACCAGGGAGTAATTGGTCCCGCTGAAGGTATAGACCTCCCGGGTGTTGTTGAGCAGGATGATATTGCTGATATTAGGGTTTGAATCGGCAATGTCCGACACCAGGGTGTTCAGGTTGCGCTGGTATTCCCACCGCTTCACGGAGCTGGTCTCCTGAAGCAGCAGCCGGGTGGCCGCGGAATTCGCCACAGAATCCGACAAAAGGTCGATGGATATGGTGATATCCTCCATCCGCCGGGCCACCTGGGCCTGGATGTTGTAGGTATACCGCTCCTCCCGCATACACAGAGAGCGGAACGCAATGGTGTAAAAACAAATCCCTGCCCCTAAGATCATCAAAGCAGTCAGGCCGAACAGCAGCCGGATCTGCCAGCGCAGGGACAGGCGGCGGTAAAATTTCATGTCTCCTGCTCCTTTCTCCGTACTCCCGCTGCCTCCTGTGCAGGAAATTCCTTATGGCTGCCTCCCGCCTCCCTGACGGCTTTCCGGTACTGCAGCGGTGTCATATCGTACTGACGCTTGAAAATATTGTTAAAATAATGACAATCCTCATATCCGATTTTTTCCGCGATATCCCCCACCTTAAGCTGTGTTTCTGCCAGTAACCGGCAGGCTGCCTGGAGCCGGAGGCATTTCACGTATTCGGGGAAGGATTTTCCTGTGGCCCTGCCAAACTGCTGGCTCAGGTAGGAGTAATGGATGCCGAAATGGCCGGCCAGATCCTTCAGCGTCAGCCCCTGGTCAAAATGCTCCTCCACATAACTTATAAGTTCCTGAAAGCAGTCCTTAAGCTCCCTGCTGATGGGGGAAAAACGCACAAGGCCCGTTTTTCCCTTCTCACTGCTTTCCCGCTCCATGCGGATCCGTTTTAAGGAATTCTGGAAGGAAGCGGGATCCGGCCGGGCCGTGTCGAAAATCAGCAGCGCGTCGGACTGGTATGCTTCCAAAAACTCCTCCAGACGCCCGTCGTCCGGACACTTTCCCCAGATCAGGAGGGCCTCCTGCTCTCCCCAGAAGAACACTTCATCGGGCGAAAGAAGGTCTGCTTGTGCCAGAAGCTCCCAAAGACGGTCCGTACAGATCTGTAAAAGCGCCGGCTCCCCTTTCCCTTCCCCGGGCACGATTTGGCTCAGGAAGCTCTCGCAGCACGCCTCCTCCGCCAGCAGGCGGAGGCAGAACGCGGGATCCTTCCTGTAACGGAGCATCAGAATCCGGCTGCGGAGCTTCTTCAGAAGCTGTGGGGCTTCTTCCTCGGATACCGGCTTCAGACAGTAATCCAGTACGCCGATGCCGATGGCCTCCTTGGCATAGTCAAAATCCGGGTATCCGGAAACGATCACAAAGACCGTGTCAATCCCCTCCTCCCGGGCCTGCTTCGCCAGCGCAAGCCCGCTTAAGCCCGGCATCCGGATATCCACAAAGGCCGCGTCGATCCGTTTCCTTTTCAGGATCCCCAATGCCTCCCTGGAATCCGTAACGGCCTCCTGAACGCAAAACCCATATTCCCGCCAGGGGAATGCATATTGCAGCGTCACCAGCGCCAGTTCTTCATCATCTGCCAGCAGTACCCGGAACATACACCACGCCTCCTTCTTTCGTCTGTTGTTATGTAAATCTATTTTACGAATCGATTTTATTTTAACAGGGTCCCGGGGGTTTGTCAAATTTTTTGGCAGTATAACATCCACAATTTCCGGCAGCAAAACATCCGCAAGGGAAATGCCATGGAGGTTTCATGGAAGATTCCATAGAAGATTCCATAAAAGATTTCGGGATACTGTGACATATGTCCTATACATTTTTTTCCATTGTGATATAATTAAAAGGTTAGCAAAAGAGAGGAGTTCATCATGGAACGCATGAAAAAATTATTCGCACCGGTTGATATGACCCAGGGGCGTCCCGGAAAACAGATCGTGGCCTTTATGATTCCCATGCTGCTGGGAAATATTGCCCAACAGCTCTACAACACCGTGGACAGTATTATTGTGGGAAAGTTCGTGGGAGACAACGCCCTGGCGGCAGTGGGCAGCGCTGGCCCCATCGTCAATCTCCTGCTGGTGCTTTTTGTAGGAATCTCCGTGGGAGTGGGAATCATGGTATCCCAGTATTTCGGGGCAAAGCAGCGGAAGGAGCTTTCGAAGACCATCGGCTGCAGCCTGACGCTGACGCTGATCGCAACAGGATTTCTCATGGCAATAACTCCCTTTGTAACCATGCCGCTACTCCGGCTTCTGAATACTCCAAAGAGTATCATCGGCTGGTGTAATTCGTACCTCATGATCCTGTTTATGGGCATCATTGGTTGCGCCTTTTACAATATCCTGGGCGGAATCCTCCGGGGGCTGGGAGACTCGGTTTCCGCCCTTTTGTATCTGCTGGTGGCTACCGTCATCAATATGGTGCTGGACTATGTCTTCGTGGCATATTTTAAGATGGGCGTATCCGGCGTGGCCCTGGCTACGGTTATCGCCCAGCTTATTTCCGCCCTGCTGTCCTTACGCAAATTATACAAAATGAAGGATGTCTTTGATATGGAGCGGCGCTATTTTGCTCCGGAGAAAAAATACGTTATGATGCTGATCCGGCTGGGACTTCCCTCCGGCATAACCCAGGCGATTCTTTCCCTGTCCATGATCGTTGTCCAGTCCCTGACCAACAGCTTCGGGGAAATGTTCATCGCCGCCAATGTGATTGTCATGCGTGTGGACGGCTTTGCCATGATGCCGGCCTTTTCCTTCGGAAGCGCCATGACTACCTATTCCGGGCAGAATATCGGCGCAAAGCGGATGGACCGGGTCTCCCAGGGAGCTAAGGAAGGCACTCTGGTGGCGGTGGCAGTCTCTGCCTTCATCACCCTGCTGATCCTTTTATCTGGCCGGCATCTGATGGCGATCTTTACCGACACCGACGCCCTGGTGGAGTTGAGTTTTTCCATGATGAAGATCCTGGCGGTGGGCTATATCGCCATGGAGGTGACCCAGTGTCTCTCCGGCGTCATGCGGGGAGCCGGCGATACCATGACCCCCATGTGGATCTCCATTGTGACCACTGTGCTGATCCGCGTGCCTCTGGCCTACGGGATCGCCTATTTCACCAGATCCGAAGAAGCGCCCAGGGGCGACAGCGCCTGTATTTTCATCTCGCTGCTTCTCTCCTGGCTGATTGGCGCCCTCATTACTTTCCTGTTTTACCGGCTGGGGCACTGGAAGAAGAAGATGGTTGTGTGACGGGTCAATATAGCGGAGCAGGCTCATGTTGACAGTCTTTCCAACCCGCCGGGGCCGGGCCAGCAGAACCCCAGCCCCCCTGGCATCCAAAAGCTCCGGAATCATCCTTGTCTTATCAATATAATAGTAATCCACATCTATGATCCGTTTTATATCCTCATATCCGATCGGGATCTGCTTCTTTGCTATTCTGTGCGCCTCTCCATTCGATTTCTTTTTTATAATCTACAATATCTTTCCAAAATTCTTCCCCAAAATATTCCAGCAAAAACAGAGGAAATGCACTTAGAACAAATATCATCTGATAGGTTTTCACATAATAATCCTGCTGCTTCCAGTGAATGGAATAAGAGGATATTTCCTTATAACTCTTTCCCGCATTTATAGAGATACAGCAACGTGAAAAACAATCTTGTCCCACCACCGGAATATCTCTCAAGGCCTCCACCATTGGATAACTGATATACAATTTTCCGTTTTCTGTTTCATTATCAAAGACGTCAATCATCTGCCAAAGGGCTGTTTCCATATCTACATTTACCGGCAGATTATTTGTATGCCTGTCAAAGTCAAAAAAAAGATATACCTCTTGAAAATCATTTCTCGTTCAGTTACTCAATTCTTTCTGCCATTCTTTGTCATTTAAATTATACTCTTTCAATATTTCTATCAGATCTGTCTCCTCATTATCATCTTTCAATTGCTGGGACAGCATATTTTTCCGTATCACCCGTTCTGACAGCTCATAATGATAAAAGGCGTCAAACTCATCCATGTAAACAAAAGACGCTTCCTCCATCTGCATATACCAATAATAAAACAATTCCAAGGTTTTTGTCCCTGTAGAAGCAACCTGGAGAAATCTTGACTCTCCCTCCTGATACTAAACCATAAGCTGTTTCTCATCATCAAATTCTCTTACCGTAAGGTTCAGATCGACACCGCTGTCTTGCAAAAATTTTTCAAAGTCCTTCACTTTTCCCCGTTCAATAATCCCTTTTCCAATAGATTCCCTGCCAACCTTAAAGCCCTGATAATACCGCTCCGACAAAGAATAAAACAGCAGCATATGATCCACAAAATCAATAAATTGCTGGAATACATGGTTTTCAACCGTGTCCGTGAGGATGCTGTTCCGGCTCACATACTTTACAAAGGACATCCTTCTGTCCATTGAAACAAGATTTAATTTTTCAGTCCCTTCCAGTTCTACTGCGCCGATCCCCTTGAGATAGTCATATACTAAAACCACTTTTCCATCAATCGTTACCTGTTCGTTTAAAAGATTCTCCGCGCTTTCCTTTTGATACCAGTATTCCAGATCATGTCCTTCAAATTGAAACGTATAAGAAAAGCTTGCTGCTTTTTCTTTATTGTCAAGATTTCGATAGGGGACATACTTCATGAGCGTGGTTTCCTTATCCGTCAAATGCAGCACAAGATCAAATATTGCCAGGCCCAGATTGGATTTCCCGCACCCATTGATTCCATAAACCAGACATTTATCAACGGCGCCATTCCGAACCGTATCCATACTGAATTCATAATTCTTATTTTCCCCAAATCAAAATCCAGCTCCTCAGAAAAATTTTTGAAATTTTTTCACTTTAAAGCGTACAAGCATTCTCCTGGCCTCCATAGCCTCCTTCGATATGCTTTTATTCTCGCATATCCGTATAGAAAAACCAAACATTGCCGTAAAAAAATTACGGCAATGCTTATTATTGGCTTTTTGAGAAATATAATACCCTTTAGTTAAAATACACCAGCTCCTCCTCCGGCTTCTCCGCCGGCTCCACCTCCACCGCATACAGCACCGGGCCCTTGCCCTTATACTCCATGGCAAATTCCACACGCATCTCGGCGGTAATCGTAATCCAGGATTTGTGGGCCACCGCATCGGCCTGTTCCCACTTGCATTTAAATCCCACAAATGTAATATCGTCCGCACAGCAGGTCATGGCAAACCGCCCCGGAATAAATACGCCTTTCTTCATCTTCTCCGGGCGGTACACCAGGGCCAGGAAACGCACCTTTTTGCCCTCGTATTTCTTGGGATCGTCCATGGCGTCCAGATACCAGATGCCATAATCCATATCGGTGATCTCGATCACGTCGGCATTTATGTCGTAGGGCAGTTCCTCCATGTCGCCATCGTCCACAGTGCCGTCGGCCCTCTCGTAGGCAATCTGGGCCTTGCGGTTTTTCGCCTTGACGGTGCGGCGGAACTTTCCCTTGGGAGTATCGTCGTCGCACCGGTTAAAGATCACCACATCCGCCAGGAAGAGCTGCTCCATCATCATGGTCCGCATATTGGCCAGGTACACCTCGAAGGTGGAGGCGTCCACGGTAGCCAGGGACTGCACCAGCACCCACTCCTTGGGCTTGTCACTCTCCAGAAGGGTGGCCATCTGCCAGGTGCCGTTGTACTCGATAAAGACCTGGTCGGGCCGGTAGGCGTCCTGCAGCTTCTCTAAGTTCTCCCCGTTGAACTCCTCCTCGGATTCCATGTATACAAACTTTGTATTGGCCGCAAGAAGCTCATCTTCATCGTATTCCACATCGCCGTCCTCACAGCAGATCAGCAGGGTCTTCGCCCCCTCGCCAAAATCATTTTCCACCAGTGTCTGGCGGATCAGGCTGGTCTTGCCGCTGTCCATGAAGCCGGTAAACAAATAGACTGGTACTTCCATTTTCCACTATCCTTTCTGTGCCTATGCGATCCCGAACAGCTCCTTCAGCCGGCTTTCTTCGATATCTGTCCCGATTACTACAATCCGCCCGGTGTAATCTGGCTGCCCGTCCCGAAGCTCATACTCGCCGTCCACCATATCAAAATAGATCCAGCTTCCATCCTCCGCCGGCACCATGCCCTTGGAGCGCAGGATCACGCCGTAGTCCTCGCCCTCGCAGAACACCTTCATGGCATGCTCGATCACATCCCTGGTAAACTTATGAGGCGTCTCGATCCCCCAGCTTGTGAAAATCTCATCCGCATGGTGGTCATGATGATGGCCGTGATGCCCGTGGTCATGGCAGCCGCAGGTGCAGCCTTCTCCGTGGTCGTGATGATGCTCATGATCATGCTCCCCATGGTCATGCTCGTGATCGTGATGATGCTCCCCATGGCCATGCTCATGCTCGTGATGATGCTCCTCATGGCCATGCTCATGACAGCCACAGCCTTCCTCATGCTCGTGGCCATGCTCATGACAGCCACAGCCTTCCTCATGCTCGTGGCCATGCTCCTCATGGCCATGCTCATGGTGGTGGTGCGCATGCCGTTTCGCCTCCTCCATCAGCTCCTCCTGCAGCGACTTCTTCTCATCGATCAGCCCATAAATCTGCTTCCCGTCGATCTCATCCCAGGGCGTGGTAATGACGGCCGCTTTCGGATTCTTCTCCTGAATCTCCTTCACCACAGCCTCCAACTGCTCTCCGGACGCCTTCTGGGTCCGGCTCAACACAATCACCGTAGCATACTCGATCTGATTGTTAAAAAATTCACCAAATGCCCGCATCTGCTTGGTGGCCTTTAGGGTATTCACCACCGTAATCAGCCCGTTCAGTTTCACATCCTGCTCCCCCTCCAGGTCGGTGACCGACTTCATCACGTCAGAGAGCTTACCCACGCCGGAGGGCTCAATGAGGATCCGGTCCGGGTGGAACCGCTCCAAAACCTCCCTTAAATTCCTGCCAAAATCTCCCACCAGAGAGCAGCAGATACAGCCGGAATTCATTTCGGTGATCTCGATGCCCGCATCCTTCAAAAATCCGCCGTCAATGCCCACCTCGCCGAACTCATTTTCGATGAGGACGATTTTTTCTCCCTGGAACACATCCTCCAGCATCTTCTTGATAAACGTCGTCTTGCCTGCTCCTAAAAATCCTGAAATAATGTCAATTTTTGTCATGGTCTATCTCCTCCTTCTTTTCACTGACAAAACCTTTTTGTACCAAAAATACCGGGCGGTAGGAAAGCTTCGCCTTCCGAAGCCCCTCAGAGCCGGTGTCCTCCTCCCGGTTGATATATTTGTAAGCCTGGGCCTCATGAGCCGCAAACTGCTGGTTAATCATGGGATAGGCCCCCTGGATTCCGGCAAAGGCCTTCTCGATATGCACCACAAAGGTATCCGGATTCAGGGGCTCCCCGATGGTGAAGGCCGCCACCTCGCCGTTTACCCGAAGAAGGCCGCCCACCAGCTTAAGCTCGTCCAAAAGCCGCAGGGCGTTGAGGGCCACGCACATCTCGTCCCGCTTTTCCTCATTTTCGGCATTGTTCTCCTCGTCATGCTCGCACACATGGTCGGTGCGCCACTTCATGGCCATCTGGAAGCAGTCCTCCCGGTTGGCCTCCGTAATTCTTTCATAGCTCCAGTCGGGGTAATCCCGCTTGAAATTATTGATGTGGTTCCGCTTGCCATGAAGCTTCTTGCCCGCTAAAGTGGTAAGCTTCTCCGTCTCATAGACGTAATCCGCCGCGTCCCGGTCGTATTCTACCACAAACCGCCCCGGATACCACTGCTCCAGCAGTTCGAACTCCTGTTCTTGTACCAGGTGCATATGAAAGGGCGCCCCACGCTCCACAAAATAGTCCAGCATCACGGAAAGGGCCCGTCTGACATTGGCCGCCTCCCCCGCCGGGAAGGTCATGCTGATGCCCTCCTCCTCATCCTCTCCCAGAAAAACCAGGGCGTCCTCCACAATGGCATAAGTGGTGGGATAAAACCGGCACCACAGAAAAATGTTGGCAAAGGACATTTCACAGCTCCGGTAGGGCTTTTTTTCCAGATACCGGTCGATCAGCGCCTTATCCTCCAATGTAATTTTATGAAATGTTAAGTCCATAGTAACTCCTTTTTCTATTGTATTTAGGAAAACTGCATCCGGTACAGATGGGCATAAACGCCTCCCTGCGCCAAAAGCTCCTGATGGCTTCCCGCTTCCTCGATGCCGTTGTCCGTCAGCACCAGGATCTTCTCCGCGTTCTTGATGGTGGACAGGCGGTGGGCGATCACGAAGGTGGTACGGTTTTTCGCCAGAACCTCCAGAGATTCCTGCACCACCTTCTCGCTCTCGTTATCCAGGGCCGAAGTGGCCTCGTCAAAAATCAGAATCGGCGGGTTTTTCAAAAATACCCGGGCAATGGACAGCCGCTGCTTCTGGCCGCCGGAAAGCTTCACGCCACGCTGGCCGATGTC
>CATJBQ010000163.1 GCA_949738465.1 uncultured Lachnospiraceae bacterium
TGGGGGAATCCTCTTAGAAATCATCCTGCATCTATATCACAAAAAAGAATAAGTCTATAGCCTGTTCTGACTGGCTATAAACTTATTATACGAGGAGGGATTGCATTTGGAATACACAGCAATGGAGAATCGGATGGCCCGGCAGTTCCATCTGATCCAGCAAAGCCAGGGAAAGCAGGGGGAATTGTGCAGGGACATGGAGCTGTCCCTGTGGGCTTCCCCCGCTTACCGGCTGTCTGAGGATAAAAAAGAGGGAAATATGTCCTGCGATACCTATACCTACCGGATTTACAAGGAGCAGGAAACAGGAAAATACCTGTGCGAGGTGTCGCAAAAGAGAGCGGAGGGGAGGTTTCTGGAGACGCCCCGGGGCATTGTTATGACGGAATACAACTGGTATACCATACAGGCTATGCGTCCCTGGGAATATACGGAAGATCCCTTTGCGCATCTGGGTAAATACCCGCCCCTTCCTGGAACAGGGATGGAAAATCCGGAGGAATATTTAAAGATCCGCAACGTCCAGAATATGTTTTTTGAGCGGAGGTTGCACCAGGCCGGGGATTTATTTTCGGACCTCGCCGATACGAGGCTGACCATCGAAAGCCTTTCCATCCGGGAGGCCTGTGGGAAGGAGGAGATTGTCCGGCGGCTGAACGCATGTCTGGATGAGGAACAGGAAAACCGCCACTGTTACCGGTTCCTGGGAATTACCGGGATGCCGGTGATCGAAATCGGGGAGGACGGCCAGACGGCCCAGGGGCTGTCTGGGGCAGAGATTTTCCTGACAGACGCTTCCTCCGGCCAAATGGAGGACTGGGTTCTGAGGCGGAAAATGAGCCTGGTAAGAACCAGGTTCCGAAAGGAGCAGGGCCGGTGGAAGATCTGGCAAATGGAAATAAGGGATCTGGTTTCCCTGCCGACGGTTCCCTATCGGAACGACGGAAGATACGACAAGATGGGACAGAGCCGGGAGCCCTGGGAGATCCACCAGCCCATCCAGGGGCGCATCAAGCCGGAAACTGCCTTTGCCATTGAGAATATCATAAACCGCTGGGTCTATGGGAACCGCAGGGGGAAGATGCGGGAGTTTGTGGAGCGCTATATGAAAAATTCCCAGGGCAGGAACCACATGCTGATTCGAAGCCTTGGCCCGAAGACCCGGCCCCAGGAGAATCTTACTGAGATCCGGGAGAAGATTGGCGGCATGGATGAGCAGTACCGCAACCGCTATTATACCTTCCATGCTCCCACCACGCCGGTGATACAGATGGATGAGACGGGGGAGCGCGCCAGGGGAACCTGGTTTGACCATGCGGCCACCAACCTGCGCAGCCAGGCTAAATCGCCGGAGCATGTGCCTTACATGGTGTTTGTCAACAAGTATGTCCATGAGTTTCAGAAAATAGAGGGCAGATGGTATCTGGTGGATTTTTATAGTGAGCCGCTGATTTCCCTGCCGGACTGGGAGCTGGACCTGGTCCACAGCAGAGGGTATCTCTCCCGGGAGGACAGCGCACATTTTCCGGAATTATTTGAGCTGGGAGGAGAAGCATATGAAATGTTCCGTGAAGTATCGGATTGAGGGCTGTACAGAAGAAGAATTCCGCAGGTTAGAGACTACCCGGGTCTTTGCGTCGGAGGATTCCCCCACCGGCTACGTGGCCAGCTTTCGCTATAAAGCTCCAAAACAGGAAAAAATGTGGGTGATCGGAGACTGGATGTTTTCGGATATTTTTCATTCTAGCTGCTGGGAAAGCGGGCGTTACTGGCCCCACCAGTGGAGGAAGGAGTATTTTCCCCACACGCTGCTGGGCTTAAAGCAGACGCCGGGGGAATTGAAGAAGGGGGCGGCCATCGACCCTTCCGCCTTTGACTGGGAGATCTTAAAGCTGGGGATGTATGAGATGGAAAAGGAGGGGGATACGGATATTTTTTCCTGCACCATCCCCCTGCCCTCCGGTACCTTCAATTACCGGTTCGTACTGGATCTTCCTGAGGGAAATCCCTTGAAAATGCGGACAGTTCCGGATCCGGCTCATTGTGACTTTGCGCTTGCCCAAACAGGAATCCGGCAAAAATACAGCCAGGTGAAGGCGCCGTTTTGCCCAAAACGTCAGGTGAAGAACCGGGAGAGTGAGTTGGGATGTAAAAGGGAACCGGGATGTGGCGCCGGGCGCAAAGGACAGGTACATTATGTAAACTATGAGACCGATGAGAGCTTTGGCGCGGGAAAATGGCAGACGGCCGGAATCTACCTGCCTTATGGATATGACGCAGAGCGCCCAAAGCCCTATCCGGTTCTGTATTTAAGCCATGGGGGCGGCGGAGACGCCGGCGACTGGATGACCCAGGGGGCGGCGCCGGAGCTGATGGATTCCATGATTTTTCACAGGCTCTCGGAGCCCATGGTGGTGGTCACCATGGATAACCAGGTGTTTCAATGGGAGAGCGGCGGAAAATGCATCCCCAATCTTACCCGGTGGCTGATGCCCTTTGTGGAGGCGCATTACCATGTGTCCCGGAAAGCGGAGGGGCGCTCCTTTGCCGGGCTGTCGGCCGGGGGATGCCTGGCCTTTGACCTGTATGAAAGCGTGGGCTATCTGTTTGGGCATATTGGAATCTGGAGCGGCGGACGGAGGTTCGAGGCTGACTATAATAAGGAGTTTCTGAAGGACGTGGAGGTCCATGTGGGCGGAGGCCGGTATGACGACGGCTATCTCACCTTTGGCGTGGCGCTGGAAAATGAACTGGCCCGGCATAAGCTGCCTTTTACCAGCTATACGCCGCTGGGAGGGCATCAGTGGAGCGTGTGGCGGGAGCTTCTGGAGGATTTTGTGACAAGGGTGCTTTCCCAAAATCCCCGGAATCTGGAAATTGGATTGTGAAAAATAAGTGAAACCTCTTGCGGTGGCGGCAAAAAAGCACTATAATAGAGAAAGCGTTGCGGGTTTTTGGTAAAATACATCAATGGAATCCGCAAGAGAAGAAAGATCAGGAGGCACTTATGAAAATGAAACGATTTACCGCATGCTTACTGGCAGGGGCTTTTCTGCTGTCTACGGCCCTGACCGGGTGTGGAAGTATAGATGCAGGAGCCACCGGGGCGACCTTAGACGATCAGGAGATTTCCCTGGGATTCATGAATTTTATGGCAAAGTACCAGCAGGCCATCTACGACCTGAATTATTCCGCCTACTTCGGCGATGGGATGTGGAGCACCGAGATGGGCGTGGACGATGAGGGCAATCCCGTCACCATGACGGAGGACGTCAAGAATGGCGTGAAGGACAGCATAGAGAACCTGTATCTGTTAGAGAAGCATATGGGAGATTACGGCGTGTCTGTCACCGATGAGGAGACCGCTAAGATCCAGGAGGCTGCCGCGGCCTTTATCAGCGGCAACAGCAGCAAGGCTGTTAAGCAGTTGGGAGCCACGGAGGAATATGTGGCCGAGATGCTGCGTCTCTATACCATCCAGAAGAAGATGCAGGACGCCATCTACGCTGAGGTAGATACCAACGTCTCCGACGAGGAGGCTGCCCAGCGTACCTTCACCTATATCCGGGCCAGTGTGTCCAAGGGGAAGGATGCGGATGGCAATTCCATCGATTACACGGAGGAGCAGAAGACAGAATTTGAGACGACCATGAAGGGGATTGCGGAGCAGGCCAAGACGGATTTTGACGGGGCCAAGGAAGCGGATGAGAATCTCTACAGCGCGTCCTATTCCTATGGCAAGGACGAGGCTTCTATGGACGAGGCGGTGATCGCGGCGGCGGATGCCTTGAAGGAAGGCGGGATTTCCGACATGATCACCACGGAGGATTACTATTATGTGATCCGCTTAGACAGCGAGTTCGACCAGGAGGCCACCGACAATAAGAAGACTACCATTGTCAACCAGCGCAAGGCCGATCATTATACCGAGGTCTGTGACGGCTACAAGGAGGCCAGCGAATTTACGGTGAACGAGGACGCCTGGGCGCAGGTAACCTTTGACCGGCTGTTCACTGTCGAGGCGGCTGAGACGGAGGAGTAAAAACAAAATGGGGATGCGATAGAACGCGCCGTTAACGGGCATTCTATTCCGTATAGAGGGAAAGGTTTGGGGCTTAGCGGCCGCAAGCCTTTTTACGCTAAAAAAACAGAGGGATGTTATGAGAAAATTATTGGTTTATATGAAGGATTACCGCAAAGAATCGGTGCTGGCGCCGCTTTTTAAAATGCTGGAGGCTGCCTTTGAACTGCTGGTTCCCCTGGTGGTGGCGGCCATGATCGACGTGGGGATTGCGGGGCAGGATAAGCCCTATATCTTAAAAATGAGCCTGCTTATGGTGGCCTTAGGGGTCATCGGGCTGGTGTGCTCCATCACGGCCCAGTATTTTTCGGCCAAAGCGGCGGTGGGCTTTGCCGGCAAGCTCCGCCACAGCCTGTTTGCCCATGTGCAGGGGCTGTCCTTCGGGGAGCTGGATACCCTGGGGGCCTCCACGCTGATTACACGGATGACCAGCGATATCAACCAGGTCCAGTCCGGGGTGAACCTGGTACTGCGGCTGTTCCTTAGGTCCCCCTTTATTGTGTTTGGCGCCATGGTGATGGCCTTTACCATCGATTTTAAGGCGGCGCTGATTTTTGTTGTGACGATTCCCCTGTTGTCGGTTGTGGTGTTCGGGATTATGTTGATCAGCATTCCCCTGTATAAAAAGGTCCAGGGGCGGCTGGATAAGGTGTTGGGCATCACCCGGGAAAACCTGGCGGGCGTGCGTGTGCTTAGGGCCTTTCACCGGGAGAAGCAGGAGGAGGAGAGCTTTGAAGCGGCCAACTATGACCTGACCCACATGCAGAATTTTGTAGGGCGGATTACGGCAGTGATGAACCCTGTGACATATGTCATCATCAACAGCGCGCTGATGGCTCTGCTCTACACCGGCGCGGTGCGGGTGGATGCGGGGATATTGACCCAGGGCCAGGTGGTGGCGCTGGTTAACTATATGTCCCAGATTCTGGTGGAGCTGGTGAAGCTGGCCAATCTGATCATTACCGTGACCAAGGCGGTGGCCTGCGGCAACCGGATCCAGAGTGTGTTCGAGGTGGAGAACAGCCAGGAGCAGCTTGCGGCGAACGCGTCCCAGGATACGGCTTTCTCCGGAAATGTGGATCGGCCCGGGCATGCGGGCCGGGGCCAGGAACTGCCTTTAGCCGGGCAGATCCCGGTGGTGGAGTTTCGCCATGTGTCCCTGACCTATCCGGGGGCCGGGGCGGCGACTTTGGAGGATGTTGATTTTGCGGCTTACCCGGGAGAGACCATCGGCATCATCGGCGGTACCGGCTCGGGAAAAAGCTCCCTGGTGCATCTGATCCCGCGGTTTTATGACGCCACAGACGGCCAGGTGCTGTACCGGGGAAGGGATGTAAGATCCCTTCCCGTAAAGGAGCTGCGCAGCAAGGTGGGAATCGTCCTGCAAAAGGCGGTCTTATTTGAGGGGACCATTGAGGAAAATCTCCGCTGGGGCAAGGAGGACGCCACCAAAGAGGAGCTCCAGGCGGCCTTAAATACCGCCCAGGCCGCGGAAGTGGTGGCGGGCAAGGAGGACGGCCTTTCGGAACAGGTGTCCCAGGGAGGCAGGAACTTTTCCGGCGGCCAGCGGCAGCGCCTGACCATTGCACGGGCGTTGGTGAGAAAGCCGGAGATTCTGATCTTAGACGACAGCGCTTCCGCCCTGGATTACGCTACCGACGCCAGGCTTCGGAAGGCCATTGGGGAGCTTCCGGATCAGCCGGTGGTGTTCGTGGTGTCCCAGCGGACCTCCTCCATCCGTCAGGCCGACAAGATTCTGGTGCTGGAGGACGGGGCAGTGGTGGGCATGGGAACCCACCTGGAATTGTTAAAAAATTGTCAGGTTTACCAGGAAATCTACGATTCCCAGTATCAGGACCGTATGGAGGTGCTTCGGAATGCAGAATAAAGACAGACGTCAACGTCAGCGTACCACGATCCGTAAGGTGCTGCTGTACATTCGGAACTATTGGATATTTTTGATTTTGTCCCTGCTGCTTGCGGTAGTGACCGTGGTTTCAACCTTGTATCTTCCAATTCTCACCGGTCAGGTGATCGATCAGATCTTAGGGCCCGGCCAGGTGGATTTTGCCAGGATCGGCGGTATTTTGCTGGTGATGGGGATTGTCATTGCTGTCACGGCCCTGGCCCAGTGGCTGATGAATGTGTGTAACAACAAGATCACCTACGGCGTGGTGCGGGACATCCGCCGGGATGCGTTTGCGAAGATTGAGATCCTTCCTTTAAAATACATCGATGGCCATTCCCACGGGGAGCTGGTAAGCCGTGTGGTGGCGGATGTGGATCAGTTTGCGGACGGCCTTCTGATGGGCTTTACCCAGCTTTTTACCGGGGTGCTGACCATTGTGGGAACCTTGGGATTTATGCTGTCGGTGCATGTGGGCATTACCCTGGTGGTGGTGCTGATTACGCCGGTATCCCTGTTTGTGGCAAGCTTTATTGCCAAGAGAACCTATACCATGTTCCGGAAGCAGTCGGAGGCCAGGGGAGAGCAGACGGCCTTAATCGATGAGATGATCGGAAACCAGAAGGTAGTGCAGGCCTTTGGCCAGGAGGAAAAGGTGCTGCGGCAATTTGACGAGATCAACGAAAGGCTTACGCATTTTTCCCTGCGGGCGACTTTTTTCTCCTCCATCACCAACCCTTCTACCCGGTTTGTCAACGGCCTGGTTTACACCGGCGTGGGCGTGGTGGGAAGCCTGGTGGCCATTGGCGGCGGCATCACGGTGGGGCAGTTGTCCTGCTTCTTAAGCTATGCCAACCAGTACACCAAGCCCTTCAACGAGATCTCCGGCGTGGTGACGGAACTGCAGAACGCTTTAGCCTGTGCGGCCCGGGTGTTGGAGCTCATTGAGGAGGAGCCCCAGACACCGGAGCCGGCGGATGCCGCAGTGCTTACCGGCGTGTCCGGAAATGTGACCTTAGATCAGGTGTATTTTTCCTATACGGCGGACCAGAAGCTTATCGAGGACTTTAACCTGAAGGTGGAGCCGGGCCAGCGGGTGGCCATCGTGGGACCCACCGGCTGTGGGAAGACGACGCTGATTAACCTGCTGATGCGGTTTTACGATGTGAATTCCGGCAGGATCGCCGTGGAAGGGAAGGACATCCGTAAGGTGACCCGGGGAAGCCTTCGGGAGAATTACGGCATGGTGCTCCAGGAGACCTGGCTGAAAAATGCCACCATCCGGGAAAATCTTCTGATGGGAAAGCCGGAGGCTACGGAGGAAGAGATGGTCGCGGCCGCCAGGGCAGCCCATGCCCACAGCTTTATCCGCCGCCTGCCCAAGGGGTATGATACGGTGATCGGAGAGGAGGGCGGCAGCCTGTCGGCCGGCCAGCGGCAGCTTCTCTGTATTGCCCGTGTGATGCTGTGCCTGCCGCCGATGCTGATCTTGGACGAGGCTACCTCCTCCATCGATACCAGAACGGAGATGAAGATCCAGAACGCTTTTGCCGCCATGATGCAGGGCCGCACCAGCTTTATCGTCGCCCACCGCCTCTCCACGATCCAGTCGGCGGACGTGATCCTCTATATGCAGGGAGGACGTGTCTTAGAGCAGGGCAGCCACCAGCAGCTCTTAGAGAAGGACGGGTATTATGCGAAGCTGTACCGGAGCCAGTTTGCTGTGTAGCGTAAAGGGGGAACGATATGACCATTACACAGATACGTTATTTTGTGGAAGCGGCCAGACAGATGAGCTTTACAAAAGCAGCAGAACAAATGTTCACCATCCAACAGGTGGTAAGCAAGCAGGTAAAACGGCTGGAGGAGGAAGCGGGCTGCCCCTTCTTTGAACGCAGATCCGGCCGCCTTTACCTGACGGAAGCAGGAAGGATTCTGTATGACTTTTGGAGCCGGATGCTGATGGAACAGGAAGAAGCTTTAGAAAGAGCCAGGCATACCGTACAGAGCTCCGGCCGGATCATACGGATCGGAACCCTCGCCATCAGTTCCATTCAGGACCGGCTGGCCGAGGCCATCAGCACAGTCAGCGTACAGCAGCCGGGTCAGCATTTTACGGTCACAAATGATTCCTATCGGGGGCTGTATCAAAAGCTGGTATCGGATGAGCTGGACTGCATACTCTCCCTGGAGGATGAGAATACCGGTTTGTCCGAGGCATTCGAGGAACAGACCTTTCTGGAGATCTGGCCGGCGATTGTAATGGCAAGGAATCATCCCCTCTATCGGGAAGGTGTAACGGCAAAGGAGCTTTGTGACACCACTTTTTACATTTTATCTGGAAGATTCTCATGGCATGCAGAACACAATACGCTGAAATATTGCTCTCTTTGCGGTTTTCTACCCAGACATATTGAATATTTTGATGACGTGGGCAGTATGGAAATGGCATTGTATGCCGGAAAAGGGATCTCCATCATTTATGCGGAATTTTTCCGGAATCCCTCCGGTTATCTCAAGGTAATCCCACTAGAGGATAATCCCTTGAAAATATCGACGCAGTTTTCCGTGGCCTACCGGAAGGAGAAAAAGGAACTGTTACAACCAATGTTAGAGGAATTGCTGAA
>CATJBQ010000164.1 GCA_949738465.1 uncultured Lachnospiraceae bacterium
AAGATTCACATCCTAGGCTTCTCTTTTACCGGAAGGGTGACACCGCCTGCTCCTCTTCTCCTCCCGGGCCGGAAAGGTGACGCCGCCTGCCCGCCTTCCCCCTCCCGGGCCGGAAAGGTGAGCGTCACTTCTGTCCCCTCCCCTTCCTTCGAACGGATGGCAATCCCAAGCTCCAGGCTCGAGGAAAGCCTCTTGCACAGATACAGCCCCATCCCGGTGGAGCCGCCCCGGCTGCGGCCGTTGCTTCCGGTAAAGCCCCGGTCGAAAACCCGGGGCAGCTCATGGGCGGCAATGCCGATTCCATTGTCGGAAACGGTAAGCCGCACCTGCTTTTCCAAGGATTCTGCCTGCAGGCAGATCACCGCACTGTCCGCTTCCTCCTGCTGGCTCTCCGCCCGGGGCAATTTCCGGTAGCCGCCCTCATTCTCCTGGCTCTCCTCCCGGGGCAATTTCCGATAACGGGCCGCGTTCTGCAGAAGCTGCCCCAGAATAAATACCGCCCATTTTTCATCCGTATACACCGTCTTCCCCAGATCTTTCGTTTCCACCCGGATCCCGCTCTGGCGAAGCAGCGTCCGATGGCCCAGAATGGCCTTTTCCACAATCTCCTCCAAGTCTGTCCGGCAGATCAGCACATCCTTCTCCTGGCTTTCCGCCCGGGCGTAAAACAGCGCCCGCTCCACGTGGGCCTCGATCCGGGCCAGCTCCTGCTGCAGCCTGCGCCGCAAGCCGGCTTCCGCATTCTGGCAGATCAGCCCGGCAGCCGTGATGGGAGCCTTGATCTCATGGACCCAGCGCTCAATATACTCCCGGTATTCCCGCTGGGCCGCCTGGGCGTCTGAAACCGCTCCCACCATAGAACTGGCGCTTAAGCGCATCAGATCAAAAAGCTGGCGTTCGTAAATTTCCCGGGGCGGCCGCACGCACTCGGCAAACAAATATTTCTCATCCAGCCCCTCCATCACCGCCCAAAGCTCTGCAAGCCGGGAACGTTTCTTCCCATATTCCACCGCCAGGGACAGAGCAAAAATCAGAAGAAACGCCAGCAGCAGCAGGATCACCACGCCGGGCTGTGTTCCCGTCCCCAACAGAAAAAGAGCCGACACTGCCAGCGCCAGCCCCTGTGATACCATTTTTCTCATGCGGTCCCCTAAAAATTCACTGAAACTCATAGCTGATACCCCATTCCACGTCTTGTCTGAATGATGTTAGTCATTCCTAACTCCTCCAGTCTGCCCCTGAGCCGGGTCATATTGACGCTTAACGTATTGTCGTCGATATAGATCTGGCTGTCCCACAGAGCGTCGATCAAATCCGCCCGGGAGACGATCTCGCCGGCATGGCGCATCAGGTAAGCCAGAATCTTAAGTTCATTGCGGCTGATCTCCACCGTTTTTCCCCCTGCCGTCACCGTGCCTCTGGCAAGCTCCAGCTTCATCCCGGCAGCCTCTAAGACCTCCGCCTCGCCCTTGCCGCCGCTTCGCCGGAGCACCGTCCGGATGCGTGCCAAAAGCACCGGGATGTTGTAGGGCTTCGTGATGTAGTCGTCCCCGCCTAAGCTCAGCGCCTTCAGCTCGTCCAGGGTGGAATCCCGGCTGGTGACAATCACAATGGGGATCATGCTCTCCCTGCGGATCGCTGTGCACAGGGACAGACCGTCCTGCCCCGGCAGCCCCAGATCCAGCAAAACAAGATCCGGCGCGCTTTCCCTGACCTTCTGTGGGATATTTTGAAATTCCGTGACAACCTCGGGCAGATAGCCCTCGTTTTCCAAAAGGAAGGCCAGTTCTTCACGGACCGCCGGCTCGTCCTCAATAATCATGATTTTCTGCATGATGATCCTCTTATTTTACTGATTTGTCTTCCTGGATTTCCGACTGTACCATGCAAACCTTCTCCCAGAAGGAAATCCCGTAGCACATGATCTTCTCATAGCCATCGCTGATAAGCTCTGCGGCATATCTCCGGTCTCTGATCTGATCCAGCGCTTCCTGGCAGGCTCTGCTCCTCTCCGCCGCTTTCTTCACCCGCTTGATCTCTATGATAAATGCCGGCTTTTGGGGATCGTGCGGACGCAGAAGAATATCCGGTCGTCCCAGCCCCTGTTCCCGGTTGGACCAGATCCGATAACCCTGCATTCCCCCTAAAATCCCCAGCAGATAGCCATGGTAAAAGTTTTCTGTTTCATCGTAATAGCTGATGCTGTATGCAAGCTGTTGGTTGATGAATGCTTCCATCCTCCCGGTATCCTGCCCGCAGACCGCTTCGTAAAAGGATGTAAAATCCGTCTGCTGTACTCTGGCATGGAACCATTCCTTTATGGTATTTTGATAAATACACATAATTTCTTCATTGGGCGCCGCCATAACCACATACATGGATCTTCCCTCAAACCGCCTGGATACCTTCTTCAGATATCCCGTAAAAAACAGGAAATTCCACAGATTATCCTGACTCTTTAAAATATCCTCATAAGTAATATCCTCATGGATCGGCTTCTCGATGGTTCCACCGGCCATAAGAACCTCCAGTTCTCCCTTTGCGGCCTCGTCAGCCCCTTCCACCAGTTCCTTCACAATACTGTTGGAAGATTTGTTAGACCAGTATGGCTTGGGGAATCCCTCCGGCTCCGCATCCTTCTCCTTCACATAATTCAGAATGCTCCAGGGATTGTAAATCTCCACACCGCCAATCCGATAGCCGTCGTACCACGTTTTCACCTCCGGCATTTTACCGGAAATCCCATAGTACTCCAACAGCTTCTCTACCTCTCCCTGGGTAAAGCCATAGCAATCCGCATAGCGGTAGCTTAACACAGAATGGATCTCCAGATTATTCAGCCCGGTAAAAATACTCTCCCTGCTGATCCTGAGGCGCCCGGTAACTACAGCAAATTCCAGGCTGTCGTTGGTTTTTAAGGCCGTCTCAAAAAGAGAACGCACAAAGCCCGCCATCTGTTCGTAAAATCCCGAAACATAAGCGTTTTCCAGGGGAACGTCATATTCGTCAATCTGAATAATCACTTTTTTCTTATGAAACCGAGCCAGACATTCCGATAAAAATTGCAGCGCGTCCACGTACAGCGCCTTCTCATCTTCCTGATCGGCAATTTTGCAATACCGCCCTTTTTCCGCCTCCGTCAAAGCGTCTCCGGAAAGCACATATCTGTGCCGTCCAAACTCCGCTGAAATCTGGCGTGTCAGCATAAGGCAGGCCAACTCATAGTCCGGCTGCTTCGCCGATTTTAGCGTAAGCTTGATTACCGGATACTGCTGCTGGTGCTTAAGATATTCCTCCCCGCATCCGAAAATCGACAATCCATCGAAAATATAACGGTTGTCAACGGGTTCTCCTTGGGGCGTGCGCTCATCCTCA
>CATJBQ010000165.1 GCA_949738465.1 uncultured Lachnospiraceae bacterium
GGGCATACCTTTTTGGATCCTGGAAAGATCGGGGGGAGTATCCCTGGCTTTTATTGTAATTCATGACAATAGAAAGTTCGCAAGTTACTTTTCACGGGTCAGGAATGCGCACTAGCTGCGCATTCCGTGAGAACATGATTCAAGTGTGAGGGGCGATTTTTGCGTAGCAAAATTCGGAATATCGCCCCGAATCGTTACTATGAGCGGCCCCCGGGCCGTGAATAGTAACGTTCGCAAAGCGTGCTTTCTATTGTTTGTAAATTAGGATAGAAAGAACAAGAAAGTTATGATATGATAAAAAAGACAACTGGCAATCGGTCATGAAAATATAGTGAGCAGGGAGGGATGAACTGTGCTGGCGAATGATATTATTTCAGATTTAGTGCAAGGACTTCAGAAAATTTTTGGCTGTATCATAGAACAGATCATACTGTATGGTTCAGCCGCGCGGAATGAAGCAACAGCAGAAAGCGATATCGATATCGCTCTTGTACTTACGAAAGAAATGGATGATAAAATGAAAAAGCAGTTTTTCACCTGGTCTTCCGATATGGACCTGAAATATAACAAAATTTTCTCTTTTATAGATATTAATAAGCAAAGGATGGGTCAATGGGGACAAATCCTCCCATTTTACCGTAATATTCAAAAGGAGGGAATTGTTTTATGGAAAGCAGCGTAAAGGAATTATCGGAATATAGATTAGCAAGGGCGATAGAAATGTTGGAAGCTGCAGAAGAAAACCGAAAGATTAATCAACTTAAAACATCTCTCAACCGTTCCTATTATGCGATTTTCCATGCAATGAGGGCTGTGAATATCCTGGATGGATATGATTCATCCAAACATTCTGGTGTAATTGCGTATTTTAACCAGTATTATCTCAAGGAAGGCAAATTACCACGGGAATTATCTGCGATAATCAAAGGTTCCTCCTATTTGCGGGAAAATCGGACTACGATGATTTTTATGTCGCAGGGAAAAAGGATACAGAACAATAGCTACAGGATGCGAGAGATTTTGTGAAATGCGTTGATACATATATTCATTCCATGGAAGTCGAAGATAAGAATGTTCCAAAATGGCATGACTGAGCGAGGGGCAGCTTTGGACATTATATTGGATTGCATGAACGGATTAAAAAATAGTAAAAAAGAGAGAAAATAGACAGGAACGAATAAAAGAAGATTTTATATGGCGGATAATTTCTGACTATCTGATGATTGGATAGCAAAATATATATATCTGCGTTAAAATATGAATGGATTCAGTTTGTTATGTAATATAGAAAATGCCAGGTTATGCATAGGAGGTGGAGCATGAAAGGGGAGAATACATCTCGGATGAGATGGTAGTAAAGCGTGTAAATGAAGCGGTGAGAATTGAACTGGAGAAAAAGAAAGCGTTGGATGTTCCGATTGTAATATATGACAGGGAAACCCAGATTATTTATCAGGAGAATAGTGACGGAACCCGGGTAGAAGTAGGCAGGAGGATGAGGAGGGGACGCTATAGTGAGCGTGTTACCAAAAAAGCCTGAGGTTGTGGTATTTGCAGGGCCGAACGGTTCAGGGAAAAGTACGATAACGGAATTGCTGAAACCACCGATGGACTATATCAATGCGGATGAAATCATAAAGAATATCAAATGCTCCGATTTAGAAGCAGCGCAATTGGCAGAGAGGCAGCGGGAAGAACATATAGACCATATGCATGAATTTTGCTTTGAAACCGTACTGTCAACGCAGCGGAATTTAAGGTTGCTGGTTAAGGCAAAGGAAAGAGGATATTTTATACGCTGCCTGGAATAGGTGGTTGTATGAGCAGAATCCGGGCAATGATTAAAGAAATACCAACATTATCAGAAGTCCAGAAACAATTTTTTACATGGATTATTAAATATAGATACGAAAAGGTGCTTCTGCCAGTGTATCAAAAAATAATCCAAAGGGAGTTCGGAGAGAGCAAACAAAAGAAAGGAAAGTGTAGATCATGTATATCGATGAAAAAATTTCTCTAAGAGACAATCTGCCGGCTGAATTACAACGTGATTTTAAAGAATTGCAGGAATATTATGATGCTGATGATTGGTTTATGTTTGATACTGTTTTTGAAGGAGTCGAAGCAAGCGTAAAAGCATATTATTTGGCAGGAAAAATTATTAGAGATGATTTGGATTGCATTTTTAGCAAATATGGTATTGCATAGAAAATATTATATTTAACAAATAATTGAGATTTTGGAATGGTATATATATGTTAAATCGAGCAGTTAATTTGAAAATAAAAATAGTTACTTCTGAAAAAATAGAGGAAGGATTTCAAGTGATTTGGGAGGTCTTCCGGGAGTTTGTAGCGCCTGACTACACGCAAGAAGGCATAGACTGTTTTTATTCAGAATTTATCAAGAGTGAGCAATTTAGAAAAAAGTTTCTTGAAGATAGAGAAGTGATGTACGGAGCCTATGTTGATGATGAATTGGCGGGTGTGTTGTCTATATCGGTTATGAATACGGTATCCTGTGTGTTCGTAAAAGGAAAGTACCACCGTATGGGAATTGGCAGGAAGCTATTTGAAACAGTAATAGAAAAGTTGAAGTGCCGGGGCGTAACAGAAATCACGCTTAATGCATCTCCCTATGCGTTACCTTTCTATCATGCAATTGGATTTTGTGATACGAATGTACAATCAACTTACAAAGGAATCGTATATACACCTATGGTATTACGGTTAGATAATCATTCCTGTAAAAGGTGATTTTATGATATAGTGAAGTAGGTAAGGAGCTGTCAACATACCGGCAATGGAATGTTTCATAAAAAGCGCATGAAACAGAAAGGAACACCATGAAATTTTTACATTTAGGAGACCTGCACCTAGGAAAATCACTGCATAATTTTGACCTGATAGAGGATCAGCGGTATATCCTGGATCAGATCCTTCACATCGCAGAGAAAGAATCCGTAGACGGCGTACTGATTGCCGGGGACGTGTATGACAAGGCGGTTCCCAGCGAGGCGGCCACAAGGCTTTTGGATTATTTCCTGATCAAACTGGCAAATCAGAAAAGAAAGGTATTTATGGTAAGCGGGAACCATGATTCGGATGACCGTTTGAATTATGGGAGCGCCCTGTTTGCATCGAACCAGATCTTCATATCAGCGGTCTTTGACGGAACCCTTCATAAGCAGAACTTTGCTGACGCAGACACAGAGATCGATCTATACATGCTTCCCTTTGTGAAAGCCTCCCAGGTAAGGCACTATTTTCCAGACGAGAAGATAGAGAGCTACGAGGATGCTGTCCGGATCATTATAAGAAACACGCCCATAGACAAAAAGAATAAGAACCTTCTGGTGGCACATCAATTTGTCTCGGGGAATGGAGCAGATCCTGCACTTGCAGGTTCGGAAAGCGTCGGGACACAGAGTGTGGGGATGATAGAAAAAATTGGATATGACTGCTTTGATGGCTTTGACTATGTGGCATTAGGCCATATCCATTCCCCGCAGAGAGTTGGAAGAGAGGAGGTCCGGTATTCGGGTTCCCCCCTGAAATATTCCCTGAGCGAAGCAAACAATGAGAAATCGATTCCCCTTATTACGATCTCAGCAGAGGAAAAAGTTCAAATAGAGCTTGTCCCCTTAAAGCCCATGCGGGACATGCGGCACATAAAGGGGACGATGAAGGAACTGTTAGATCCCCAAAATAGAAAGGCGCCGGAGGATTTCATTTATGCAACATTGACAGACGAAGAAATGGTCAATGATGCAATGGGGATATTCCAACAGGTATACCCCAATACAGTCCGGATTGACTATGACAATTCACATACAAGGGAAATCGAGCAGGTGGATATCAGCAGGATTGCCGAAAACAAATCATTTCCGGAGTTAATCGGAGATTTTTACAGGCTGATGTATGGCAGTGAAATTACAGAAGAAGAAATGGATGTTATGAGGACGGCAGCAAAGGAGGCAGGTGTGATAAATGAAGCCGATGAAACTGGTCATTAGCGCAATTGGGCCCTATGCGGGAGAACTCCCGGAAATAGCCTTTGATGCTTTTGAAGAAAAAGGACTGTTTTTGATATCCGGGGACACCGGAGCGGGGAAAACAACGATATTTGACGCGATATGTTTTGCATTATATGGAACCACCAGCGGAACGTACAGGGATACGAAGAACTTAAGAAGCGAGTACGCCAAGGATTCTATTCAGAGTTACGTGGACTTTTATTTTTCCCATCAGGGGCGTGAATTCCATGTCTGGAGGCAGCCGTCCTATGAGAGGAAAAAGCAGCGCGGTTCCGGCGTGATATTGGAGAAGGAAAAGGCGGTCCTTTATGAAGATGGGCAGGCGCCCATCGAGGGCCTGACCCAGGTGAACCATGCGGTAAAGGAACTGCTGCATATTGATGAGAAGCAGTTTAAACAGATCGCGATGATCGCCCAGGGGGAATTCTGGGATTTGCTGAATGCGAAAACGGAGCAGAGGACAGAGATCCTGCGTACCATATTTTTGACGGGCGGGTACAAAAATATAGAATATAAGCTGAAGGACCGGATGGATGCAAGCTATAAGAAGAAAGCAAATGCGGAAAACAGTATCATCCAGCATTTTGGGGATGTTTTGGCAAATGAGGAGGACGGGCTTTTTGATGAGCTGGAGGATCTGAAAAGCAGGGCGGCAGAATCCAAAAGCGCATGGAATTTAGAGGAAATCTTAGATGTAATGGAGCGCCTGATTTTGTCAGACAGAGAAAAATTAAAGGATCTGAAAGCCGGTTTGAAAAAAGCAGAGGCGGAGCTGGAGAAGACCAAGGAAAAGCTTGCGCTGGCTGAGACTAACAACAGCTTCATTGAGAAAAAAGAGAAGCTGGAAAAGGAAAAAGAGGAGCTGGAAAAAAGAAAAACGGAAATAAATGGAGTGCTCCTGCTTTTGGACAAGCAAAAGAAAGCCACACGCAATGTGAACCCGTCTTATCTTGCGTGGACGAAAAAACAGGATGAGATATCCTTGACACAAAAGCAGATAAAGATAGCAGAATCCAATCTGGAGACGGCTATAGCAGCCGCAAAGCAGGCAGAAGACACACTTGACAATGCCAAAAAACTGGAGCCGGAGGTTGAAAAATTAAAACAAATCATAAGCAGGATTGATGATGAGGAACAGAAATATCAGCAAAAAGAGAAACTGGAGGGAAGACGGGAAGAACTGGTAGGGCTTGATAAAAATATCACCGCAGAAGAAGCAGATTTAAAAGAACATGAGAAAGCCCTGAAGGAGAAGATCCGAACCTTAAATCAGACAGTTAAAGAATTACGGGATAAGCCGGCGGAACTGATCAAGGCGAAGCATGAGAGTGAAAAGCTGACAGGGCTTTTGGAAGGGTTAGATGCCATCATAGACAGCCAGATCCCGGAAAGGGAAAAAAGGAAAAAGGCCCTTTCGAAAAAACAGAAAACCTTTTTAGAGGCACGCGAAAAATATAGAGAAGCCAGCAACAGGAGGGAAGAGGCTGAGCATATGTTGGAGGACAGCAGGGCCGGTATTTTGGCCAGGAAGCTTGTGGAGGGCGAGAAATGCCCGGTGTGCGGTTCCCTGCATCATCCCAAGCCGGCGAAGTGGAAAGAGGCTTCGATCTCAGAGGATGATTTTAAAAAGCTCCAGGAAGAAGAAGCTGAGCTTCAAGAGAAAAAGAACCTTGCAAATACAGAAGCAGAAGTGGCAAAAATGTCGCTGGAGGAATTCGAAGGGCAGCTTCGGACAGTCATCTTGGATTGCATGGAAAACCCCCTTCTGGACATGGATAGGGAGGGAGAACTTCTTGAGGAACTGACCCAGGCAGTAAAGGGAGCAAGAACGCAGATTGAGGCAGCGTCAAAGGAGAACCAGAACAAATGTATTTCCCTTGAGCGGGATTGCAGGACACTTAAGAAGGCGGAAAAAGACCTCGAAGCTGCGCAGGGAGAGGAAACCGAGAGGCTCCATTTGAAAAAAGAAGAACTCGGCCAAAGCAGGCAAAACATAAGCCGGGAGCTGGCAGAAACGCAAGCCGTATTAAAGACCCTTGAGAAGTTGAGCTTCCCGGATTGGAAAACGGCGAAAAAGGAAAGAAAGCAGGCAGAGACGGAAAAAAAGAAAATAATAGATGATATCGCGAAAGCAGAGGAGGAAAAGAAAAAAGCGGATAGCAATGTTACTGCTGTTACGTCAGAGCGAAAGACATTACATGGCAGCCTGAAACAGCAGGAAAAGGATGAAGAAGCTTCCAGGAAAAAGCTGGATCAGGAAGTCAGTGCAAATGGATTTTCCTCTGTCGAGGAAATGCGGATATATGTTGTAAACGAAGCTGATATCGAGTTGTCGGACAAAAAGATTAATGAATATAATCAGGATGTTGCAACGAATCAAAAACTGCTTTCAGATGCGAAGTCGGAGGCAGAGGGGAAGAAGCTGATAGACATTGAAGCATTAAAGGCCGTATGTGATGGGCAGGGCGCAAAGGTGGCCCAGCTTAGGAGGAATTGTAACAATAGTGAAAACAGGATACACACGAATGAGGAGAAACAGAAGAGCATCCTTGGCAGGAGGGAAGAATTAGAAAAGGCGCGCAAAGAGAATACAATCTGCCGGCGGCTTTATGATCTGGTCAAGGGTACAACTGGAAACGGGAAGATCACGCTGGAGCAGTACATACAGGCTGCCGGATTTGACGGGATCATCGCTGCTGCAAACAGGCGGCTGCTGCCCATGAGCGGCGGGCAGTATGAGCTGTACCGCCAGGAGGATTCTTTGGGTAAGAAAAGTAATCATTTCCTTGACCTGGAAGTGTTGGACAATTACACGGGACACAGAAGGCCTGTGGGAAACCTTTCCGGCGGGGAGAGCTTTAAGGCTTCCCTGAGCCTCGCTCTGGGACTGTCTGATACAGTGTCATCGAATCTGGGCGGCGTACAGATGGATGCACTTTTCGTAGATGAAGGCTTTGGGACGCTAGACCGGAAATCCATTGATAGCGCCATGGAAATTTTAATAAACCTGACCGGAAGCAACAAGCTGGTGGGGATCATCAGCCACAGGGAAGAGCTTATGGAGAATATCCCACAGCAGATCAAGGTCAGGAAGATAAAGGATGGGAGCCAGATTACCATTGAACGGGGCTTATAGTTCATCGCAACAGCTATCCGTTTTCAAAAAATGCCTTTTGCATAGGTGCGCTTTTATTTTATCAGGAAAGATGATAATGTTATATTTTTGATTGATTTTATGAATCGTTTTATGTTGCCGAAGAATACAAAAGGAAAACAGGCATATACAGCGGACGAAACGGAATTTATGCAGGAAATGGAACATATGCGGGTTCGGGCGAAAGCATATTTTCCATCCGATTTTGATTCAAAGAAAATCTGGGAGGAGGCTATGGACGAGAAGTATGACGATATTGGTTGATGCAAATGTGATTCTTGATTATGTGGCATCCAGGGAACCATATTTCCGGGAAGCATACAAAGTGATGAAGCTGTGTTATGCAAAAGAAGTGCAGGGATATCTGGCATTTCATTCTGTCACAATCATCTGGTACACGCTCCGTAAATTTATATCAGATCTCACAGAACGGAGATTATGGATGAAAAGAATACTCCAGATTGTGATTACGCCAGCAGATTTTTGTGAATGGATGGAATCTGATCGGTAACTATGCAAAAAGCTGGCGGGAATTATCAGCCACAGGGAGGAGCGTATGGAGAATATCTCACAGCAGATCAAGGCTAGGAAGAAAACATCTGCTGATACAGAAATCGTATGGCCGGATATAGGTTTTTCATTGGACAGAGTATACATGGTGTTATATCATTTTTATAGAGTGCAATGATAGATTCACTATTACATTCTGCAAAAGAGCGTCGTACGAGGTGTGGCCATATGAAATTTTTAAAAGCGAAGATGGACGATGGAAATCTGACAACCGGGAATTTGTGGAGGAAGATGGCGGTTTTTTCTGTCCCCTTGATCATGATGAATCTGCTTCAGGCAGTTTATAATATCATTGATATGATCATTGTGGGCAGGTATGTGGGCGCGGCCGGACTGTCCGCAGTCAGTATCGGGGGACAGGTTACGGCGCTGGTCCTATGTATTGTACTGGGACTGGCAGATGCGGGAGCAGCCATCGTCGGACAACTGGTAGGCGGAAATAAGACAGAACAGACAGAAGATGTGATCACTACAATGTTTGGCATGTTTAGCAGCCTGGCCATTTTCCTGACGGTAGTCGTATTTGTTTTTACAAAACCGCTGCTGAGTTACTTAAATACACCGGAGGAATCCTTTGCGTATGCCTGCAATTATTTACGGATCTGCATGGTGGGGACGATTTTTATTTATCTGTTCAATCTGTTAAACGGGGTGTTCCGGGGACTGGGTATTTCCGTCATTCCTATGGTTATGGCAGGCTGCTCCTCCGTAATAAATATTATTCTGGATCTTGTTCTGGTGGGGGGATTAGGGCTTGGATCGGATGGAGCGGCCATCGCCACAGTCTGCTCTCAGTTTCTCAGTATGATGGTTTTGCTGCTGGTGGCCCGAAAAAGAAATATCATAAAAGGAATATCCCTAAGGCTTTTCTATATGCGGAAGAATAGGATAAAAGTGATCCTGCATATCGGTGTGCCCCAGTCTGTGGAATTTGCGATCACCAATATTTCCTTCCTGTTTTTGGCAGGAATGATAAACCAATATGGGGTATATGCATCGGCGGCCGCAGGGGCTGTAAACAAAATAAGTACCTTTGCAGTGCTTTCGGCGCAGGCGATGCTCAGTGCAGTTGTGACTCTGGCGGCCCAGAACATAGGGGCAAAAAAGCCGGAGCGGGCATTAAAGGGCGCCTGGATCGGCATGTGCTATGTGGTTCCGGTGGCAGTTATCTTTCTTCTGCTGTCATGGAGCAGGCCGGAGGCGCTTTTGTCACTGTTTGCGGCGGAGGAAGATGTAGTGGCATCCGGTGTACCGTATCTTGAGATCGTTGCCATAAGCTTCGTGATCGAGTCAGTCCTGTTCTGCTTTATGGGAATCATAGCCGGAGCCGGATATACAAGGGTGACATTACTGTGTACGCTGGTAGATGCGTTTGTTGTCCGCATACCGGTTGCAAAAATATGCAGCGTTACTCTGGAAATGGGATTTGCAGGGATCGGATGGGCTTATGTCTGTGCGCCGATTGCAGCACTGATCCTGATCCTTTTGTTTCTGATTTCCGGAAAATGGAAAAAGAGCGCCATTCCAATGTAGCGGCGCCTGGGCTTCAAGGAAAGCCATGGCTTTGACAAGAGAGAAAAAATAGTGTAGCATACAGATAAATGGAGGGCTGTATCCCTCAGAGGGAGGTGCTGCATCATGACAATACAGCAGTTGGGATATTTTTTGAAATTAGCGGAGGAACTGAATTACACAGTAGTTGCCAACCAGTTTTTTATCACACAGCCCACTCTTTCCAGACAGATCGCAAATCTGGAGCAGGAGCTGAAGGTGTCTCTTTTTATCCGGGGGCATAACAGCGTGAAGCTGTCTAAGGAAGGGAACCTGTTCTATAAGAAGCTGAAACCGATCTTCCTGGAGCTTATGAAGCTGATCCAGAATACCCAGGATGCCGGTGAGAAAAAGGAGGTATTGATGATCGGCGTCCAGGAGGAGCAGCTGATGAGCAACGGCCTGACGCTGGCCATTAACCGGATCCGGAATCTTTATCCAGACCTGACCATCAATATTCATCGTTGTACGATGGCGGAGTTGGCGGGGGCCCTTGAGAATGGAACCTATGATATTATCAATATGCTGAAGTTTCCCAATATGTCCATGGCAGGGCCGGCCGATTTTATAGAACTGGAGGTTGAGCCAATGTATATGGCGGTCGCCAGGAGGCTGGCTCCGGAGCTTCCACCACAGATATCATCAGAAGAATTTCAGGTTTTTTTGGAACAGTATCCTTTGATCATGCCCAGTATTATGCCGGATGGCAGCTATGACGAGACCGAGGTCATCAATTCTCTGTTTACCAATAGCAGGCTGGTTTCCAGGAAGATCCGCATGATCCAATCGGGGACGCCGATTTCCATTCCCATTCAGGTTACCTCCTGTCTGGGGATTTCCGTTTGCAATAAATCCAATGTATTTTCGGTAGATCCGGAGGCCAGGATAGCGGAGATCATCGGAGCGGAAAAGTTCCGGAAGGGTGTTTTTTACAAAAAGGAAATGGATAACCTCTATCTGAATCAATTGGTTCATTTGATCCGCGAAGAAGCAGAAAAACAGAAATATGGATGAGCTCCTGCAGCTACAGAAAGGGCTGGCCTTCATCGGGCCAGCTCTTTCTGTATGCGTTCAGAGTATGTCAACTGATGGATATGATCTTAGAGTAGGGCGGATTGGGATTTCCGTCATAGGTCATGAAATAGTCCTCGATGAAATCGCTGGCGAAGGCTCTTGCCTTGGCCTCGTCCCTGCTGCCTGGCTTACTGTTCAGATCAAAATGGAAGAAGTAGGAACCGTACTTTTTGGAGCCATCCTTCATGGTGTATACAACCGGGTCGCACACATTCTAACACCACACGATATGGGCAGCAACGGTATTTGACACATTGCCAACAAATACAGCCATTTATCTTACGTGTACGATGGTTGGGGAGGATATGAAGACAGGGTATCCGATGGTATTTAAAACATCCGTCATATTGACCTTTCTTTTGTGTGTTCTGGTAACGCTGGCTGTGATGGCCGGGATCATTTGAGGGATTTTTCATTGCCGGCAGATGCCAGGATCCTATTTTGGGGCATGCGGATTCGAAAGCCGTATTGCCCCATACAGCATTTTCATTGGACGAAGCAGGAACTGACTGATATAGTAATTGTATCATTCGAATGATTGTAAGAAGATTATGAAAAGAAATCGGTCAATCTGCACAAGGCAAAAAAGGAGGACAAAGATGGAATTTAGTAAAAATGATTTTATTGTGGTGTATCCGGGACAGTATCTGGAGAAGGAAAAAGAACCCCTGGAGAATTATCTGAAGGAGTGCGATAAGATCAACAGCCGGGGCCCGCTGGACATTGAGGCATTGGTACAGGGAAGGCTTCCTGAGGGGACGCCGGGAATCGGGCCGGTAGTACCGGTGACAGAGGCGATGGTCCGTTACAATCATGCCAAGTATGAGCAGGAGAATCCTCTTTTTAACGATGCAGCGTATGCCAGGAGCAGAGGCTTTCAGGATATCCCTGCCTACTTTACCTTTGGCGCCCATGACGATACCTTTACCACGCCTTATATCCCGGAGGTGCGGGACACCCTGCTGGTTTCCCAGATCAGCCACCGGGTAGACCAGCTGGCACCTGTTTATCCGGGAGATACCCTTTACCTTGTGTTTGACAAGAGGACGATCACCGATATTACCCCGCCGGAGGGCTCCATCCACAGAACGATGGCCCTGCACCAGGAGGGCAGTATCTATAACCAGAAGGGCGTAAAGGTCAATGAGGTGGTATTTAACTGTACGGAGAGCGTCCGGTTTTTTAAGGATGGAAAACGCCCGGAGGAGATGGATTTCAGTAAGATCTGGGAAGCGCCGGAATGGACGTCGAAGCCGGATCACTGCTATACGCAGAAGGACTATGACTGGATGAAGGAGATCTGGAGCAAAGAGACGGTCCGGGGCGCAGACACCCTGTATTGGGAGGCTGTGACGCCCGGCGATGAGCCCGCCCTGACGCTGGAGAGCCCGGTCATTGATTCCGTACTGCCCACGGCCCCCTATGGAATGGGGATCGGCGGAACCAGGAGCCTGAAAAAAGAGATTATGGACGAGGCGGTCTTTGGAACGATGGTGAAGCGCGATCAGCACGGAATCTATGTGCTGCCGGACAAGAAGGACTATACGCCTGCCGTACCGGATAATGCCCAGGTTGTCATGATCTTCGATGACGGACGCCGGACAGACGAGGAAAAGGAGGCAGAGGGGGCAGTGGATACCGCGGACATCCATAGCGCCGGCGGGGCAGACAGGGCACCCATCATAAACTTCTTTGGGCGTGATGTGGCGATCCATCACATCAACAACTGGATGGGGGATGAGGGCGTGATCAGAAGCATCGGCTGGAGCATTATGCCTGCCGCTACCCATGCCGCTTACGGGAAACCGGTACCGGTCAATCCGCATTTTGTGGATTACCTAAAGCAGGCTCCGGGGATGAAGGACAGAGCCGTGAACGTTCATGGGCTCACACGGGATATTGCCCTGGTGAATTCGGTGGTGACAGACAAGTATGTAAGGAACGGCCAGTATCTGGTGAAGCTGATCTGGTGGATCGAGGATATCGAGGGCGGTATTTTCATTGCAGGCAGTGCGGAAGTGGAGCTGAAGCACAGAGAGCAGGCGTAAAAGGGAGCGCAGACAGGAGGAAAGATTGAATGAAAGCAGTAAAATATCATGGCGTACATAATCTGGAGCTGGTAGAGATCGACAAGCCCGCTCCGGGGCCGGGAGAGGTCTTGGTGAAGGTGGCCTACTGCGGGATCTGTGGGACGGATGTCCACGCCTATCATATGCCGGGGATCTTTGACTGGGAATTGATACCAGGGCATGAATCGGTTGGAATCGTGGAAGCGGTGGGAGAAGGAGTGGACTGCGTGTCCGTGGGAGACCGGGTGGCGGTAGGACCGCCTGGAGATTGTGGATCCTGCTATTCCTGCAATACAGGACATCCCAACACCTGCTGCAATGCCTTCCCCAATACGCTAGGGATCGGGCCGGGAACCCAGGGCGCTTATGCCGAATATGTGCTGTCCAGATTTCCCCAGAACGAGCTGTTCCATATTCCGGAGGGAATGGCCTTGGAGCAGGCAGTACTGTTTGACGTGATCGGCGTTGGCTTCCATGCGGTGCGCAGGTCAAAGCTGCGGGTGGGGGACGATGTGGTAGTGACCGGATGCGGCTCCATCGGTCTGTCCGTGATCCAGACGGCACGGATGGCCGGAGCAAAAAATATTATTGCCTTTGAACTTCTGGAGAGCAAGCGGGCATTGGCCCTAAAGGCCGGGGCAGATTATGCCCTGGACCCCTCGGAGCCCAAGGATGTGGAAAAGGCGAAGGAGCTGCTGGCCCATACAAAGGGGGCGCAGGTTTCCTTTGAGGCGGCAGGCCATCCGGATTCGGTGCGGACCTGCATTGACATGACGATGGCAAACGGTCAGGTGATGCTGGTAGGCAGCGATGGCAGGCCCTATGAGCTGGTCACCGCCGCACTGGGCCCCATGGAATACGATCTCAAATTTTCCTTTACCTACACCAAGAAGGAGATTCATATGCTGTTTGATCTGATCACCCAGGGCAAGTTTTCTACGGAGCTGTATACCGTAAAAAAGGTTCCCCTGGAGGAAGCGGAAAAAAGGATCATCCAGCTGTCAAAGGGAGAGCTGGATGTGGCCAGGGTACTGTTGGTGCCAGGGGAAGAACCATAGAAAGAAGGGATACAGGTGGCGGAAAAGAGGAATATTGCGAAAAAGATTGATAAGATCATATTTAAGGCCATGTGGGGCGTATCCCTGCTTTCCGGCCTCAGCCTGCTGGCAGTTGCGGTCCTGTGCGCAGCAGATGCCCTGGGAGGTAAAATTTTCTCTGCCAGTATACCAAACGGCACGGAGATTGTTACATACTTGAATATTCCAGTGGTATTTTTTGCCATGGCCTTTATCCAGGTGGAACGGGGACATACAACGGTAGACCTGTTTTCCGGCCGTTTCCCCAAAGGGCTCCAAAAGGCCATCCATCTGGCTGGTTATGTGCTGGGGGCACTGATCTGTGCCTTTGTGGGCTTTTGTTCCTTCCAGCTTGTACTGGATAAGTATAAAACCTCTGCAAAGGCATCGGCTGCCGCATCCTCCTTTGTAATATGGCCCTTTGCGATGGTGATTGTAATTGGATTTATGCTGATCGCGGCGGCCTTTGTCTGGTGTGCGTTCCGGGAATTTCTGATCCCGCCAGAGGAAAGGATGGGGGCCTTACCGGCGCCGGAGCACGGGGAAAGCACCTCTGACGCGGCCCATATGGCCCGGGATATTGAGAATCTGAAAGATGTGAATGAAGAAAGGGGGAACAGACCATGAGTTCCACAGCAGTCATTGGTATTGTGATTTTTATCGTGATGGTCGTGATGGTACTTCTTGGGATTCCGATCTTTGTGTCCATGCTGACATGCTCTTTTGTGGGATTCTATCTGATCGGCGGCATGAATATGGTAAATATCCAGTTCCTCCAGGCGCCTTTTACTCTGGGTGCAAACTATACCTATGCGGTATTGCCTTTGTTTATGCTGGTGGGAACGCTGGCCGGGGAGACCGGCATTGCCGGAGGAGCCTTTGACGCCATGCAGAAGTGGCTGGGACGCATCAAAGGCGGGCTGCTTTTTGCCCTGGTAGGCTCCAACGTTGTATTCGGGGCATGTTCCGGTATTTCTGTGGCAGGTAACGTAGTATTTGGCAAGATCGCGATGCCGGAGCTGGAGAAAAACCATTATGACAGAAAGCTGTCATTGGGAACGATCGTAGGAGCAGGTTCTCTGTCGTCCCTGATTCCGCCCAGCGTACCGATCATCATGTGGTGCCTTCTGACAAATCTGTCCATTGGAACCACGCTGATGTATGGTCTTTCCCTGGGGCTGATCATGATCGTGATCCTATGTGTGGCGATCAAGATCTATATTACGATCTTCCCGAAAAGGGTGCCGGGAAAGGATCAGCTGGAAAAGGTCAGCATGAAGGATAAATTAATATCCTTAAAATACCTGATTCCCTTTGTGCTGGTGTTTGCATTGATCGTGGGAGGCAGCCTGACGGGCCTGTTCCCCTCTACGGTGGCAGGAGCAGTGGCGGCAGTAGCTCTGATCATCTATGCGTTGATCAAGCGGGTGCCGGTAAAGCGGATCATGCACTGTATCTGGGATGCGGCTGTCATGAACGCCGGAATCTTTCCCATTATCATTGCAGGCTCTATTTTCAGCCGTTTTGTAACGCTGACAAGGCTGGCGGATAACCTGGCCAATGTGATCGCCCAGTCTCATCTGCCGGCGCTGGCAGTGTTCACTTTGGTGGTATTGTTTTATGTATTCTGTGGCTGCGTTATGGATATCGCCTCCACAGTGATCATCACAGTGCCCATTGTGTTTCCACTGCTGACCGGGCTGGGATACAACCCTTATATCATCTGTGTTGTCCTGGTGATGCTGTGCGACTGTGCGGGAATGACACCGCCGATCGGCATGAATGTGTTTGCGGTATCCAACGCCCTTCGGATCAAGTCCGGGGAAATATTTAAAGGCGTGCTCCCGTTTTTCTGCGTGGATATTGTGGCCATTTTCCTGTGCGCCATCTTCCCGCAGATCGTGGAATTCCTGCCAGTGCTTCTGGGTGTGAAGTAAAGCAGCAGGAGTGGATCGTAAAAGGTAACTGATTATTTTATTTATAAATTCGTATCAGGAGGAAAAAAACATGAGAAAGAAAAACAAATTTGCAGCATTATTGTTGGCGTCTTTGATGGCCTTTGGGCTGTTGGCTGGCTGTGGAAGCTCTGCCGGGGACGACGGTGCAGCCGTTACGCAGCCGGAGAGCGGTGCGGACAAGAACGGCGCGGCAGAGGATGGCCAGGAGCAGCAGGAGGAGCAGCCGGGGGATGCCCAGGGACAGCAGGGCGGCGATGGTGCTGCGGAGGTAGATCCCATCTCCCTTACGCTGACGACCGCTTATTCGGAAACAGAGATGGCCGGACAGGTCATCAGCCATTTCATTGAGTACCTGAACCAGAAATCCAATGGTGCGGTGCAGATCGAGGTGTACTGGGGAGGTACGCTGGCATCGAATACCGAGGAACTGAACTTTGCGGGAACCGGTGCGGCAGACATGACGGTGGTAAACCAGTCCGCCTATACAGATGTACTGTCCCTGATGAATTTCCCATCCCAGGTATCCGGCGGCTACCAGGCGGCGGTAGATTTCATGGACAATATCATTTTTGAAAATGAAGCGACAGCGCCGTTGATCCAGGCGCAGATTGAAGCACAGAACGTAAAGATGCTGGGCAGCGTTGCCACAGGCTCCAATACCTTTGTATCCAAAGAAGAGGCGGGAAGCCTTGCAGATC
This sequence comes from uncultured Lachnospiraceae bacterium, assembly GCA_949738465.1. Taxonomy (GTDB): domain Bacteria; phylum Bacillota; class Clostridia; order Lachnospirales; family Lachnospiraceae; genus 14-2. The sequence continues at coordinate 16,187 of CATJBQ010000165.1, forward strand.
TTACCGGCAGGAAGCTGGGAGTTGGGATGAATCAGTCGGCTTTTGAAGCTCTCGGCTTTAGCGGTGTGGTTACCGTGATGCCCTGGGATTACTATGACAATTTGAGCCGTGGCATTGCTGACGTGGGTTATATGTCGGCATCAGCGCTGGTATCCATGAGTGTGCAGGAGGTGACGCCCTATTTCCTGATGGACGGCACCTATGTGGCAGGAAACTTTATGACCATAAACCTGGATAAATGGAACAGTATGAGCGATGCCCAGAAGGCTCTGTTTGAGGAAGCCATGGAGGATACGGCAGCGTATTCGGTGGAACTGGCCCAGCAGCTGGATGAGGACGCAGAGGCAATCATCGAGGCAGCAGGCGGTAAGGTGTCTATCCTTTCTAAGGAGGATACCAAGGCGGTTCAGGAAGCACTCTTTAACACCAGTGTGACAGACTGCAGGAGCTTTGCGCAGGCGGCAGGCTGTGGGGAGGACATGGAGACCGTGCTTTCGGCAGTGAGTGAATATCTAGGGATTGAAATGGAATAGAGCTCTGAATTTGCGGTAATCCTGTTGAGATTTGGAGGGGGAGTATGTAATATAAAAAGGATGTTTTTTACGAGATGCCCGTTGTGGGCGGGGCAGGACAGCTCCCTCCCACAAGGCCGGGAAGGCCCGGGTTTGGCCAGGTGCCGGGGCCGGAGGGTCCAATGTGGCCGCCCGGAACCGTGGTGCCCGAGGTGGAGCTTAAGGCAGCGATCAAGGTAGTGGATGGCGCAGTGGCTCCGGATGGAGACGGGATCGACTGGAGCGGGACGGCTGATTCTGAGGGCTGCAGGGATGTGTGCATCACCGGTGATATCCCAAAGGCAAACGGCATCTATATAGAAGACAGCAATTATGAGATCACCAATGCAAAGCTTTGTCTGGCCGGGGATTGCGTGAATGACTTCGGAGGGAACGGAGCGGCTGTCCAGGCCACGGGCTGCTCCGAAGTGGAGCTTAGGGATTCTCGTCTCCGATGGCTGGGCGGCGCTTTCCACCGATGCATGCTGGGGCGATACATACCTGGAGGCGGATGGATGTGATATTACGGTAACCCATCCGGGGTACGCAGCCTTTGCCGATGAGGGGAGCCTGGTGGTGCTCAATGACTGCAGGGTGAAAACAGCCTCCCATACAGGGATGCTCTGTGGCAAGAGCAAGATGCAGCTGCACCGATGCAGGATCTGGTCTGACCGGCATTGCGCATTGATCTTTGCAGTGATGGAGAACGGCTCCCAGCTTGGGCAGCTTACCGTGGACAGCTGTGAGATTCAAACCGGAGCAGATATGTTTGTGGTAAAGGGAACCAATGCGTATCTTGATATCCGAAACTCAAAACTGCAGTCTGATACAGGCCGGATCATCTGTACGGATGCCAACCGGGAGGATCCCATGGCGACACCGGTGGTGCCCGGGGAACCATTGTACGGCATTAAGGTGGCGCTGTCTGATATGGAGATCAGGGGAGATATCATTCATGGGGATGAAAACAGAGCCATGAGTATCTCAATGAGGCATACGAAGATCCGTGGGGCGATCCGCGGCGCGGTGATCGCACTGGATAAAGCAAGCCGCTGGTTTGCAGATCAGGACTCCTTCGTTACGATCTATGGCAGCTTCGAAGAAGCGCAGCTTGATGCGGCAGAGGGAGTGACGATCCATGCTTTTATAGAAGATCGAAAGAACCAGGAAATTTCTTTGAAATCCGGTGGCAGATTGGCAATCAATCTGGATAATTAAGAGGAAACAATTTGTAATCCGGGAATTATGGCAACAGCATGAAGAACCGGGGGGCTTACTGCCCCCCGGCTGCCTTTTTGACACAAAATGCAAAATATCCCTGCCCCTCGGTATTGAAAAGAAGGCTGTAAGGTGGGTATTCCCGGTCAAAGGCCCGAAGGAGCTGGTCAAAGGTCATCATGTCCACTTTTTCCAGCTTACTTTGGAATGACTGGCCAAAATGCTCCTCGATACAGCTCATAAACTTCTCGGAGAGGGCCTTGCCGGTCATGGCTACGGTTTTATCTACCCGCCGGATAGGCTTTCCTACCATCTCGCTTAAGACATTGAGAACCATCTGGGCTTCGTAAATGAGGAAAACATAGCTTGGCGCTCCGTCCGTGCTGCGGTAGGTCAGGCGGTAGCAGAGGGCAGATCCGGAGGAAAAATCCTCTCCGCTGTAATGGCGGCTCACCACATGGGCATCTAAATGATACAGGCTCTCCAAAGCCTGAAGGGCAGCCTTCTCCAGAGATTCCAGCTCGTCCTCGGCGGGTTCGTGTACCCATCGCTCGGGCGTCCTTCCTGAAATCGCATAATCCTCCACCATAATGTGGGTCGTCAGCCAGCCGATGCAGATGCCAAGAAAATGCTGGACGGATTCCATGGAATAATTCTCCGCTTCCAGTTCCAACTCCAGGGCAGGAAGCGACTTGTCCCGCAGATTGTCGTGCAGGCTTTTGTGAAGATCAAAGTGTTCGTACTGGATGGATTGCATATAGGCTTCTTCCTCTGCAAAATGTTTTACGGTGTAGCTCTTGAAAAATTTAATGCCTTCTCTGCAGGCATGTTGCTGCTTGTCCGGGTCTTCGTTGAGACTGATCAGCTTTCCCACAATGGAAAAGAGACGCTGGTGTGCCCGGTCTACCACATCGACACCAATATTGAAACGGTCATTCCATTTTATTTCCTTCATTGTCCTGGCTTCCTTTCCTAAATTGGCTTCCCATCCCTGTGGAAGCTTTTGCAAATTTGACATAATAACAGTATACCACATCTGGATAAAAATGCCATACAGATTTTACAAAATAAACAGTATATAACAGTTGACAACTGTTGTATACTGTTATATACTGTTGTACAGATGGAGGAAAGATTATGCATATGATTATCAACCATTCATCCATGGTGCCGATTTACGAACAGATCATGAACCAGATGAGGATAAAAATTGCGCGGGGAGAGCTTGCGGCGGACACCATGCTGCCCTCGGTCCGGGGGCTGGCGAACCAGCTTCGGATCAGCGCCCTTACGGTGAAAAAGGCTTACGACGGTTTGGAGGCAGAGGGCTATGTGGTAACCGTTCATGGCAAGGGAACCTTTGTGGCCCAGGCCAACCCGGAGCTTTTGGAGGAGATACAGCAGGCAGAGGTGGAGGATGCCTTTGCGCTGGCCCTGGAAAAGGCGAAGAACTGCGGGCTGGCGGCCGGACAGGTACGTCAGATTTTTGCAATCGTGATGGAGGAATTTTATGATTGAATGGAGGAATTTTATGATTGAATTGAAGGAATTGTGCAAAAAATACGAACATTTCAGCCTGGAAGTGTCCATGGAGGTACGAAAGGGCTGCATTACCGGTCTTGTGGGGAAGAATGGGGCCGGGAAGACCACCACCTTTAAGGCAATTCTGGGGCTGATTGTGCCGGATGCGGGGGAGGTACGGGTGCTGGGGACCGATCCGGCTGAACTTACGCCTAAGGACCGGCAGAAGATCGGCGTGGCCCTGGCGGAGTCGGGATTCTCCAGCTATCTGTCCATAAAGGACATTGCGGCCGTAATGAAGCAGATGTACGACGATTTTTCGGAGGGGGATTTTCTGGAGCAGTGCCGGAGGTTTGAACTGCCCACCGATCAGCGGATCCAGAAATTTTCCACCGGAATGAAGGCAAAGCTTAAGGTTCTGACAGCCATCAGCCACAATGCAAGGCTGCTCATTCTGGATGAGCCCACGGCGGGACTGGATGTAATGGCCCGCAATGAGCTTCTGGATATGCTGCGGGAGTATATGGCGATGGAGGAGCGGGCGATCCTCATAAGCTCCCACATTTCCACGGACTTAGAAAGCCTCTGTGACGATATTTATCTTATGGATCAGGGAAAGCTTCTGCTCCATGAGGACACGGATGTGCTGCTGGGAAGCTACGGGATCCTGCGGGTGAACCCGGAGCAGTTTGGGCGGCTGGATCACAGGTATCTTCTCCGCAGACGGCAGGAGCCTTACGGATATGCCTGCCTGACCAAGGAACAGCAGTTCTATCGGGAAAACTACCCCGGTCTGGTGCTGGAAAAAGGAAAACTGGATGATGTGATGATGCTGATGATTGGAGGAGAGAAGCTATGAGAGGATTATTGGTGAAGGATTTCCGGCTGTTGCGGCAGCGGATCCGTTTTTTTGCAATGCTGGTGGTGATCGCTGTCTTTATGGCGGCCAGCGGGAGCGCTTATGGCGGCAGCTTTGTGGCCGGCTATCTGACGCTGGTTGTGGCGATGTTTTCGTTAAGTACCATCAGTTATGACGAATATGATAACTGTTACTGTTTTCTGATGACGCTGCCCATTGACCGCAGGATTTATGTGAAGGAAAAATATATCTTTGGCGCCATCCTGGGGCTGGCGGCCTGGCTGATCGGCGTAGCGATCCAGAGCGGGGCGCTGTTTTTCCATCACCAGCAGGCGATGCTTTGGGAAAATCTTACGGAAGCGTTGGTATACATTCCGATATTTCTCGTGATGATTGCGCTGATCCTGCCCTTTCAGCTAAAATACGGCGTGGAGCGGGGCAGGCTGGCGCTGCTGGCGGCGGTGGGACTTGTGGCGGCTGCCGTATGGACCCTGGTGAAGCTGGGCGGGAGAGCAGGGCTTTCACCGGCCGGTCTGCTGGCCCGGATGTCCGGCCTGGGGGATGGGCAGATCCTGACCGGCTGCTTTCTCCTGGCCGCGGCGGTGACCTTCTTCTCTTTTCTCATCAGCGTCCGGATCATGGAGCGAAAGGAGCTGTAACCCTTAAGAATATGCCATATACTACCCGAAATACTACCTGCTGCTACCAGAAGTAGTATGGAAAATGAGAGAAGAAAAGGCTATAGTAGAGCAAAGAAAATAAATTTAGGAAGAAAGGAATGATTACCTATGAATCTTGCTGCTCTGCTTGGTTTTCTCTTATGCTTTGGAATGATCCTCTCGGCTATTGCCACCAACGGTGGAATCGGGGCCGCCCTGCAGTTTATCCATTTTCCGTCGATGCTGGTGACCTTTGGAGGTTCTTTTTTCGCCCTGATGATCACGGCCGACACCATAGGGGACTATCTGGACGGCCTTAGGGGCTTTGGCGTTGCATTTAAAAAAGTAAACGTATCGGTGGACGATATTTCCCATCAGATCCTGGAGGTGGCCGATCTGGCCCGGAAGGACGGCCTCCTGGCCCTGGAGGAGTATACGGACCAGATCGACGAGGAATTTATGAAAAAAGGCGTCAGCCTCATCGTGGACGGGACGGAGCCGGAGCTGGTGAAGGACATTCTGGAAAATGATATGATCCACAAGGTGGAGCGGAACCAGAAGCAGGTGAAGTTCTGGCAGGATCTGGGCTCCTATGCGCCGGCCTGGGGCATGGTGGGAACGCTGATTGGCTTGATTAACATGATGCGTACCATGGGTTCCGACGCTTCCGCCATCGGTTCCGGCATGTCCCTGGCGTTGATTACCACCCTCTATGGCTCCCTGATGGCCAACTGGGTCTGCATTCCTCTTTCTCGGAAGCTGGAGAAGAGCAGCGAGGCCCAGGCGCTGTCCATGGAGCTGATCATCGAAGGCGTATTATCCATCCAGGCCGGGGAGAATCCCCATATCATCCGGGAGAAGCTTAGAAGCTTCCGGGAGGGCAGCGAGATGGTGGAAGAAGAAGCTGCCTGAACGCAGGCATAAATGCAGGTATCACAGGTGGAAAAGAACCTGGAAAGACGCTTGCCGAAGGGGTATGGTCTGTGGTAATATAGAAGCAGAAACCATAAGAAGGAGGATGTGGATATGCTATTAGTAAACACAGATTACATTACGGGAAAGGAACTGAATATGCTGGGCTTAGTGAAGGGCAGCACCATCCAGTGCAAGCACATTGGCAAGGATATCGGATCCAGCTTTAAGAATCTGGTGGGTGGAGAGATGAAGTCCTATACCGAGATGATGGACGAATCCAGAAGAATTGCCACGGAGCGGATGGTTAAGGAAGCGGAAGCTTTGGGCGCAGACGCTGTTGTGAACGTGCGCTATGCAACCTCCGCCATTGTCCAGGGAGCCGCAGAGGTGATCGTTTACGGGACAGCGGTTTCCTATGCATGATGATTTATACCGTAACCTTGAATCCATCCCTGGATTATTGTGTGGTGGTGGATTATTTTGAGTTAGGAAAGACTAACCGAACAGGTGCGGAATACCTGGCGCCGGGCGGGAAGGGAATCAATGTTTCCCGGGTTCTTGGGAATCTTGGAATCGAGAGCACGGCGCTGGGGTTCGCGGCCGGTTTTACCGGGAAGGAGCTGGTCAGACGTCTGGATGGAATGGGCGTTAAAAACAGCTTCCTTATGATGGACGAAGGGATCACACGTATCAATGTCAAGCTTTCCAACATCGAAGGGACGGAGATCAACGGGAGGGGGCCCAAAGTCACGGAGGAGAAGCTGCAGGAGAGGCTGGATGCGCTGGGGCCGGGAGACGTATTGTTTTTATCCGGAAGTATTCCGACCTCTCTGCCCGACGATACCTATCAGAGGATCTTAGAGCAGCTTTCAGGCCGGGGAATCCGGACCGTTGTGGATGCCGCGAAGGATCTGCTGGTGAAGACACTGCCTCACCGCCCGTTCCTCATTAAGCCAAACAAACAGGAACTGGGGGAAATCTTTGGCGTGGAGCTTAAGGCGCGGGAGGAAGTGGCGCCTTATGCCCGAAAGCTTCAGGAGCTGGGGGCACAGAATGTGCTGGTTTCCATGGCAGGGCAGGGGGCGGTGCTTCTGGATGCGGGCGGTGTCCTCTATGACGTGCCGGCGCCGAAAGGAATCCTGGTCAACGGTGTGGGGGCCGGGGATTCCATGGTGGCGGGATTTATGGCAGGTTTTTTGGAAAAACAGGATTACCGGCATGCCTTCTGCATGGCTGTTGCGGCGGGGAGTGCCAGCGCGTTTTCCCAATCGCTTGCGTCCGGGGCGGAGATTACGGCGGTATACCGGCAGATCCAACAGGAAAACCGAATCACGGTGACGGCAGGAGACGGCTTATGAGAGTGTACGAAGGAAAACGTGTATCCGGCGGGATTGCCATTGGCAGGATCTGGGTGTATCGAAGGCAGGAACAGCAGGCAGAGCCTGTAAAGGTTTCCGATGTCCAGGGCGAGCTTCTGCGTTTTGAGGCGGCGAAGGCGGAAGCGGCCAGACAGCTTTTAAGCCTGTATGAGAAGACGCTTCCAAAGGCGGGCGAGGCGGAGGCGGCGATCTTTATGGGACAGCGGATGCTGGCGGAGGATTTGGAATATAACGATTTTGTGAAAAATATCGTTTGTACCCGGAAGGTTCAGGCAGAGTATGCGGTGAACGCAGCGGCAGAGTATTTTTCCGGGAAGCTGGAGGAGTTAGACGAGACTTACTTAAGGGAGCGGGCCGCTGATGTGCGGGATGTTTCCCGGCGGATTCTCGCGGCCCTGGGAAGTGGGGCGGCCGGGGAAGAAGCGCCCGGCCAGACCGGGATCCTGGGAGGAAGCTTCAGCCAGGCCGGGATTCCGGGAGGAAGCTCTGGCCAGACCGGGATCCTGGGAGGAGGCGTCATCCTGGCCCGGATGGGAGAGGAACCCGTCATCCTGGCAGCAGAGGAACTGTCCCCCTCGGAGACGGCGCAGCTTGACCGGAATCGGATACTGGCCCTTGTTACCGTGCATGGGTCGCAGTATTCCCATGCGGCAATCCTGGCAGGGACCATGGCGGTCCCTGCACTGGTGGGGACGCCGCTGCCCCTGGATCATACGGTGGATGGAAAGCTGGCGGTGGTGGACGGGGACAGTGGCAGGATCTATGTGGAGCCGGATGCGGAATTTCTGGCAGAGATGACCGCGTTAAAGCAGAAGACGCTTGCGGATCGGAAGGAGTTGGAGGATCTGAAGGGTTTAGAAACCGTCACCCGCGGCGGCAGAAGGATCCGGCTGTACGCCAATCTCAACCAGATCGGAGAGCTTGCGGCGGTACGGCAGAATGACGCGGAGGGGATCGGGCTTTTCCGCAGCGAATTTCTTTATCTGGAGCGGGAGGATCTGCCTACAGAGGAGGAGCAGTTTTTGATCTACCGGCAGGTGGCAGAGGCCATGGAGGGCCGGCCGGTGGTGATCCGTACCCTTGACCTGGGGGCCGATAAGCAGTGCGGCTATCTGGGACCTGAGCAGGAGGAGAATCCGGCGCTGGGGCTTCGGGGGATCCGCATGTGCCTGGCCCGGCCGGAGATCTTTCGGACACAGCTTCGGGCCTTGTTCCGTGCCAGCGCTTATGGAAAGATTGGGATTTTGTATCCGATGATTACCAGTGTGGGGGAGGTGGAGCGAATCCGGGAGATTACGGCCCAGGTGAAGGCAGAGCTTCGGGAGCAGGGCTTTGCCTGGGGCGAGCCGGAGCAGGGAATCATGATTGAGACGCCGGCGGCGGCGCTCATCAGCGATGTGCTTGCCAGGAAGGTGGATTTTTTCAGCATCGGCACCAACGACCTGACCCAGTATGCCCTGGCCGCAGACCGGCAGGATCCGAATCTCTGGGAATATTATGATCCCCATCATCCGGCCATTCTACGTATGATCGCCATGGTGGTGGAAAATGCCCACAAGGCGGGAATACGGGCGGGGATCTGCGGGGAGCCTGGCGCGGATCCGGCGCTGGTAGCGGAGCTTCTGGCCATGGGAGTGGACGAGCTGTCCATGCCGCCGGAGCGGATCCTGGCGATCCGCAGGCTTGTGCGGGAGATGGATAAGAAAAATACAGCAAAATGATTGCAAAAACAAAGGATCAGGAATCCTTTTTCTTGAGATTCCGGAATAATTCCAGTTCATCGTCCCCCTTCTTGTGCTTTTGCAGATAGGAAAAGATCCACAGGATCACCGGCAGGAAGATCGTGACGGCCACAGCCGCCATCAGCCAGTTCATAAAATCCTTCCCCAGGGCGGCAAAAATGACGGTGGCAAGGTAGAGAAGCGTTAGGGCGATTACGCCGATAAGCGCCAGGATCTGTCTGGCTTTTGTTCTTTCTTTCATAGGAAGGACCTTCTTTCTTTGTACTTCTGGGTTTCTTTTCTGTTAAAGGAAATGATTTAAGTCGTTTGCTTTAGTATACGCCAAAGAAACGGGCCTGGCAACTGTTTTATGAATTGTATTCCGCCCTAAAGTATACTATAATAATGAAAAAGGGACAAAAGGAGAGAGGAGCATTTTTAATGAAGCTGATTTCGTGGAACGTAAACGGCCTCAGAGCTTGTATACAGAAAAATTTCAGGGAGGATTTTGACGCGCTTGACGCTGATATCTTCTGCCTGCAGGAAACCAAGCTGCAGGAGGGACAGATCGATCTTGATCTTCCCGGTTATCACCAATACTGGAATTATGCCCAGAAGAAGGGCTATTCCGGGACGGCTGTTTTTACAAAGCAGGAGCCGCTCTCTGTGCGCCTTGGGATGGGGAAGGCGCAGCATGATACGGAAGGCCGCCTGATTACGCTGGAATTTGAGGATTTCTATCTGGTGACGGTGTACACGCCCAATTCCCAGAATGAGCTTCTGCGGCTTCCCTACCGGATGGAGTGGGAGGATGATTTTGCGGATTATCTTATGTCCTTAAAGGAGAAAAAGGGAGTGATCGTCTGCGGCGACCTGAATGTTGCGCATCAGGAGATCGATTTAAAGAACCCCAAAGCAAACCGGAAGAATGCCGGCTTTACCGATGAGGAAAGGGAGAAGCTGACAAAGCTTCTGGCGCGGGGCTTTGTGGACAGCTTCCGGTATTTTTATCCGGATGCGGAGGGGATTTATAGCTGGTGGTCTTACCGTTTCAAGGCCAGGGAGAAAAATGCCGGATGGCGGATCGACTATTTTCTGGTGTCGGAGGATCTGAAGGAGCAGATGGAGGGGGCGGCCATCCATACGGGGATTCCGGGATCGGACCATTGCCCGGTGGAGCTTCGGATGCGATAACGCAGGATTTCATGACAATTTCTACACATTTTATGACAGGTTCTGGGGAAATATGGGAAAGGGGACGAAATATAAAATGTGGAAGGAATGAGTATTTCATGAACGATTTGATTGAAGTGGTAATTTGCGATGACGATGCGCGGATGTGTCAGGATCTGGAAAAACGGGTAAAAGAGCAGCTTTCCAAGAGCCGGGTGCGCTGTTTTCCGTCGGGGGATCAGCTTCTGGCGTCAGAGGTGGAGGCGGACCTGGTTTTTCTTGATATTGAGATGCCAGGCATGGATGGGATGGCGGTGGCGGAAAGCTTCCGGCAGTCCCAGGCGCTGGTAATTTTTGTGACGGCCCATAAAGAACGCGTGTTCGATGCTTTCGATGTGGGGGCTTTTCACTATTTGTTAAAGCCCCTGGATCCGGAGCGGTTCGCCCGGGTATTTTCCCGTGCCCTGGCAGAGATCCGGAAGCGGAAACGGCGGGAGCCCCTGCAGATCAAGGAAAGGGGGGAGTACCGTACGGTTTATCCCGATGAGCTTTATTACGCGGAGAGCAACGGGCGCAAGCTTCTGCTGTATACGTCCCAGGGGGTTTTTGAGTGCTACGGCAGGATGCGGGAGCTGGAGGCCAGACTGGGGGAGGATTTTTACCGCTGCCACCGGGGCTATCTGGTGCATTTCAAATATGTGGCCGGCTACGACGCCGCCAACATCCAGTTAAAGAATGGCGGTAACGTGTATCTGGCACGACAGAAATATGGGGAATTTGTGAAGCTTTATATGGCTTACCTGCGGCGGCAGATGGGAGATTTTTCGTGATGAGATGGTGGGATATCGTAACGGACCTGGTTTTTGACGGAGCGCTGGGTTTCCTTTTTTTCCGGCTTCTGGATCTGTTGGAGCCGGCGGATTGTAAGAGGGGGAAACGGCAGCGGTGGAAGAAAGCGGCAGCCTGTATCCTGCCGCTGTATTTGTGGCAGGGTCTTTTGGGATACTGTCAGCCGGTGCGGATATTTTTTTATGGAAACGACGTGCTTTTGGACAGCAGCAGCACCATTGTTACCAGCGGGATTACGCTGCTGGTATTTTTTGGGAGCGGCTGCTTTTTCTGTTGGAGAAAAGGCGTGGCATCCTCCTTTGGGGTACAGGCCGGTCAGGTGCTGTACCTGACGCTTCTGTTCGGCGCATTGATCGAGAATGTGCGCCTGGGTGTGTATGGGCTGACGGGGGGGCTGACAGGGCGTCTTTTTAAAGGCATCATCCAGTGTCTTTGTGATGAGGTCAATGAGGGGGTGCTTGCGTTGGATGCTTTTCAAGGGTGGGTGGCGTTTGTGCAGGCGGTTTGGAATACCCTGTATGTTGCATTTTATCTGGGATGCCTGGCCCTGGCCGTACATTGGTGCCGCAAAATCCACCGGGCCCAGCGGCTGCCAAAGGGATGGGAGCTTCTGTATCTGACAATTCCTTCCCTGATCAGCCTTTGCTTCGGGATTCTGGTGCGCAGCGTCATGCTGATCACAAGGGAGGGAGAGCCGCATTTTATTTTTGAGGAAAGACAGGGGCTGTATCTGCTGACGCCGCTGACCTGCGCCCTGTGCGTGGGCATGATCCTGGGGAGCATCCAGATCTGGAGCCGGATTGTGAGGGAGGAGCGGGAGATGAGCGAGCTTCTGATCTACCAGAGCCGGGTGCAGGACATGGAGCAGTATGTGGGGGATCTGGAGCGGATGCAGGATGGTTTGAAGGGGATGAAGCACGATATGAAAAATTATATGGCGGATATTCAGGCTCTGTTGAATCTGGGGGAGGATGCGGCGGTGCAAAAGGAGCTGGCCGGTTATCTGAAGGGGATGGAGCGTACCCTGGAGGAATGCGAAATCCATTACCGGACCGGAAATCCGGTGACGGATGTGCTGTTAAGCCGTCATATGCAGCAGGCCAGGGAGCTTGGGATCGCTGCGGACTGGAGCTTTTATTTTCCGGGGGAATTAAAGATCGATCCCTTCGATATGAGCATCATTTTGAATAATGGCCTCAATAACGCCCTGGAAAGCTGCAGGAGACTTCCGGAGAAGCAGCGGTGGATCCGTTTAAACGGCCGCAACCAGGGCGCAGTTTTTTTACTGGAGATCAAAAACGCAGCCGCCGGGTCCGGGCAGCCAGAGCCGGGACAGGGCATGAAAAATATGATGCGCTGTGCCAGAAAGTACCGGGGGCATATGGAGTGGGAGCAGGAGGAAGCGGCATTCCGGCTTACGGTGATGCTGCAGGGCCGTTAGACGAGGGGGATGGGCAGTGCGTGGCAAATCGTGACAAGAATCGGGCGGTTGATGACAAAGGGCTTTCCTTTGGGGGTAGAGGTTCGATATACTAATAGAAAGGAGGGATATTATGCGAGTAACAGGAATGGCGCAGAGCTACGCGAATTCACTGATGATGCAACGCTTGATGTCAAACCGCAGCAGCAGTACCAGCCGCACCGGTTCTGCTTATGGGACCAGCCGTTATGGTTCTGCCTATGGGATCAACCGCACCGGTTATGGCTACAATACCAGCCGTTATGGTTCTGCCTATGGAACCGGGCGTACCAGTACCGTGGCCGCGGCCACGAAGCTGGATCAGATGTACGAGAACACCAAGGTGGCGGCACAGAATGTCCGTACCCATGCCAATGTGCTGATGAACGGCGCAGACCGCAGCGGCAGGGAAGTGAAGACTGATGTCAGGAATTTCGTGAATGATTACAATGCCATGGTGGAGCAGCTACAAAGTGCCGGAGGCACCAATAATCTGATTTATCAGAATCAGTTGAACAGCAGCTTTTCCAGCCACAGGGAGGAACTGGCGGCGGTAGGAATCACGGCAGGACGGGACGGTCTGCTGACTTTGAACGAAAAGACGCTGAACGGTGCGGATGCCGGGGCTGTCCAGAAAGCCTTTGGCGGATCCGGCAGCTTCGTGGGGGAAGCTTCCGTGAAAAGCATCTATGTGGAGGCGGACGCCGTATCGGCGCAGACCAGCGCCAGGTACCGGAGCTTTGGCGGCTACGGCGGTTATGGCTATGGCGGGTATGGAAGCTACGGCTCTCTGGGCAGTTATATGCCTTACAGCCGCTACAGCAGCCCATATGGCAGTCTTGGCAGCTACAACATGATTGGAAACCTGTTCAATTCCTTATTCTGACAAACCATACACAACAGAAACCTATTCAAAAATATTTTTAAAAAAAGTGAATAGAACAGGCAGGGGTGGTAATAATATAATTACCGGATGAGAGATGAAGGCCCCCACCCATTTCTCAGCCGGAACACCAAAGATAAAGTTAAATACTTATCCTCCCCTTTTTATTAGAACAGCCAAGGTCTTGCAAATCCAGTGTTTGCAGGGGCTTGGCTGTTCTTGCGTGTGGAAAAGGGGGCAAAGAATATAAACTTAGCTGGCAACGGTTAATTTTAATCAAATTCCCTGCTTCGTTCGTCCATTTTTTCAAAACTTACAGAATCTTCACGAATTATAATTGTTATTTTATCGTTA
>CATJBQ010000166.1 GCA_949738465.1 uncultured Lachnospiraceae bacterium
ATACGAAAAGATTCTTGCAAAGAACGGAGGGCGCTTTGGCAGAATGTGGGAGTGCCCGGACTTTTTCCCGCTGGATGAAAAGCAGGTGCTTTTAACAAGCCCTATGGATATGATGCCAAAGGGGTTGGAGTACCACAACGGCAACGGAACCCTTTGTCTGATCGGAAGCTATGACGAGGAGACGCAGACCTTTGTGGAGGAGCAGGATCAGGCCATCGATTACGGCATCGATTTTTATGCGCCCCAGACGATCTTAACGCCGGATGGGCGCCGGGTCATGATCGGCTGGATGCAGAACTGGGATACCTGTAACCTCCACTCGCCTGAAAAATCCTGGTTCGGCCAGATGAGCCTGCCCCGGGAGCTTTCGGTGGTGAACGGCAGGCTGATCCAGAAGCCCCTCCGGGAGCTGGAGGAGCTGCGTGGGGGACGGGTGAGTTATCAGAATGTGACTTTTTCCGGAGTGAAGACCCTGGAGGGAATTGCCGGAAGGCGGGTGGACATGGAGCTTGTGGTGCGCCCGGTGGATGCTTCGAATCTGTTCCAGAAGTTTTCGGTCTGGTTTGCCCAGGATGACATATGTCACACCTCGGTGAGCTTCCGCCCCTGGGAGTCCATTGTGAAGGTGGACCGGAAGTTTTCGGGGAGCCGGCGGGCCATTATCCACCAGAGGCGCAGCCGCGTGAACAGCAGGGACGGGTCCGTGAAGCTTCGGATCATCCTGGATACCTGCAGTGTGGAGGTGTTTGTCAATGACGGGGAGCATGTGCTTTCCGCTACCCTGTATACCGATCCGTCGGCGGACAGAATTTCTTTCCTGGCGGATGGGATTGTCAACATGGATGTGACAAAATATGAGATTCGAATGGAGGATACGAAATGAAGCATGTGGATGTAACGGCATTAGGAGAATTGTTGATCGATTTTACCCAGAACGGGATCAGCCCGCAGGGGAATCCTATGTTTGAGGCAAACCCGGGCGGAGCTCCCTGCAATGTGCTCTCGATGCTGTCTAAGCTGGGTCATGCCACTGCATTTATCGGGAAAGTGGGCAATGACTCTTTTGGAATGCAGTTAAAAGAGGCGATTTCGGAGGTGGGGATCAAGGCGGACCATCTGTATCTGGATGATGAGGTACATACCACCCTGGCTTTGGTGCACACCCTGGCCGACGGTGACCGGAATTTTTCCTTTTACCGGAATCCGGGGGCGGACATGATGCTGACAGAGGCGGAGATTCCGGAAGAACTGATCGCCGATTCGAAGATTTTTCATTTTGGAACACTGTCCATGACCCATGAGGGAGTGCGGCAGGCCACAAAGAAGGCCCTTGCCATTGCCAGGGAGGCGGGAGCTGTGATTTCCTTTGACCCCAATCTGCGGCCGCCCCTATGGAAGACCTTAGAGGAGGCCAGGGAGCAGATCCTCTATGGCCTGGGATGGTGCGATATCTTAAAGATTTCCGACAATGAGATCCAGTGGCTCACTGGAGAGGAGGATTTTTCGGAAGGCGTGAAGTGGATCCGCAGGCGGTATGAGATTCCGCTGATTCTGGTTTCCATGGGGAAGGATGGCAGCCGGGCCTACTACCGGGACGAGATGGTGGAGGCAGCGCCCTTCCTTCAGGAGCATACCATTGAGACCACCGGGGCCGGAGATACCTTCTGCGGCTGCGTGCTGCATTATGTGCTGGAGCATGGACTGAAAGATCTGACAGCGGAGGGCCTAAAGGAGATGCTGACCTTTGCCAACAGCGCGGCGTCCCTGGTGACGACCCGCAAAGGCGCCCTGCGGGTGATGCCCTCCCGGGAGGAAGTGCTTAAAAATATCGAGAAGCGCGCATAAGAGCGGAGAAAACCCTCCCGGCTGAGTATAGCGAGAGGGTTTTGCCGTATTAAAATTGGTTTCGGAGAGGGCGGAGGAGGAATAACATGAGAAAGCAGCGCTCCATAAAAACAAAGGTTCTTGTGATACTGTTGTTTTTGCAGATTCCTCTGGCGGTTATGATTATTGTCTATAACCTGTATTATATCCGTTTTTACAACCATCAGATTTCGGATGCCAACCGCAGCGCCCTGTCCTCCTGGTGCGGTGTACTGGAGAGTGATCTGAGCCGTCTGGATGACCGCCAACTAAACTTTGTGACCATGAACGAAGACTTCCGTATGCTGGCCATAAGCCGTACGGCGTTGGAGAGCCACCTTTATTCCTATAATATCCTGCAGGAATATCAGGAGCTGGTGGAAAACAACGAGGGGGTCTTTGGTTGTTATATTATTAACAATTCCCACCAGATTTTCCGGGAAAACTATGGCGGGAAGCAGGAGTCCTATGAGTGGAAGTATGCTCTGCGGCAGTTTTTCCGGGAATATGTGGCAGAGGATGAAACCATCACACAGCGTAGCTGGCAGGTTCTGCAGATGAAAAACAGGTCTTTTTTATATCTGGTCAAGGGCTATCGGGGAACCTACAGCGTCTATATTATCGATCTTCATCAGATTCCGGCCGCCAGGGAAAGCAGTATGGGGCAGATCGTCCTGCTACATGACGGCCAAATGGTTGAGGGGATGGAAGGGGGGCTGGAGGAAGGATTTCTGTTTCGTGGGATGGATGACTACTATTTTTCGGGCACGGATCCGGAGTATCTTGTCATCGAGCAAGAGGTGTGGGGCTCTCAGCTTCGGGCAGCTTATGTGATGGAGTATCAGGGCGTTCTCGGAAGCCTGTCCCGGGGACAGAAAACGATTATATTTTTATCGGTGTTGTTTGTATTTTCACTGATATTTCTGGGGTGCTATATCCTGCAGAAAGTGTTTTTCCGGCCGGTGGATGTCCTGGTGGATACCATGAATTCCATTAAGAACGGCCGGATGGAAACCCGGGCGCCGGAGGAATTTTCCGAGAAAGAATTTCTGGAGGTCAATAATACATTTAACAGTATGATCGAGCAGATTCAGCAACTGAAAATCGATTCCTACGAAAAGGAGCTGGATTTAAAGCAGACCCAGCTCAACTATTACCAGATCCAGATCCGGCCTCATTTTTATGTCAACTGCTTAAAAAGCATCTATGGGCTCCTGGAGGCCGGGAAGGACGCCAAGGCTCAAAGTGCCATTATCTATCTGTCCCGGCACCTTCGGTATATGCTGAAGGGATCCGCCATGATGGTCTCCTTAGAGGAGGAGCTTCAATATGTAGAGAACTACATAGAGCTGCAGAGGATCAGCATGGCCTATCCGCCGGAATGCGTTACCGAGCTTCCGGACGAGGCCAGGAAGTTCCAGATCCCAGCGATTTCCGTGCTGTCCTTTGTGGAAAATTCTGTGAAATATGGGATGGGTGAGGGGAGGAGCCTTCTGGTGGGCGTCCATGTGAGCTTTATGGAAACGGAAGAAGGTAGCTATCTCAATATCCATATTTCGGACAATGGGGTGGGTTTCGGGGAGGAGCTTCTAAGG
Source organism: uncultured Lachnospiraceae bacterium (assembly GCA_949738465.1). Classification (GTDB taxonomy): domain Bacteria; phylum Bacillota; class Clostridia; order Lachnospirales; family Lachnospiraceae; genus 14-2. The sequence goes on from CATJBQ010000166.1 coordinate 3,459, forward strand.
GCTCTAAACCAGGGGGAGACCGCCCAGACGGAGGGCCATTCGGTGGGGATCCATAATGTGATGCAGCGGTTCTGGCTTTATTTCGGCAGGGAAAATGTGCTGTTTGCCTTTTCCAATATGGAAGGGGCCAACGTGGATATTTTTATCCGGCAGACAGAAGAGAGTGGAGGGGAGAGCGCATGAATATTCTGATTGTAGACGATCTGATCAGTGTGGTAGAGGGGATTGTAAAGGGCGTTGACTGGGAAGCACTGGGGATCAACGGAATTTATAAGGCCTATAATACCTATGAGGCCAGGGTGCTGATCAATAATCTTTCCATTGATCTTCTGCTGACAGATATCGAGATGCCCGGGGAAAGCGGGTTGGATCTGGTGGAATGGATTCGTGGGGAACAGATGGACATGGAGTGCATTTTTATGTCTTCCCATGCCAATTTTGAATATGCCCAGCGGGCAGTGGCGGTAAACAGCTATAAATACGTATTGCTGCCCTGTCCCTATGAGGAGATCGCAGAGGTGGTGGGTGGGGCTCTCAAAAGCCTGAGGCAGCGCCGGGAGCAGGAAAAGCTTTTCCAATATGGGAAGATTCTGACAGATGAGCGGTGGCTGAATCAGATGGTGTTTTATAACTGCTTAGAGAGGGAGAAAAGCAAAAAAGCTCTCCGGCATCTGACTGAAGTGACGGAGCTTAATCTGGAAAGCGACGGATATCTCTGCCTGCTGGATGTGATGAAGAAGGAGGAACGTCTGCTTCATTGCGAGGAGCAGCTTCTTGATTTTATGTTTTACAATGTATTGTCGGAGCTGGTGGAGACAGGCGGGCAGAAGCTTTTGTTCAGCCAGATTTCGCGGATGCGGTATGTATTCCTTGTGTTCCATAAGGAGGGAAGGATCTGTGAGCTTGGAATGTTCCGCAGCCAGATGAAGCTGGCGGAGGAGACGATACGGGATACCATGCAGATTCCGGTATCCATTGCCTTTGAATATGTCGCTGCACCCACCAGCCTGCCGGAGGTGTATGAGGGGCTTTTAAGGAAGGCCGGTGAGATCGGGAAGTATATGGGACAGTCAGAGGAAGCGGCAGAGACAGAGGGGGCAGATGTGATTGGCCAGGTGGTAAGATATATCCGGGAGCATATTAATCAGGATCTGAAACGCAGTGACCTGGCAGAACTGGTACACCTGAATATCGACTATCTGTCCCGGGTTTTCAAGAAGGAGAAGGGGGTCACCTTAAACGATTATATCGTATTTGAAAAGTTAAATGTGGCAGAGAATTTACTGAAAACCACGCGGCTTCCCATCAGCCTGATTGCTACCAAGGTGGGCTACAGCAATTTTTCTTATTTTTCCAAGCTTTACAAAAAGGTGAAGGGAAGGTCGCCGGCGGAGGAGCGGTCAGACTTCTGAGAGGAGGTCTGGCCGTTTTTGATTAAGTCGCTATTTTGCTATTGGAGGTCGTTATTTTGTTATCAGATTCAAAATTGGTCGATATTACCGCTTGTGGAAGTCGCTTTTATTGCAGATATCTGTATAGAGATGGTATAAAATAATCCTATCAAGAGAACAGTCCTGGATATGGCAGAATAGAAAAGAAGAGGAGGATTTGATTATGAAAGGAAGATGGAAAAAACTGGCTTCCCTGGGTATCGCAGCCGCGATGTTTTGTTCTGTGCTGGCCGGATGCGGCGGGGACGGCGAAGCAGAGGGAGGAAATGCAGGAACCAACGGGCCTGACGGCGGCGCTCCCACAGAGGACCAGCAGTCTGGAGAGGACAACACCCAGGAAGAAGGCGGCGGAGACGATATGGCGGCCTATTTCAAATCCAAGGATCATTATACCTTGAAGGTGATGGCCTTTGGAGATGCGGATACGGCCACCCTGGAGAAGATTTCGGCAAAGCTGAGCGAGATCACGGAAGAAAAGCTTAACTGTGATGTGGAACTGACCAGGATTGGTTTTGCCAGCTACATGACACAGTTGAACCTGGCGCTTTCTTCCGGCGACGAACTGGACCTGTTTATTCCCATGGCGTCTCCCATCGATTACGTGAACGCCGGCCAGATCCAGCCGTTGGATGAGTTGATCCCCACGTATGCGCCGGGTCTCAATGGACAGCTTGAGGAGAAGGACTGGGTGACCCAGACCTTCAACGGGGAGATCTACGGCCTGCCGGTAAATTCTGAGAAGGGCCATACCCTGGGATTTGGGATGCGCAAGGACATCTGTGACGAGCTCGGCATCGACTATGCGAATCTGGGCTCCTGGGATGATCTGCATGACGCCCTGGTGAAGGTGAAAGAGGCCCATCCGGATATGTATCCCATAGTATCCAACGGCGGGGCCATGTTTGGTTCTGACGTGCAGTACACTGGGCAGGATAGCTGCGGCGATACCTATAACCTGGCGGTATTGGCGGATCCTTTTGACGCCAATGGAAAAATTGAAAGCTGGTTCACCACCGACCAGTTCAAAGAGGTCTGCACCAGGATGTACCAGTGGGCCCAGGAGGGACTGGTGATGCCGGACGCTTCCACCAATACGGACGTAGCCAATACCCTGATGGCGGCTGGAAAGGCATTTGGATATTTTCAGCATATGAAGCCGGGCTGGGAGACGGAGCAGTCGGCGATGAACGGGACGGAGACCGTGGCATGGCGCTATGGCGTTCCCACCTACACGGGAGGCGCTATGGCCTGGTTTGTTCCCACTGCCTCCGGAGACCCGGAGCGTGCGGTAGCGTTTTTCGATCTGATGTACAATGATCCGGTGGTGGCAAACCTTGTGATCAATGGGATTGAAGGAGAAAATTACGTGCTGGATGGAGAACTGGCAAAGTATCCAGATGGTGCGGACGCAGCCAGCAATTCTTACAGCCGCCAGGCATGGGCATGGCCCAACCAGCAGATCGGTTATTTCTGGGAGGGAGAGGATACGACCCTGTGGGATCAGTATGCAGCCTTTAACCAGGAAGCAAAGACGCCGGAGTCCTTCGGCTTCACCTTCGATGCCACAATGGTAATGAATGAGGTTACTGCCTGTACCAATGTGTACCAGAAATATGTCCCGGCACTGCTGTGTGGAACCCTGGATCCGGAAACCACCATTCCTACCTTAAATGAGGAGATGGAAAAGGCGGGAATTAATAAGATAGTTGAGGAAAAGCAGGCGCAGTTTGATCAGTGGAAGACTTCTAAGTAAAATGTGAGAAGAAACAGGTTGAAGGTAAGGGCTGCCGGGCGATCGGCGGCCCTTTTTCAAGGAGGTGAAAGCATGAAAAAAAGTATATTCCAGCGTCACAGACGTTTTATCCCCCTTTATCTCATGATGGTTCCGGGGCTTCTGTATCTTTTTATCAATAATTACATTCCCATGGCGGGGATTATCATTGCCTTTAAGCAGGTGAATTTCCGGCTGGGCATTTTAAAAAGCCCCTGGGTGAAATTCAACAATTTTACATATCTGTTCCATACGGACGATGCCTGGACGATTACCAGGAATACCATTTTGTACAATGTAGCTTTTATCATCCTGGGCACAGCCATGGCGATTGTGATCGCGATTCTGCTTAACGAGCTGAGAAGCAAGTTTGGAAAAAAGGCCTACCAGACCGTAATCCTGGTGCCGTATCTGATCTCCATGGTGGTGGTCAGCTATCTGGTGAATGCCTTGCTGGCTACGGAAACAGGCTTTATCAATAATTCCATCATCGGGGCCTTCGGGGGCGATCCGGTTAGCTGGTATTCCACGCCGAAATACTGGCCTTTCATCCTGATGCTGGTTTATCTGTGGAAAAATTTTGGCTACCAGTCCATCATCTACTACGCGTCGGTGGTAGGCCTGGATGCGGGATTATATGAGGCGGCAGCCATCGACGGAGCCACCCGCTGGCAGCGAATCATCCATGTGACCCTTCCGGGCTTGAAGCCCACCATCATCACCCTGGTGCTGATGTCCATCGGACGGATCTTTTACTCGGATTTCGGCCTGTTTTACCAGGTGCCCATGGACTCGGGGCCGCTGATTAATATTACAAACACGATTGACACTTATGTATACCGGGGCCTGATGCAGTCCAACAATATTGGCATGTCCTCGGCCGCCGGTGTGTACCAGTCCCTGGTGGGCTGTGCCCTGGTGCTTCTGGCCAATTTTATCGTCAATAAGGTCAGCAAGGAAGATGCTTTGTTCTAGGAGGGAGACAGAATGGTTGAGAAAAATAATCGGTTTCAAATTGTAGTGCATTTTGTTATGATTTTGCTTTGCGTGTTCTGTCTGTTCCCGTTCCTGCTGCTGGTGGTGTCCTCCTTTGCGGATGAGCAGCAGTTGATCCGGGATGGTTATTCCATTATTCCCAAGAGCTTCAGCCTGGCTGCGTACGAATATATTTTCCGCAATGCGGCGACAATTTTCAAGGCCTATGGGACCACGATCATGGTGACGGTGGTGGGAACGGTTTTAAATATTGTGCTGACCACGCTGCTGGCCTATCCTTTGTCCAGAAAGGATCTGCCCCACCGGAATGCCTGGTCCTTCGTGGTATTTTTCACCATGCTGTTTAACGGGGGACTGGTGCCCTCCTACATCATGTGGACCCAGTATTTTCATATCAAAAACACATATGCGGCGCTGATCGTACCGGGACTGATGATGGGGGCTTTTTACGTAATTATGATGCGTACCAACCTCTCCCAGAATATTCCCGAGGAGGTGCTGGAAGCGGCACGCATCGACGGGGCCGGGGAGTGGAAGATCCTGATCCGGATTGTGGTGCCTATGTCTCTGCCCATTATTGCCACCCTGGTGCTTCTGGTGGGCCTGGCCTACTGGAATGACTGGACCAACGGCCTCTACTATCTGACGAAGACAAAGTATTACACGATCCAGGTGTTGTTAAACGCCATGCTGCAGGATCTGCAGGTGCTGTTGACTAGTTCTTTCTCCGGGGCTTCCAATGTGGATATCACCTCCATGCCCTCCACCAGCATCAAGATGGCTATTGCCGTGGTGGGCGCGATTCCGGTGCTGTGTATTTACCCCTTCTTTCAGAAATATTTTGTGAAGGGAATTACGGTGGGGGCGGTCAAAGGTTAGTAAAGACTAACTAATTAAAATGTGTGTATGACTGGAGGAGTTAAAATGGGAAAATTCGGACGTTCCCTGGTAAAGGGATTCTTACATAGCGAGGGCACGAAAATTGTCAACGGCGACGGAGAGGAAATTATTTTACAGGGCTGGGGCTGCGGTAACTGGACTAACCCGGAGGGCTTTATGATAGGGGCGCCTACGGATATTGAGCTGAAGGGCGATATCTTCGCCCCGAAGCTGATTCCGCCCCGTCGGTTTGACCGGAGGCGGACCATGGACCAGACTATCCGGGAGCTGTGCGGAAGCGCATATGCCAAAGCGTTCTGGCCCAAATGGTATCAGAATCATCTGGGCGAGGCAGATATCCGGGCCATGGCCCAGGTGGGGCTCAACAGTGTCCGGCTGCCCATCAACGCTATGACGCTCTTAGAGGAGGAGCCGGGGATCTGCTGGATCGAGGAAGGCTTTCAGATGCTGGATCAGGTTATCGACTGGTGTGAAAAATATGGCATTTACGCGATCCTGGACCTTCATGCCGCGCCTGGCGGACAGTCGGCCACGGCCTGCGACGGGGGGCTGGACAATATTCCCCACCTGTTTATTGATGATGAGAGCTGGGAGCGGGCACTTCTGATCTGGGAGCGGCTGGCAGAGCGGTATAAGGACCGCTGGATTGTGGGCGGCTATGATCTCTTAAATGAGCCGGTGAGTCTGCCCAACCACCGGTACTGTGTGCCGAAGCTGGCACAGTTTTATGATGAGGCCATTGCCCGGATCCGAAAAATCGATAAGAAACATATGTTCACCCTGGAGGGAAGCTGTTTTTCCAGGAGCAACGAGATCTTTGACCACGATTTTGATCCGGAGTGCCATAACTGGTGCATCCATGTGCATATTTACGGGCCCTCCCCGGAGCGGAAGGTGCTTTACCCTTATCTGCTAAAGGGCATGGAGTGGAGTGTGCCGGTGTGGATCGGGGAAGGGGGCGCAGATCCGATTAACAATGCGGTGTTTTATCAGATCGCCTCCGAGTATGGCATCGGCTTCTGTCTCTGGTGCTGGAAGACAGCCCTGGAACAGGATGGAGAGGCAAGGAGCGTGGGCTACCATCTGCCAAAGGATTGGGAGGCAGTGCGCCGCTACTGCGCGGGAGGCCCCAAGCCCTCCTATGAGCGCAGTGTGAAGATCTTTGACGAGTTGTTGGAAAATATCCGCTATAAGAACTGCATTCATAACCGTGAGTTTATCCGCCAGACCCGACGGATCCCGCCCCTGGACCTGCCGGCGGTGGGCTACGACAACGGGCCGGATAGCTATAAGGGCAATTGGCAGTACGGCAATCTCCTGGATTACCGGCTGGAGGACCACATGAAGCTTACCTGGACGCCGGGGATGGAGGAGCCAAGGCCGGGCTTCGATATGTATGAGGATGAGAACATCCAGGGGCCCATCGATCCCCTGGAGGCCCTGATGCTGGAGCTTGCGGAAGGGGAGTATGCGGAGTATACGGTTCATGAGGTTCCTGCGGGCTGTAAGCTGGCGCTTGTGGCTATGGCTGATGAGGCCGGAACCCTTGCGATCTTTGTGGATGGAAGGCAGGAAGGAACGCTTGCGGTCTGTGTGGATGGCGGGCCGGAAGGAGGGCCGCCAAGCGGCGGAGCGCTTCAGATGTACGAGACAGGGATTGTCCTTCCCCAGGCAGAGAGCTGCCGGATCCGGCTTACGGGATGCAAAGGGCGCGTTCGGGTGAAGACGCTTGTGTTGAGGTAACAGCCTCTGACGCACAGTGCTCTCCATGTAAAGGAATCTGGGGAGCACTGTGGGGCAGCGCCCTGGTCATAACTGGGACTTTTCAATGATGCAGGTATGCTTGCGCTGCCCTGGCGGGGCATCCTTCTGATAGGAGATTCCCACCAACAGGATCTCTCCGCCATATTTTTGAATCGCAGAAGGATAATGGTGATTCCGGATCTGCTCCATAGCGCTTTTTGCCGTTTTATTCCATTTCAATTCGATTAGTAGTGCCGGCAGCGGCGAGTTCTTTTTTGGGAGATATACAATGTCCGCGAAACCTACCCCGGCGGGCAGTTCTTCAAACAGCACATATTCGTCTCCACAGCTAAAATAGGCTCGTTTAATGACGCTGCGCAGAGATTGCTCATTATGATAATAAAGGGGAGCTTCCTCCTCATGAATTCTTTCAATCTGGGCAGCTACGGCTTCAGCATCCATACGAATCGTATCAAGAATCAACTGGTCGCTTTCACGTACACGGCGGATTGTCTCCTTACGGTTCACGCTGCGAATCGTATTGGAAAATTCCAACCGGATTTCTTCATTGGGAATACACGCCTCCCCGCTTTCCTCCTGATAGGAGAGGTATCCCAAATGGATCAGAAGCGTCAGCACATCGTCCCGGTTCCGGAAGGTAATCAGGTCATTGGAAAATCGTTTCGTATCTACTTTTACCCTTCCGCCCCCTATAAGCTCTGCCACTGCTTTTGACAGTCCGTCAAAATCAAGGCTGATATACTCCATCAGGTTTTCTGCCGCTGAGGTCTGAACCCAGTAGGAGTCAAAATCATGATTGCGTATGGCCTTCATCACGGAATTAGGATTGTAGACAGAACCCACATCGCGGAAGGAATATCCATCGTACCATTGCTTCATCTGTGCAAAATCACACTGATTGTCCTGACAGAGCTTTTGTACCTCCCTCTCTGTAAATCCCAGATAACTTCCGAATTTTCCTGGCTTTAGAACCGTAAATTCTTCAAAATCCGAAATGGCTGATTCAGAGCCGTCTTTTTTGATGGGCAGGATTCCCGTCATATAGACAGCAGCAAAAATCCTGGAGGTCGTACTGCTGCTTTTAAACAACGTGCGCAGAAAATGCAGATATGGCTTCTGAATCTCCGGTTTCTCCCGGATTGGTGCGTCCCATTCGTCAATAATCATGATAAATCTGTTTCCGGCCGCTTCCGCAGCCTCGATCAACATGGAGGGCAGCTCATTGCTGTCCTTTAGGGAAGGATAAACTTCTTTTAGCTCCTCCATAATTTTTTTACTGATATAAGGAACCAGATTCCGAAAATCATCCGTAAAAGGCCTGACATATGTCATATCCAGATAGATCACATCGTGACGGTTCAGGTGCTGCCGGTAGGATCCGTTCTTATGCCGGTCCGTGGCGATCGCAAGATCATCAAACAGCTTGGATGAATCGCAGGTTTTATCGTAGTAAGCGCACAGCATCTGGGCGGCAAAGGATTTGCCAAACCGTCTTGGTCTACTGACACAGGTCAGATTTCTTGGCGTCTCGATGCTTTCATTTATACATGAAATTAATCCGCTTTTATCCACATAGGTATCATTTCGGATTCTGGTGAACCCGCTGTTTCCCGGATTTAAGTATGTTCCCATTTCGCTTTCCGTCCTTGTCTTATAGATACTGTCTTGCGCTGGCAAAAATAAACTTTTAGTTATGGTAACACACGATACGGCGTACTGCAAGTATTTTCTCAATAGAAAACCGTTCTGCTGGGAAACTTCGTTTTTTATTGGAGGCGGTGGAAACAGCAACGAAAATGGTGTATAATCTGTAAGAACAAAAAATAGGTGTAAAAATACGAGGAGGAAGACAGCCATGAAAAAGATCATGCTGGTAGAGGACGACGCCCTTTTGAATAAAACGCTGACCTACAACCTGATCTCGGAGGGGTATGATACCATATCAGCCCTGAATGCGGGCACAGCCGCCCAGTTACTGGCCCAGACGGAATATGACCTGGTACTTCTGGATATTAACCTGCCGGATGGCAGCGGCTATGATCTGTGCAGGCTCATAAAGCCGGAGAACCCTGACACGCTGGTGATTTTCCTGACGGCCAATGACCAGGAGAGCGACCAGATCCGTGGGTATGAAGTTGGGGCGGTGGATTATATCACCAAGCCCTTTTCCATTGGGGCGCTGCTGCGGAAAATACGGGCTATGTTCGCTATGCTGGA
>CATJBQ010000167.1 GCA_949738465.1 uncultured Lachnospiraceae bacterium
GCCTCATCTCCTGGAAAAAGACGCTGGTAGGACTCCAGCGGCGGGTTGGTGGGGGCGTTGTCGCCCTTTAAGCCCACCATATCCCCGCCGATAAAATAATAGGCGTCCATGCTTAAGCCCCGTTCTCCCGCTGCGTCATCAAAAATATTTTTCCCATCCTTCCAAAGAGACATATTGATGTGCATTCCGGAGCCGTTGACGCCGTATCTGGGCTTGGGCATAAAGCTGGCAAAAAGGCCGAACTGTCTGGCAATGGAACGGATGGCCAGCTTGGAGGTCATCACATGGTCGGCCGTCTTAAGGGCCTCGTCATAGTGAAAATCAATCTCATGCTGGGCCGGGGCCGACTCATGGTGGGAAGCCTCCACTCCTAAGCCCATCTCCTCCAAGGTCAGCACCATATCCCGGCGGGCATTCTCCCCCAGGTCCACCGGCCCCAGGTCAAAATAGCCGGCCCGCTCATGGGTGATGGTAGTCGGATTCCCCTCCTCATCGGTATGGAACAGGAAAAATTCACACTCCAGACCTACCTCCAGCCGATACCCCATCCGGGCCGCCTGAGCCGACACCCGCTTCAGCACCTGGCGCGGATCACCTGCAAAGGGATCTCCATCCGGCCGGTATACATCGCAGATGATCCGGGCCACCTTGCCCTGCTGGGGACGCCAGGGAAAGATCACGAAGGTATCGGGATCCGGATACAGGAACATATCCGATTCCTCAATCCGCACAAATCCCTCAATGGAAGATCCATCGAACATACATTCGTTTCTAAGTGCCCGTTCCAGTTGTGCGGCTGTGATAGCTACATTTTTCAAGGTTCCAAACATATCCGTAAACTGCAGGCGGATGAATTCCACATCCTCCTCCTCCACAATCCGGATGATATCCTGTTTTGTATAGCTCATACTCACTCTCCATCGCTATTCGTATTTGAACTGATCAATGATTCCGTTTAGCTGCTCCACAACCTCCAGGTTCTGGCCGGCCTGTTCTTCCACATTATTTACATTTTTGACCAAAAGAGTCGTAGAAGCGGTGACATTCTCAATGCCCCTGGCATTTTCCTCCGTAGCGGAGGACAGGCCGTCCATCACCTCCGTAATATGGGTGATCTCCTGGCGCATCTCCTGGGCCCTGCTACTGAATTCTTCCATAAAACTACGCATGGTATCGGCATCCTCATGGTAGCGCCTCTCCGTATCCACCAGCTCATCGTAATCATGCATCACATTTTCACTGACAAAATCCAGCATCCGGGTAGTCTCGGAGGCCAGGGCGCTGACACTGTGGATTACGGTATTGCTGATCTCCTGGATCTGGCCCGCCGTCTTCCCACAGTCTGCGGCAAGCTTTCCGATCTCGTCGGCCACCACCGCAAAGCCTTTTCCGTGCTCTCCTGCCCTGGCGGCTTCAATGCTGGCGTTGAGGGCCAGAAGGTTGGTCTGGGAAGCAATATTCATAATGTCGCTGGTCAGCCCCTGGATCCTTTCCACCTCCCGGGCCTCCTCCATCTTCCGGTACACACTCTGCTCGATCTGCTGCATCATGCCGCTGGTATTCTCCTTTGCCTTGACGGAATCCTCCAGGGAAGCCTGCGCGCGGGCACTGATCTCCTTGGTCATATCAAAGCCCTCGCTGGCCCGGCTTTGAACCACCTCCACCAGCTCCTCCATATGGGTGGCATGGCCGTAAATCTGCTGCAGGGACGCGGCGCTTTCCTCCATCATGGCGCTCATCTCCTCCATGGTGGCAGACACCTCACTAAGCTGCTGGGCCGCATCGGCAATGTTGTGTGAAACATTTCCCGAGGAATCCTGAAGGATCTCGGAAGATCTGGCAATCTTCACCACCACCTCCCTGAGATGTCCCAGAAACGCATTCATCTTATCGGCAATCAGTTCCAGCTCATCCCCAGAGGTAATATCCAGCGTCTTGGTCAAATCGCCGTCGCTGCTGTTCAAATCCCCCACCTTGGCGTCCACCGCCATAAGGCTTTTGGAAATACGGCTGGTGACAAAAAAGATGACGCCGTAACCCAGAAGCAGGAAAACCGTCACAATCAGAATACAACGATGCTTCAACCCATTCAGGCTGTCCTGGATGGAAGACGCATCATAATCGGCTCCCAAAATTCCCACAAAAACGCCCTCTGAATCATAGATCGGCAAGTAAGCGCTGAGCACCAGATCTTCATCCGACTCATTTATGGACGGCTCCACCACCTGCTCCCGGGTAGTAAAGCACTGCTCCATATAGGAATTCATATCCTCGCCGGCGTCATGAAAAATCCCATACCGGTCTTCGCTCTCATCGGTATCCAGCACATACACATAGCTTCCATTTTCCTCCGCCATGGTGTATAAATACAGGATCGGCGAATCCTGCCTCAGTTCGTTCATCTCCCGACGTACCTTCTGATAAACCTCCGTCTCCTCATCTCCCGGCCGGAAATCCCTCACGGCATCCACATCCAGCCTGCCTGCCGCCACCTGGGCCGCAAAGCCCGCACCATTCTGGGCTGCCGCAATCAGTTCCTCACTGGCACGCCCGTACAGGGAAAGGCCGATCATCACACAGGCCACCAGATTCAGCAGCAGACATGGGATTAAAATCTTCATACGGATGCTGAGCTTTCTCGTCTTTTCCTTTGTCCTTTGTATCTTTTGTCCCATCCCAATTCCTCCCGGATTAATCTCTGAATTTTAGTGATATTCATATAAACCGCCCCCGCCGTCCGGCGGCAGCCTTCCCGGCGCCATCCGGCAGACCTCCTCAGGAGCCCTCCCGGCACCAGGCAGCCACCTGGCGGTAGGAAAGAGAACCTCCGAACAGATCCAGCGCGCTTCCGATGGTCACATGCACCCGGTTTCCTCCCAGCTCCTTAAGCCGCGCAAGATCCGCAAAATCACGCACGCCTCCGGCATAAGTGACAGAGCATCCCTCCCAGCCTGCCAGCAGCTTTACGATTCCCTCTTCGATCCCTGCCGACCGGCCCTCCACGTCCACTCCATGAATCAGAAATTCGTCCGCATATCCGGCCAGCCGCTCCAGAAGCGTAAGCGCAAGCCGCTCCCTGGTAAACCTCTGCCAGCGGTCCGTCACCACATAATAATCGTCCCCCTGCCTGCGGCAGCTAAGATCCAGCACCAGACGCTCCTTCCCCACCGCATCCGTCATCCGCTTCAGATTCTCATAATGAACCTGGCCGCCGGAAAACACATAGGAGGTTACGATCACATGGGAAGCCCCCGCCTCCAGAAATTCAGCCGCATTCTCCGGCGTAATGCCGCCTCCTGCCTGCAGGCCGCCCGGAAAAGCCCTTAACGCCCCAAGGGCCTGCTCCTTCGTCTCCTCATAAAAAGGCGAACCCGCCGGGTTCAGTAAAATCACATGTCCCCCATACAGCCGGTCCCTCTGGTAAAGCTTCGCATAATAATCCGCATCCCGGGAGGCCACAAAATTCTCCCGGGCATCATCCTGCCCATCCCTGAGACTGCCCCCCACGATCTGTTTTACCCTTCCATTATGAATGTCAATGCATGGTCGAAATTCCATTGCCGTTTCCCTTTTCTTCCATAATAAATATCATGCTGTTGGTGCAGATAAGGCTTTATCCTGACGGGTATCAGCAAATTGCACAATTTGAAAAAAGCCCAATCTGGCCCCAACACCATGATAATATAAGATTCTTGAAAATACAAGCGTGAAAATGCCTTTTTTTCATTGACAGAAGGAATCCTTTTTGTTAAAATTGAGAACAATTAATTACCTGCAAACAACATAGTCTGTAAAACGAAAGAGAGGATTCAGAGAATGGGAAGAATTATTGGAGAAGGAATCACATTTGACGATGTATTACTAATTCCCGCTTATTCGGAAGTTACACCCAACATGGTAGACCTGACCACCCGGCTGACCAGAAGCCTTACGCTTAACATCCCCATGATGAGCGCCAGCATGGATACGGTCACCGAACACCGCATGGCGATTGCCATGGCACGCCAGGGCGGCATCGGCATCATTCATAAGAATATGTCCATCGAAGCACAGGCCGAGGAGGTGGACAAGGTAAAGCGTTCCGAGAACGGCGTCATCACCGACCCATTTTCCCTTTCCCCGGAGCACACCCTGCAGGATGCGGATGAGCTGATGTCCAAGTTCCGGATCTCCGGCGTTCCCGTTACGGAGAACGGCCGTCTGGTGGGCATCATCACCAACCGCGATCTGAAGTTTGAGGAGGATTACTCCAAAAAAATCAAGGAATCCATGACCTCTGAGAACCTGATTACCGCCCGGGAAGGAATTACCTTAGAGGAAGCCAAGAAGATCCTGGCCAAGGCAAGGAAGGAAAAGCTACCCATTGTAGATGAACATTTTAATCTGAAGGGCTTAATCACCATCAAGGATATTGAGAAGCAGATTAAGTACCCGCTCTCCGCCAAGGATTCCTTCGGACGGCTTCTCTGCGGCGCCGGCGTCGGAATCACCGCCAATATGATGGACCGTGTGGACGCCCTGGTGGAAGCCCACGTAGACGTCATCGTAGTGGATTCCGCCCACGGGCATTCCGCCAATATCCTGACGGCCGTACGCCAGATCAAGGACAAGTATCCCGATCTGCAGGTGATCGCCGGCAACATCGCCACCGGCGCAGCCACCCGTGCGCTGATCGAAGCCGGCGCAGACGCCGTGAAGGTGGGAATCGGCCCCGGCTCCATCTGCACTACCCGCGTAGTGGCCGGAATCGGCGTACCCCAGATTTCCGCCATCATGGACTGCTATGCCGTAGCGAAGGAATATGATATCCCGCTGATTGCCGACGGCGGTATCAAGTATTCCGGCGATGTAACCAAGGCCATTGCGGCAGGCGCAGACGTCTGCATGATGGGTTCCCTGTTTGCAGGCTGTGACGAGAGCCCGGGAACCTTCGAGCTGTACCAGGGACGGAAATACAAGGTTTACCGTGGCATGGGCTCCCTGGCCGCCATGGAGAACGGCAGCAAGGACCGCTACTTCCAGCAGGATGCCAAGAAGCTGGTTCCGGAAGGCGTGGAAGGCCGTGTGGCATACAAGGGCAGCGTGGAGGATACCGTATTCCAGCTTCTGGGCGGACTCCGCTCCGGTATGGGCTATTGTGGCGCTCCCACCATCCGGGAGCTTCAGGAAAAGGCCGAATTTGTGAAGATTTCCGCCGCTTCCTTAAAGGAAAGCCATCCCCACGATATCCATATCACCAAGGAGGCTCCCAACTACAGCATCGACGAATAACCTGTTTTTTGCAGAGCAAAAGGGACGGTTCCGTTTTGGAGCTGTCCCTTTTTATGCGCTTTGGTTACGGTGTACCTGTTCCTGTTCCGGTACCTGTTCCGCCTGTTCCGCTTCCGGTACCTGTTCCACCTGTTCCGGCTCCGTCTGCTCCGGTTCCGTTGCCGGTCAGATCATCAACACCGTTTTCCACGTCGTTTCCGATATCCTCAACGCCGTCCACAATGTCGTCCCCGATATCCTCCAGGACGCCGTCGCCATTTCCATCGGTGGTTCCATTGGTAGTTCCATTCTTATCGTTGGCTCCATTGGTTGTCCCATTCTTGTCATTGGTTCCATTGTTTCCCGCGTCATTGGTAGTTCCGTTGGCGCCGCCCTTGTCGTTGTTGTCCCTGTTTCCGCATGCAGTCAGACATCCCAGCGCCAGAACTACTGCACACATCACAAGCAATCGTTTCCACTGTTTCATAATAAAATCTCCTTCCAAAATTATTTCATTTTTATCTTTCCCGTAAATCCGGGCTTTTATGCGGTTTTTATTTTTTCATCTTTGGCTTAAAAATCAGGCTGGCCAGGTAGCCGAATACCAAAGCCGCGCAGATGCCTACCGCGCTGGCGGTAAAGCCGCCCATAAAGACGCCCAGGAAGCCATTTTCATCAACCGCCTTCTGCATCCCCTTCCAAAGCACATTTCCAAAGCCCAGAAGAGGCACGGAAGCGCCCGCCCCGGCAAATTCCTGGAAGGGGCCGTAAAGCTGGACAGCCCCTAATACCGCGCCGGTGCAGACCAGAAGCACCATGATACGCCCCGGCATCAGTTTCGTTTTTTCCATCAGAATCTGGACCAGGGCACAGATCAAGCCGCCGACCCAGAATGCATTGATATAATCCATTTTGCATGTTCCTTTCTGAAAATAATTTTGTAAAATAGTTTTCTGTCTCTCATTCTACATGTTCCAGCACCACGCCATGGGCAATTCCCGGTACCGGCTGCCCTTCGTTAAAGCTGACCGTGGAAAGCAGCGCGCCGGTGGGCACAAAAAGAATGCGCTTGAGCTCTCCTGTCTCCAGCTTCGGGAGGAAATAAGCGGCCAGCGTCACCGCCGAGCAGCCGCAGCCGCTTCCACCGGAATGGGTATCCTGGGCGCTCCGGTCGTAGATTTCAATGCCGCAGTCCATATGCTGCTTCTGGATGTCAATCTTTCTCTCCCGTAGAAGCTGGAGTAAAATCTCCTTGCCCACATATCCCAGATCCCCGGTGACAATGCGGTCGTATTCTTCGCTCCGGCGGCCAAAGTCCTCCAGGTGATGGAAAATGGTATCGCAGGCAGCCGGAGCCATGGCGGCCCCCATATTCTGGGAGTCTTTGATTCCGTAATCCACCACCCGTCCCGGCGTCACGCCGGTGATACGCACCTTTCCCTCTTTTCCCACCACAAACGCGCCGCTTCCGGTTACGGTCCAGGTGGCCGACAGGGGCCTCTGGTTGGCATATTCCAGGGGAAAACGAAACTGCTTTTCCGCACTGGCAAAATGGCTGGAGGTTCCCGCCAGCACCTGATCGGCATACCCCGCCGCCACCGTCATGGCGGCCAGCATCAGGGATTCTCCCGCCGTGGAGCAGGCGCCGTATAGCCCGAACAGGGGAATCTGGAACTGGGCCAGCCCAAAGGTGGTAGCAATGGACTGTCCCAGCAGATCCCCGCCAAAAATATAGCGGATATCCTCCTTCTTCCACCCGCTTTTTCCGATTGCCAGGGTCGCTGCCTCCTTCTGCAGCGCGCTTTCCGCCGCCTCCCAGGTATCCTCGCCAAATTTATCATCCTCTCCGATCACATCAAACAGCTTCCCCAGGGGCCCTTCCCCCTCCTTTGTTCCCACCACGCTTGCCGCCGCCACAATCGCCGGGGCCTGCTCCAACTGAATACTCTGCAATCCAATTTGTGCCATGTTGTTGTCCTTTCTTTGATTATGGTGATAATTAAATCAAGATAAAATATTTTGTAAATTTATAATTTTTATCCCAGGGATTTTTAAACATAGTGTTAGCAGGATGCTTTCAGAATATGCAAAAAAAAGAATTGACTTTTTTAAGGCTTCGCCTTAGCATAAAATCTGTTACATTACAATAACCTGCTGGAGCGAAAGGCCTGTCCCCCTTTTCCAGCCCCCAACATTTTTAGGAGCCCCCCATGAACAATTTCCAATTCCACCTCCCCACCAACATCCTCTTTGGCCGCGGCGTCCAGTCCCAGGCCGGAAGGCTCACCGCTTCCCTGGGAAAACGCGCCCTGATTCTCCACGGCAGCCACCGCATCGAAGAAAGCGGCCTGCTTTCCCAGCTCACCGCACAGCTTACCGCCGAAGGCGTTTCTTATGAGACCTT
Source organism: uncultured Lachnospiraceae bacterium (assembly GCA_949738465.1). Taxonomy (GTDB): domain Bacteria; phylum Bacillota; class Clostridia; order Lachnospirales; family Lachnospiraceae; genus 14-2. The sequence goes on from CATJBQ010000167.1 coordinate 7,655, forward strand.
TTCCGGTATCACGGAAAATCCCCGGCTCTCTACCGCCCTGGCCGCCTGCCAGGTGGTCCGCTCACGGCAAATCGACGTTCTTCTGGCCGTGGGAGGCGGAAGCGTCATCGACCTGGCCAAGGCCGTCAGCATCGGAAGCCATGCAGCTTCGGATCTCTGGGATTATTACGAGCAAAGGGCTGTGCCTGAAACAGCCCTTCCTTCCCCACGGAGGCGGCCTGGCAATCCTGATGCCTGCCTGGCGCCGGTACATGGCCGGATCCTGCCCAGCGGAAATTGCGGAATTTGCCAGAGACGTCTGGGGAATAGCGCCTTCGAAAGAGGCAGAAGCTCCTTAAGAGACTGCTCTTGCGGGAATTACGCGTTTTGAGGATTTTATCCGGAAAAACGGACTTCCGGCAACACTTTTGGAAGCCGGCATCACAGGGTGTGACAGCCACAGGCTGGCCCGGCTGACCACAGCCGCAAACGGACCGGCTCTTGGCGGGAGCTTCCGGGCTCTTTGCGTTCAGGAGATTCAAGCGGTATATGAGATTGCAGCCGGAAAAAGGGTGTGACATTTGTCACACCCTTTCCCGCTGCCCGTTCTCACAAGCTCTCATCAAAAAATTCTTTTATCGCTCCCAGAAGCGCTTCATCCAGACATCGTTCCTCAGGCTCACCAGTATGAAAAATATGGTTGTGCCCCCGGTCCTCAAACCGTACAAAGGTAAAACGCTCATCCTCCCGATATGCGGATACATATTTTTCAAAACCATACCGGGGCGGCACAATGGTATCGTCCATACTGTGGATCGCCATCACCCGCGCCTTAGAGCCTGCAAAGCCGGTCATGGAGGAGGAATCCGCATAGGCGCCAAATTTGATCCTCTCATAAAAGGACAGAAACGGAAGCAGCAGGCTGATGCCATCCCCGGCAAGCTTCCGCCCCTCTGCCTCGATCATATCAAGGGAGCTGTCAAAGCCGGAGCAGGATGCAACCGCCCGGACATCCGGATGAAATTCCAGCACAGAGCAGATGGAATAGGCGCCCCAGCTATGGCCCAGAAGTACAAGGGGCAGATCCTTCCACTCCTCCCTGGATTCCACATACCGCAGGGCGTAGTCCAGGTCAATCACTCCCTGGGGCAATCCTCGAACTGATGTTCCTTCGCTTTTATCATTGCCGGTGGCGTCATAGGTAAATACCAGATAGTCGTTGGAAGCAAAATAATACAAAAGCTCCAGGTAAGAATTGTGGCCGCCTCCGCCAAACCCATGAGCGAACACCAACAGCCCCTTTTTCCCATCGCTGCCCTTAGAATAGAGATATCCGGCCAGCTTCTGCCCGCGGTCGGAGGCAAACGTACATTCCTCCACGTTAAGCCCTTCATAATCCTCCACATAGCGCCGGGCGGACTCGTCTGTCTCAAAGCGCCGGTTGAAATTACTCTCATAGATCAGGATCGATCCCACAAAGGGCAGAACCATCGCCAGCACGGCCAGGGCAAGCAGGATTCCTGCAACTATCCGCCCGGTGTGTTTTTTCTTACCCGGACGCGCCTTCCGCTCCCGGTCTGTATATTGTTTCATAGCTATTTCCCCCCTGATGTCAGATGATGCTATAATGCATGTTCCAGGATATTCTGATTGAATTCCTCCAGTTTTCCGAGTATATTCAGATATATTTCAATGTCATAATCTGCGTCTAAATTCTGCCTGTTACTTACCGTTGATACTGGCAGAACCGTGTAATCATTATTCCTCGGCCCTCCAATAATCAGTACCGGCCTTCTTTTAAAGGCCTTCGCCTGTTTTACACGATCGTAAAAAGGAACCACGGACGAATAAATCTTTCCAATCATACCAACGACTCCTCATCTTCAAATTCATCATAATACATATCCCATACATGGTCGTAAGGTCGTACCTTCTCTGCATCCTTCCGGATATCGGAAAGCTTCAGCTTCCTATTACCATTCCAAATTATGAAACACTATTTTCCATCGTATAACCTTCCAACTCCCTATAATCGAAACGCCTCTACGCCCCAAACGCATTCCACACAATCATTCCTGCGCACACCAATACCGCCAGCACCAGCGGGACGCTCCACAGCCGCTCCCGGTTGCCCCGGCGAAACATCCCCTTGACATACTCCCATCGTCCGGTAATATGGCAGATCCCGATGTAGATCCCCACAGCCCCCGCCGTGGTCCCGATGGCAATTACGCCCCAGACAAGAATGCCCATCAGCAGCAGCACCGTCATATCCTGATCCAGGATACCGGGCAGACTCTGGCCGGACAGGCTAAGCCTAACCAGCAGCCCATAGCCGCCAACGCCCTGCTCCATCATTTCCTCCAGCTTCGGCAGCAGAAAATGCGTCATCAACACACTGGTGAAATTCACGGTAAAATGCGCCAGCATGGAGCTTAAGATACTGCCCGTAGCCTCCACCAGAAAGGCAAAATAAATTCCCAGGGCAAAGGCATAGAGAAACTGGTTGAAGTTCATATGCATGAGGCCAAACAGGAAGGCGCTCAAAAAAATGGCAGCCAGCATTTTACTCCTGCGATAGGAGCCGAACAGGATCCCCCGGAACATGAATTCCTCCGCGAAAGCCGGCAGTACCGCCATCAAGAGTGCCGATACAACAAAATTCTGGCCAGACATCATGTCCTGGATTCCCACGGTTCCGGATTTTACGAAAAACAGCGAAATCGCGTTGAGGACAATGATCACCGGATACATCAGGTAAGTACAGATAATCACCAGAATCCAAACCGGGACCTTCATTTTGCGAAAAGGTACCAGCACTTTAAGCGGAATCTTTTTGATCCACAGGTAGAGAAGGGCCGGAACCAGTATGATCCCCTCCGACAAAATCATCGTAAAAGGCAGCGGCAGCTCCACCGGAACCAAAAATCCCAGCGCCAGACTGGCTGCGATAAACAGCACCACCACAAGCAAAAACAGACGGTTCGCACTCTTATTCATGTCCTTTTCCTCCTCACAGCTTACGCAGGAACAAACAGCAGTTCTTCGCCTGCCGAATCACAGCAGGCGGATGCATCGTGCCCGCGGATCACAGCAGGCGGATGCTGCTGTCCCCAATCTCAATCCGGCGCTCCTTGTACAAATGGCCCACCGCACGCTTGAAGGCCCCCTTGCTCATCTTCATCTCCCGCATAATGATCTCCGGCGACGCCTTATCGTTAAAGGGCAGAACGCCCGCATATTCCTCCAGGGCCTCCAGCACCTTCCTGGCATCCTCGTCCATCTGCATATACGCCTTCTGGCGCAGCGTCAGCTCCAGCTTGCCGTCGGGACGCACCCCGGTCACCCGGGCGTCGATCACATCCCCGATCCTGAGAAAGCTGTGGTCCTCATGATTTGGAATCCGGGCGGAATATACATCGTCCACCGCCACAAATGCCCCAAAATTGTCGCTGAATTCATAGACGCGGCCGGAAACCATGTCCCCGGGCTGGTAAGGCGCGTCTAACTTCAATCGTTCATAAAGATGCCTCATGCTGGCGCAGAGCCTGCTGCTTTTGTCTATATAGAGCCGCACCAGCACCTGGTCCCCCTCATAAACCCTTCCCAACTGCTCCCGGTAGGGCAGAAAAAGATCCTTTTCCAGACCCCAGTCCAGAAATGCCCCGATCTTCTGCACAGAAACCACATCCAGCACCGCAAGCTGATCCATGGTAAGCTTCGGCTCACGGATGGTTGATATCATCCGGTCCCTGGAATCCTTGTACACAAATACCTCCAGCACATCGCCGATCCCGGTTCCCGCAGGAACCTGCTTTGCCGGCAGCAGCACACGCTGCTCATCCTCGGGACTTTCTGCCAGATAAACGCCAAATTCCACTTTTTTGACAACCGTAAGGGACTGCCGCACTCCTAATTTAATCATGCCTTCTCTCCAATTCTATCATTGTATACACTGTATGCTGCTCATCGGACAGCACCACGGTAACCTTCTGTTCCTCCACCTTTACGGACGGACAGATCCGGTCTCCATACACTGCCGATTTTTTATATTCCGCTCCGATCCGCCCGATCACAAAGCCCTCCGGCAGATATTCCTGGGCCATCAGAATATATTTTCCATTGTTGACGTGCTGGTTGGTATCCAGGTGAAAACGGTGCACCGGAAAGGCTTCCCTTTCCTCCATCCCTTCCGGAAGCTTCCTCTTTCGGGGCCCCTGATCCATGGAAAGAGCCGGCTCCATCACATAACGCTTCACCATCTCCTCCGGAATCCGCGCTGGCCTCCCGGCCTCCGTATCCAGCAGCACCCACATGGAGTTACCGCAGGCAGCCGTTCGTCCGTTCCCGTCCTTCATGATAAAATTCCGGTAGCCGTAAAAGCCCTTAAACCCATAAGGCCAGGTTCCTACGGTGATCTGTTCCCCCAGGCCGGGATAACGGGCAATCTCAATCTGCCAGGACACCAGCACCCAGGCCAGACGATTCTCCTTCAGATACTCCACGCCAATCCCGAGATCCTCCGACTGAAAGCTGCTGCAATCCTGAAAATAATCAAGAACCGCCGTAGGAGTGATCCTTCCCTGGGAATCCACCTCACTGTAACGTACTCTGCCGTCAAAACGATACATGATATCCTTCCTCTACTTCCTTTCTGCCCCATGCGCAATCTGCAGGAACAATTTGTCTCCCTGCCCGCACGCCGGACACCCGTCAGCTCCGCTGACAATCTTCCCCGGGCGCCCGTGTGCAAAAAAACCATCACTCGCGCTCACAAGTGATGGTCTGTAACTGGCCCACAAGGATTCGAACCTTGAAATGACGGAGTCAGAGTCCGTTGCCTTACCATTTGGCGATGGGCCATTGTCTTCTCAACGAATTACATTATATCTCAAGTATAACCAGAATGCAAGTATTTTTTTCATTTTTTTTAAATTTTTTCATTTTTTCCTGTCTATTCCTTCTTCCAGTTTCCCTTCTTCCGCCACTCTCCCGGCGACACCTGCTCCTGCTTCACAAAGCTCTTATAAAAATTCACATACCCGGAAAATCCCACCTTCTCCGCAATGACCCCCACCGGCAGATCCGAATTGGCCAGCAGCCGCTTGGCCGCTTCCAAGCGCGCCTTCTGGACAAACTCAAAGGGAGTCTGTCCCGTTTCCTGCCGAAAAAAGGTGATGATCGTGTTCTTGCTGTAGCCGCTATATTCCGCCATTTCCTGCAGAGTATGGGGATACTGGATATCCTCCTGGATCATTGTCATAATCTGTGTTACAACCCGGTTCCGCCGGGTCTTTTGAGCCTTTTCACTGATCCCGCACAGGATCCGGTAAAACCAGGCTGTCTTTTCCACCATGTTCCTGCCGGAAAGCTGCAGCAGGTCCAGCGTCTGAAAAATGGGACGCATCCCCGCAAAATCTCCCCGGCCCCGCAGCGGAAGCGTCTCCTCCCCCTGCCGGTACTCCCCCATAAAATGAATATAGTAATAACGGGCCGTGTCGCTGGGAACTCTTCCCTCCTGGAGGATGCCTCTTCTCTGAATATAATATTCTCCCTTTTCCAGATCCACGCGCTTCCCATCCTCATAAAAATGAAGGACGCCCTCCAGCATGAGGATCAGGACATCCTCCCCGCAGATCCGGCTGATATGCCGCTCGCCCGCCTCAAATACCTTGTATCCGGAAATAAAATACTGCGGCATTGTTCTCAGATCAAGACCATACTCCATATCCATTCCTCCCCCATAGATCCAGGTATCTCCCGGAAAATCCGAACATAAGTTCTGTTTCATTCACACAGCAAAAGGGTCCGCTCTCCGGCTCCTTCATTTTAACAGAAATCGTGATAATTGCAATATTTTTTGTAAGATAAGGCATATACAAGCCCCTTTTTCCGATGATATAATAGCCCCACAATGATACCAGGAGCTTCCCGGCAAACGGGGCAGCTCATAGGAAAATGTTTTGCGGGAGATTTTTGAAATCTGGAGGAGCATGTCCCCCAGGAGCACATCATTGCAAAGCTGGTAAAATTTTTCATGCTCTCGGAGGAATCTGCCACCGCATATTTCGAAAAATACGCAATGGCAAATTTGACATGATAGACATGATAGACATCTTCAAAAAATCAAAATCTCCCTGCCCTGCACCGCAAAATCCACCGCCTCGCCCTGCTCCATCCGGGCCGAGCCTCCTGTTCCTTCCGTAATCTCCTCATGGACACGGCCAAGGATCCCCTCCGGCACCACCGTTTTCACCACCACCTGATCGGTATACACGGCTTCCTGCTGCACCAGCCCATAATTTCCGAAAAGATACAGAATCTTACCGATGTGGTTATAATCCGTCTCAATGGTCAGAGGGATGCCCTTTTGCAGGGTCAGAACCTCACTGGCGGCCAGGCCTGCCTGTACCGCGCCCTGATAAGCCCGTACCAGCCCGCCGGTTCCTAAGAGCGTCCCGCCAAAATACCGGGTCACCACCACCGCCGCATTGTGGATCCCATCCTTCAGCAGAACCTCCAGCATGGGCCTGCCCGCCGTCCCCTGGGGCTCCCCGTCGTCGCTGCACCGCTGAAGCTGCTGCTGATCACCTAAAACATAAGCATAGCAGTTATGTCTGGCATCCCAATACCGTTTTTTCTGCTCCGCCAAAAACGCCAGTGCATCTTCCTCACTGGAAATAGGAAGAAATGTGGCGATAAACCGTGATTTTTTCTCTACAATCTCTCCGGTCCCGCCGCGGAATACGATTTTATAAGAATTAACGCCTGTCTCTGCCATTGTTTTTTCCTCTCCTTATTCCCGCACCGTCCTCTGCGCATGCAGGGATTACCCGCAGGGTGTTTCCTTCGGCTCTCTGCCATCCTTCGTCTCTACATGACCATATGCTTCATCTTACCACAGATCCCATTCCCACAGCAAGGCCCGTCCGCGATTTTACGGCAATTTTCGGTTTATGTTCCCTTCAAATGGGTACTCTAATAGAAAACCGCCAGGAAACTTAAGGAATTTTTTCTTTATTTCGCCCTGCATCTTTGATATAATAGTAAAATAGCTTATCTATGTTTTTGTTTTCAAAGGAGGCTAATATGAACTACAGCAAGAAAGGTACCTCCCGTAAGGCCAGGCAGCTTACCGCAAAGGGTACCATGGTCCGCAAGAAGTTTGCGGTTATATTCTTAAAAATGGTGCTGATCTGTTTTATTGGAATCATCTTTATCGGCGGCTGTGCCGGCATCGGATTATTGAAGGGCGTCATCGACTCCGCACCGGATATTGACGACATTGATCCCACGCCCACAGGATATTTGTCCGTGGTGCTGGATATTAACGGCAATGAAATGAAACGGCTGGTGGCTTCCGGCTCCAACCGCGTTTATGTCACCATAGACGAGATCCCGCTGCATGTGCAGCACGCCTTTGTAGCCATTGAGGATGAACGTTTTTACGATCACAACGGAATCGATATCAAGGGAATCATCCGGGCCGGCTTTGTAGGGATTTCCAACGGCTTTCATTTTACCGAAGGGGCCAGCACCATCACCCAGCAGCTTTTGAAAAATAACGTCTTTACCAGTTGGACCGGAGAGACCTCCTTTGCGGAAAAGCTGGAGCGTAAGATCCAGGAACAGTACCTGGCCCTGGAGCTTACCAAGGTCAAATCCAAGGACTGGGTGCTGGAAAATTATCTCAATACCATCAACCTCGGGCAGAATACCCTGGGCGTCCAGTCTGCTTCCCGCCGGTATTTCGGCAAAGACGTGTCACAACTTACTATTTCCGAAAGCGCCGTGATTGCCGCCATTACCCAGAGCCCCAGTAAATGGAATCCGGTGTCCCATCCGGAGAACAATAAGATCCGCCGGGAAAAGGTTCTCACCGAAATGAAGGATCAGGGATATATTTCCCAGGCAGAATTTGAAGAAGCCATGGCCGACGACGTGTACTCCCGGATCCAGCAGGTTAATATCGAATATGCGGAATCCAGCCCCAACTCTTATTTTGTGGATGTGCTGATCGAGCAGATCACGGAAGATCTGGTGGAGCTTAAGGGCTACACTGACACCCAGGCCACCAAAGCCCTTTACCAGGGCGGGCTTACCATCTACTCCACCCAGGATCCCAGGCTCCAGGCAATCTGCAACGAGGAGATGAACAATCCGGATAATTACACGGACGAGCCCCAGTATTCCTTTGCTTACCGCCTTACGATAAAAAAGCCGGACGGCTCCATCGAAAATTACAGCGAACAGAGTATGTTAAAATTTTATCGGGAAGGGGACGAGTCCCGCCCCGGCGACCCTGGTTACAACCTCAATTTTGAAAGCCAGGAGGCTGCTGCGGCGGCCATTGAGGCCTACAAGGCAGAGATCTTGAAGGAGGGCGACAAGATTGTCGATAACGGGGAATCCGTTACCTATACGCTACAGCCCCAGACCTCCGTGGTACTGATGGACCAGTATACCGGGGAGGTGAAGGCCATTGTGGGCGGCCGCGGCGAGAAGACCGCCAGCCGTACCCTGAACCGCGCCGCCAACACGACCCGCCAGCCAGGCTCCACCTTCAAGGTACTGGCCGCCTTTGCGCCTGCCCTGGATACTGCAGGCATGACTCTGGCCACCGTGCAGGACGACGCGCCCTACGCCTACGCCAACGGTACCCCCCTGAAAAATTATGACAGCAAATACGGGGGCTTCACCACCATCCGCGAAGCCATTACCCGCTCCGTCAACGTAGTGACGGTGAAGACCCTTACCGACATTTCCCCCCAGGTGGGCTATGATTACCTGACCAACTTCGGCTTTACCACCATGGCCCAGAGCGACATCGGACAGGCGCTGGCCCTGGGCGGTATTACCAACGGCGTCACCAACCTGGAGCTTACCGCCGCCTACGCTTCCATTGCCAACGGCGGCACCTACACCAAGCCCCGGTTTTATACCCAGATCCTCGATCACGATGGGAAGGTGCTTCTGGACAATACGCCCCAGACCAGAACGGTTTTGAAGGATACCACGGCTTTCCTCTTAACCTCCGCCATGGAGGATGTAGTGACCTCCGGTACCGGTACCAGCGTGAACTTCGGCTCCATGCCCATTGCCGGAAAGACGGGCACCACCAACGACAGCCGCGATGTACTGTTTGCCGGCTTCACCCCATACTACACCTGTGTAACCTGGGGCGGCTTTGACGATAATATGTCCATGAACAACTTAAACTCCACCCGCTTTGTCCGCAATATCTGGCGGGCAATCATGGAGCGTGCCCATGAGGGGCTGGAATACCGGGACTTCCAGAAGCCGGAGGGATTGACCATGGCCTCCATCTGTAAAAAATCCGGAAAGCTGGCTGTGGAGGGCCTTTGTGACCAGGATCCCCGGGGCAGCATGGTAGTCAATGAGTATTTTGCCAACGGCACGGTTCCTGGCGAATACTGCGACCATCATTTCCGGGCCACCATCTGCACCGCCTCGGGCATGCTGGCCAATGAATTCTGCCCGGGGGAAAACCGCCAGGACAACGTCTACATTGTGGGCGGATCCTATGACAGTGAGGACGGCCCCTTCCTCTTAACGGATGAGCTGGCCCAGAGCAGTTGTACGCTCCACAGTGTAGATACCCTGATTCCGGAGATTCCCGCAGTTGATCCTGCCGCCCCGGGAACCACTCCCGGGGAAGGCAATCCGCCCGGCGGCGTCATAGATCCCGGCGGCGGTGTGAATCCGCCTGCCGGTACCGGCAGTCCGCCCGGCAGCAATTCCTCCGGCGGTACTCCGTAAAATTCGCCGGCGCTATAGGAGAAGCATCGATGATTACGCTTTATTATTGCTATTATGAAACAGTTCCACAGAAAGAAAAACGAAGCAGGGAGCACCAGCTTGGGCGCTCCCTGCTTTCTCTGGGCCTTTCGCGGCTCTACTCCATTTCCATTCCGCCGGAACAGATCGACGCCTGCCTTTCCGTCAATGCCCATGAAAAACCATACTTCCAGGACTATCCACAGATCCACTTCAACATCAGCCACTGTGACAGGCTGGTGGCATGCGGCTTCTCAGACCGGGAGCTGGGTGTGGACGTGGAGGATATCGGACCTTTCCGGGAAAGCATCTTCCGGCGGGTGCTGACCCCGGGAGAAAAGGATTTCCTGCTGCAATTCCAGGCAGACCAGCAGAAATATCAGGAATATTTTTATCGTTTCTGGACCTTGAAGGAGAGCCGCATCAAAGAAGCCGGCCTGGGGCTTGCTATGCCCATGACCGGCTTCTCCTTTACAATTGACGCTTCTAAGGAGCCTGCCACCATTGCCTGCTCCCAGGAAGGATTGTATTTTTATCAGAAAAAACTGGATGAACGGCGGCTTCTGGCAATCTGCAGCCAAAAGCCCCTCGAAGCCGTAATATTACACCGTTTCACGCTTTAAAAGATGAGGACATGGCGCACCGTCATGTCCTCATCTTTTCCTAAATTCCACGCTCCAAAATACTTATCTCTTACTGCCTGCCGCACGCACCGCGGAAATCACCACATTCCCCTTGATCTCGGAAACAGGCGCCCCTCTGGAGCAGTCGCAGACCACCTTGTTGAAGCCCTGAAGCATGGGGCCATAGGCATTGGCATGGCCAAACTGCTGAATCAGCTTCACAGCCACATTTCCCACGTTCAGATCCGGCCAGATCACCACGTTGGCCTTACCGGCCACCTTGCTCTCCCGCTGTACTTTCTTGGCAGCCACAGCCGGAACAATGGCGGAATCCAACTGGAACTCGCCGTCGATGGCAAGATCCGGACGTGCCTCCTGGGCAATCTTCAAGGCTTCCGTCACCTTATCGATCAGCTCGCCCTGGCCGCTGCCCAGGGTGGAATAGCACACCATGGCGCATCTGGGCTCCCAGTCAAGAAGGGAAGCAACCGTATCACAGGCAGAGATCGCTATACTTGCAAGCTGCTCCGCGTTGGGGTTGGTACACACGGCGCTGTCGCCAACAGCCAGCAGAGAGCCTTCGCTTCCTTCATAGCCCGGAATGTCGCACAGTCCGATACTGGAAACGGTGCTGATGCCTTCCTTCAGGCCGATAATCATCTGGCCGGCCAGAAGCACATCGCCAGTGGTGTTGTCGATTCCCGCAAAGGTAACGTCTGCCTCGTCTACCGCCTGCATTACCATGGCATAATATAACGGATCCTCCATGCGGCGCGCCAGAGCCTTCTCCTTGAGCCTGGTATGAGGCAGCGCCACATATTTTGCAATCACTTCGTTCTTATAGTCTTCCTCATGGATGTCTACAATGGTAAATACGCTCTCCTCATAGCCTCTCTCGGCTGCCAGTTGCTTTAACTCTGCAGCGTCGCCCACAAGAACGGGAATGATATAACCATCCTTTCCGGTCTCATAAGCCGCCTGCATCATCTTCTCGTTGGAAGCCTCCGGAAATGCAACCTTCTGAGGATTCGCTTTTGCCTTTTCATAAAGCTGGTCCAAAATATTCATCGGTCTATTCTCCTTTTTTTATATGCATTGCGTCGAACATCAGTTCTTTTCACAATCCTTCTTACAGTTCTTCCTCAATCTTGTCGATCAGATCGCCTACGGTCTTGCAGGCAGATGCGATCTGAAGGGGAACCATCGCATCCAGCTCGTTCTCAATCTCGGATACCAGACCCACCATCATCACGGAGGTTCCGCCCAGATCGTCCTTGATATCCGTATCTACGGTGATATCCGCCTCATCCTTGCCGTATGCCATTGCCACCAGCTCGATTACCTTTGCCTCTAATTCTTTTCTGTCCATTTTTCTCTCTCCTTTCATGATTCGTGCGCAATTTTTTGCGCATATAGGTACACCCGGAGGGTGCTCTGCTTTCCAGTGCCGCAGGGCGCTTCCCGGATACTGCGGAAACGCCTGCGGTTATTAACTATCATAACCTTCGAATTACTCCTCGTCAAGCTCAAATACAACCGTCTTGTAGCCGTCTCTCTGCAGGGTGACTGCATGTACCGGCACCGGAAGCTTGCCGTTCTCGTAAATCTCTTTCCTCTTCTTCTTGTTGATCCCCAGGACAACCGCGTTGAAGCATGCGCCTTCTTCGATCTCAACCTCGCCGTAAGCGAAATTCTTCATACGCTCCCGGTACTCCGGCTTGGTGGACAGCGCCGCCGGAAGGACAATTGACTTCATGACGCCTTTTCCGCTGATCTCCACCCACTCGGTCTCCAGGTTGCCGCAGCTATTGCAGGCATATACCGGCGGGAACTCCACTGCCCCGCAGGCCGGGCATTTACGGCCCAGGAACTTGCCTTCCTCCAGGCCCTGATAAAATTTCTCAACGACTTTTTCTAATTTGATAGCCATGATCTCTTTCCCTCCTGATTAATCGATTGTCCGAAGAAGCACTGCCGCGATGTTCTGTGCACCGCCGTAGCCTCTCAGCATTGTGGTCTTGGGTAACTTCTTCACCTGACGCTCGCCGCACTCGCCGCGCATCTGCAGACATGCCTCATATACGTCAGCCAGGCCGGACGCCGCATGGGCATGACCGAAGGAGGTTCTTCCACCGTTGGTATTGATGGGCTTATCGCCATCGTATGCGGTACGTCCCTCACAGATATACTTCCAGCCCTCGCCCCAGGGCAGATAGCCCGCGATCTCCGCTGCGATCAGGTGGGAGGTGATAATAAAGTCGTTTGCATAGAACAGATCCAGCTCCTCCGGCTTCACACCGGTCTGGGCATACACCTGACGGACCGCTTCTTCCGTTGCACGGATCTCAAAATGCGGATTGGTCGCTTCCAGAGCGGAACAGCCAACGCCCAGCACCTCGATGGGCTTATGGTTTAAGTTCTTTGCGATCTCGGGAATCATCTCGGTGGCGCAGACAATACAGGCCGCCGCGCCGTCGCACTTGCGCTCTACGCCTTCCATCCGTAAGAAATCGCCCATCTTGGGATTATAGGGAGAACGCATATAATCCATCACGTCGTCAAAGCCCTTCTCCTTAGCGATATCTGCAAATTCGGTGCGTTCAATGGCCAGCGGGTTCTTGGCAGCATTCCGGCGGTTATTGATGGCCATCCAGTTCAGGGTATCGTCCATCTCCTGGGCAGAAATACCGCGGGTACGCACATAATCCTCCGCCGCATCGTCATAGATCAGCTCGATTGGGGCCATCATGGCACGGGCATAGGTACGGTCATAGAGCCAGGAGGTGGTAGCTAAGAACTTCTCCATGGTCATCTTATCTCTCTTGTAGGGATGCTTGGGCGTCTCCACATTATCAGCCGGTGAAGGCGTGCTGTCGCCAAACTCCACACAACCGGTGAGAACACAGTTATATTTTCCGGAGGCTACGGCATTCACAGCCTGCTCGATGGCCAGATATCCGGTACAGCATGCTTCGGAATGATGGATGGAAGCCTTGCCCTTCATACCAAACCAGTTGGCAATCTGTACGTTGGGCGTCAGGTAATTCATGCCGTTCAGTGTGCTGGCACAGCCATGGAAATAAAAATCCACATCCTTGGCGGTGATCCCTGCATCCTCCATGGCTTTCAGCGCCGCATAGCCATACATCTCGCCTTCCGTAAGGCCATTGGTTTCCGGATTGTCCACGGTGTACATGAAGGGAGTACAGCCGACGCCAATGATGGAAACGCTTCTGGCATACTTGTGTGTTGTTGTCTGATTCATTGAAAATTCCTCCTGTCAAAATTAATCTGGTACCTGCCCGAAACTCATATCTTCGATATCCCTATTATAGTACAAAAACAAAAAAAAAGGGTTGTTCAAACGCACAATTATCCCTTTTTTTCCCTCGGCTGTTTTGTATAAAAATCAAATGGCCCGCACACCCTCCTTCTGTTCACAATTTATTCATGTTATATTAAAAAAAGCTTCACCTCCATAACATTGTTTTTTCACGATTCCCGCTTATAATAAGATCATAACAAAAGACAACATCTTAGTAATTTAATTACTACTTCGAATAAACTTTTTCATAATAACGCCAGGTGGCTTCGGCCGCCTGGCATCCTCCCTTTTTTATGACCTTTTACAACAAAACGGAAAAAGGAGCCTCACAAATGAGACTCCTTTTTTCATGTCCTGTTTCTATGATTACACTTCAAAAATCAAGTCGCCATAGGACGGCATCGGCCACATCTCCTTATCCACCAGCATCTCTAAGCGGTCCACCGGAGCACGCAGGGCGTCCATGGCAGGCTTCACCTGGTCACGGTAGGCAGCGGCCTGGGCCCTGCCCTCCTCCATGGTGGCCGCCTTTGCCGTCACCTCCGTAAGCTTCGCCAGCGCACATTTTGTCTCCGTCAGCAGATCCGAGGTCTCCATCAAAAGCTCCGTCTGCGTGCTGATATCCGCATCGCAGGCTGCCTTCACCGCATTGATAGAGCCAGCCAGGGCGGTGGTATATCGGATCACGGCAGGGATGATCTGCTTTCCGGCCATATCAATCATGGTGTGGGCCTCAATGTTGATGGCCTTGGCATAGTTCTCGTAATGAATCTCCGCCCGGGAGGACAGCTCCGCTTCCGAAAATACGTTGAACCTCCCAAACATACGTACGGATTTCTCTGTGGTCAGTGCCGGCACGGCATCCACCATATTGCGGATATTGGGAAGGCCGCGGCGCTCCGCCTCCGCCACCCACTCGTCGGAATAGCCGTTGCCGTTGAACACGATCCGCTGATGGTCGATGGCATATTTCTTAATCAGATCGTGGACAGCCGTATCAAAATCCTCCGCCTGCTCCAGCACGTCGCAGGCCTCGCAGAAGGCCTCCGCCACAATGGTATTCAGCACCACATTGGGAGCCGCAATGGAATCGTTGGAGCCCACCATACGGAATTCAAACTTATTGCCGGTAAAGGCAAAGGGCGACGTTCTGTTGCGGTCCGTTGCATCCTTCATAAAATCAGGCAGCGTCTTCACGCCCGTCTGCATCACGCCGCCTTCTAAGCTCCTGGTGGCGGAACCGGTACTGATGAGCTGGGTCAGCACATCCTGAAGCTGTTCGCCCAGGTAAACGGAAATAATGGCAGGCGGCGCCTCGTTGGCTCCCAGACGATGGTCGTTCCCTGCATCCGCAGCCGACTCCCGAAGCAGATCCGCATGGATATCCACTGCCTTCAGGATACAGGTCAGCACCAGCAGGAACTGGATGTTATCGTGGGGCGTCTCGCCGGGATTTAAGAGGTTGATGCCGTCATCCGTGATAAGGGACCAGTTATTGTGCTTGCCGGAGCCGTTGACTCCCGCAAAGGGCTTCTCATTCAGAAGGCAGGTAAGCCCATGATGATACGCCACCCTCTTGAGCGTCTCCATCACAAGCTGGTTGTCATCCACCGCCACGTTGCACTCCGCATAGATAGGAGCCAGCTCATGCTGGGCCGGGGCCACCTCATTGTGCTGTGTCTTGGCACTGACTCCCAGCTTCCACAGCTCCTTGTTCACATCCCGCATAAAAGCGCCGATCCGCTCACGGATCACGCCAAAATAGTGATCGTCCATCTCCTGGCCCTTGGGAGGCATGGCGCCAAACAGTGTCCGCCCGGTAAAAATCAGATCCTTTCTCTTCAAGTATTTCTGACGATCCACCAGGAAGTATTCCTGCTCCGGCCCCACCGAGGGCGTCACCCGTCTGGAGGTCTGGTTGCCAAAGAGACGCAGAAGACGCAGGGACTGCTCATTGATGGCCTCCATGGAACGCAGAAGCGGCGTCTTCTGATCCAGGGCCTCGCCCGTGTAAGAACAGAAGGCCGTAGGAATACAGAGAATCGCGCCCGCCGCATCC